>NZ_JBSFKD010000011.1:23162-213064 GCF_053598395.1 Streptomyces sp. NPDC001135 | reverse complement strand
TCCTGCGGCGGCAGATCGAGCCCCGCCAGGGTCTGCGCGGTCGTGCGCAGCTGCCCCATGATCGCCGCCGAGGTCATCGAGTGCCCCATGACATCACCGACCACCAGCGCGACCCGGCTGCCCGGCAGCGGGATCGCGTCGTACCAGTCGCCGCCCACCCGCGCGGTCTCCGCCGCAGGCAGATAACGGGAAGCAAGCCGCAGGCCGGTCGGGCGGAGCAGGGTCTCGGGCAGCATGGTGCGCTGCAGCTCGTCGGCGATGTAGGCCTCACGGCCGTACAGCACCGCCTTGTCGATGCCGAGGGCGCTGTGCGTGGCCAACTGAGCGGCCACCAGCAGGTCATCTGTTCCAAACGCACTGCGCTCGGGCCGTCGGATGAGCACGATTGCTCCGACGACGCGTCGCCGACCGCGCATGGGGGCGACGATCGCCCTACGCCCGAGACCGGTGGCCACGTCGGTGCCGAGCAAGTCGTTCAGAGCGCTCCGGCCAACGGCGTTGTCACCTAGTCGAGGTCGCACTCCAAGGAGAGCCTCAGCCAGCCCGGAACCAGGCGACACCACACACACTTCAGCCGACGCCGGCAACTGCACACGCTGCTCCGGCCAGCCAAAGGGCTGAGCGTCGTCAACCGGATCGAACCGTACGCCGTCGAAGCGCACTGCACGCAGAACCGTCGGGCCAGTAGGGCGCTCGTCACCGACCGGCAGCGGATCACGCAGGTAGACCAGGATCGCGTCCGAGAACGTCGGCACCGTGGCCCGGCACAGCCCCATCACGATCTCGTCCAGATCAGTACCGCGCGCGATTCTGCGCGTCGCGCCCGCCACGAAACGCACAGCATCGATGCTGGTGGACTTCAGGGCGACCTCGGCGTGGGACGACCGTCTGCCAGTCACAGCGTTGTCCGACATTGTCCCGAACAACTTCTCACCGTCCGCGGAGCGGTGCGGGTCCCCGCTGGGAACGGTCTCGCCCCGCAGGACGGTGATGGGAGCGCCGTCAGCCGACGCTGGGGGCTCTGCCGGGCGCCAACCCAGGAGGCCGTCCGCCGCTACTTGAACTGCTTCGTGTTCTCGGTCCAGGACTTCCCTTGCTTTTCGCAGTGCGGCATCGACCTCGTCGAGGGCAGCGTCTGCCTCCTGAGAGCACCCTGTCGGTTCCAGTAGTTCAACCGCGGGGGACGAGGTCACAGAGGGTCCTGAGGCCCCTCGAAGACCCTTGAGTTCGTCCTCCAGGACCTGGATTCGGCGGGCGGCGTGGTCCGCGACCTGTTGGGCCTTCTCCCGCTCCGCTTCCGCGCGCGCCAACTGGACGCGCAGGTCACTCTCCTGCCCTTGCGCTCGGTCGAGGCGCCGGTTAGCGGTCTCCACATGTTCCCGCGCAGGGTCAGCAGCAGCGTGAAGCGCGTCCAGACGTCGCGTCAGCTCTGCGACCTGCGCCTGGGCCTGGCCGAGCAGTACGAAGAGGACCGTGGCGACCTGAAGGGCCTGCCGTCGCGCTTGCTCGCTGACCTCGAAGGCTTGTCGGGCACGGTTCAGCTCCTCATAGGCGGCAATCGTGCGTTCCTGTGCCTCGAGCAGCTCCCGCGCGGAGACGGCGGGCTCGCCATCCGCACCGATCACTGTGGGGCAGGTCTTGGCTTCATGCCAAAGTCGCTTCGCCGGTTCCAGGCGTGCGTCTGACGCGGCCCTGGGCTCGTTCGGGAAGCAGACGTCTGCCACCGCCTCGACGAGATCCCAGGTCAGGTCTGCGCCGGCCAGGAGGTCCCGTAACTTACGCAGCTCAGGAACCGTGCCACTGACGAAGTGCTCCGACGTGAGGCGCGCTCGCAGCTGCGCCACCGTCAGTCCTGCCTCGTCCAGCCAGGATCTCACCATGCTGACCAAGGCGTTGACCTCTGTGCAGGAGCCCCGCGCCGGACCCCAAGGCCGTCCAGGCCGCTTTCCCCCCACCGTGCATGTCCCCCAGACCAGTCGTTCTTCCGAACAACCCCACGTTGTCACCGGAACAACATCCAACTGGACCACGGGCACCCTCCGCAGGTGGATCGTGCTTTTGACGACGCACCACCACATGAACGGAACTTGGAAGGCGAACCATCAAGTGGATGCCACGCATACGGCGATGCTCCTGATCGCTCTGGTACTGGCGGTCGTGCTCTCCGGACTCATTGCCGCAGCAGCCTTCGCTGTCGCCCGGTGGGGCCAGAGCCCGCTACCCGACTGCGTCACACGCGGAGCCAAGGCGTTCGCCACCACGATGACAGTGTGCAGCGCAGTCGCGGCTACCGTGCTGAGCATCCTCAGGTGACGCGGGCGACGGACCACCGCGCATATCCGCTCGGAACCAGCAAACCGCTCCTCGAAACACCCACGCCGGAGTGCGGTCTCGAGCATCAGGAGCACTACTTCGTCGAGGAGCTGACCTTCGCCGACGCGGACTCGATCCTCGCCATGCCGCATGAGCTCTGCCCGCACGGGGTCGACGGCCGTCTGCCTGTCTGGGTCCGCAACCTGGCGTACCGGTTGGTGCTCTTGCAGCGGCCGGACGAGCCGGCGCTGATGCGGGAGGCTGCCGAGAACCTGGCTCGGAAGTGCTTGAGCCGGTTGATCGTCCGCTCGGCTTCGTTGCGGCGCTTGTACATCTCCTCGTCGAAGCCGGCGGGTCGGCCTCCTTGGCCACCGCGGCGTCGGCGGTTGGACCGCTGGTCCCTCGGGTCGGGGATGGTGTGCCTGATCTGGCGTCCGTGCGGGTAGCGGCGATTGCGGCGAGAGTTGTGAGTCTTGTCGCCACCCAGGTGGTCGGGGCGCGTGCGCGGGTGCCCTGCGCCGGGGCGCTTGGCCAGGGTGCGGCCCGAGGACGGGAATCAGCTGCGGGCTGCCGCCGCCCCACTGGCCGGGGTTGACCAGCGGGGCCAGCGACCGGCGGCAGCCCTCCCCGACGAGATGGATCTTGCAGGTCACGCCGCCCCGGGCACGGTCGAGCCCTTCGTCGGGGCGGTATTGCGCTGATACCGACGGCCTGGACCGGTGCCTCCCGGTCCGGACCGACGCTGGCCGGTCGTCAAACGGGCCGGTGACATGCCCGTTGAACACGGCGCGCGCCGAGGGCGGTGCGGATGGGCTCCCTCCGCTCGCCGGCCCCGAGCCCGAGCAGACTCGCGGTTACGCGTCCTGCGAGCCAGGGCGCATGAGTTCCGCCGTGCCGTCAGCAGAAGGTGATCTGTGACGCCGGGACGAACTTCACACGGGTGTGGTAGCGGGCGAACTGGACCCGGTTGTAGTCGCGGCGGTCGACGCGGTACCAGACGTTGTCCCGGTCCTGGTCGCCGTTGACGTCGTCGAGGCGGACACACCAGCGTTCCGGGCGGATCTCCTTGCGGTAGGTCTCGGTGCCGTGCTGCACCCTACGGCAGTCCTGCCGGCGCTCGGTGGTGTACCAGGTGCGGGTCCGGCGGTGGCTGCCGGAGCCGGTGGTGGAGGAGTGGCCGACCCGGACGGTGTTCGGCGTGCACTGCTTGACCATGTGCGGGCGGGTGGCCGGGGTGGTCGTGCGGGGAATGTGCCGAAGGTCGTCCTTGAGGCCGTAGACGGGATCGGGGCCGTCGAGGTCACAGGCGGTGAGCGTGGCCAGCAGGACCGCCGCCAAACCGAGCGTCGTTCTCAGTCGCCTGTCGAACATGCGTTTCCCCCTGTCGTTCGGACGCGAAGCGTATCCGACCGACCGGGGCGGCCGTGGCCGGCTCACAGCGAACGGCCGTTCCTCCACGAACTGGCTGCGGAGGTACGGCCCTTCGGCACATCGGTTCGGTCCGCGAAACGCGCATGGGGTGGCCGGGTGCGAGGCGCCGCCCGGCGCGAGCGCCGGAAGTCCGAGAGACTTCATCTTCCTGCGGCGCTGCCCGAAGCGGGCCTGCGCAGGGGTTGCCCCATGACGGTCACGGTGTGCCAGCCACCGACCGGGGGCGCGCCCAGTGCCACGGGAGGATCCGGGCGCGGTCCGTCAGTGGCTTCGGTGGGCGTTGAGTCGGGCGGCCTGGCGTGTCAGGTGGTCGCGTTCGGGGAGGTTGGGTGCCTTGTGGGCTGCCTCGGCGTACAGGCGTGCCGCCGTGGCCAGGTCCCCGTCGCGCTCGTGGAGGTATGCCGCCACCGCGGTGTGGCGGGGCAGTGAGGTGTCCAGTGCCGCGAGTGCCGTCAGGCCGGCGCGCGGTCCGTCGGCCTCACCGACGGCGACCGCGCGGTTGAGCCGGACGATGGGGTTGTCGGTCAGGCGCATGAGCTCGTCGTACCACTCGACGATCTGTACCCAGTCGGTCTCCTCGGCGGTGGTCGCGTCGGCGTGGAGGGCTGCGATGGCGGCCTGGGCCTGGAACTCGCCCAGCCGGTCGCGGGCGAGGGCCGTTTGGAGGATCGCGATGCCCTCGGCGATCGAGGCGGTGTCCCAGCGGCCGCGGTCCTGCTCGGCGAGCGGTACCAGGCTGCCGTCGGGCGTGGTCCGGGCGGCGCGCCGGGCGTGGTGGAGCAGCATGAGGGCGAGCAGTCCCGCCGCCTCGGGGTGGTCGACCCGGGCCGCGAGCTGCCGGGTGAGCCGGATGGCTTCGGCGGCGAGGTCGAGGTCACCGGAGTAGCCCTCGTTGAAGACCAGGTAGAGGACGCGCAGCACGGTGGCGACGTCGCCTGGCTGGTCGAACCGCACACCGGCCACCGTGCGCTTGGCCCGGCTGATGCGCTGCGCCATGGTCGTCTCGGGCACCAGGTAGGCCTGGGCGATCTGGCGGGTGGTCAGTCCGCCGACCGCGCGCAGCGTGAGCGCGATGGCGGACGACGGCGTCAGCGACGGGTGGGCGCACAGGAAGTAGAGCTGGAGGGTGTCGTCCGCGGCGGGCGCGGGCCCGGGCGCAGGCTCCTCGTCGACGAGGTCCTCACGCCGGCGGCGGGCCGCGTCCGCCCGCGTCGCGTCGAGGAACTTGCGCCAGGCCACGGTGACCAGCCAGCCTTTCGCGTCCCGCGGCGGGTCGGCGGGCCAGACGCGGAGCGCCTCGATCAGGGCGTCCTGCACGGCGTCCTCGGCCGCCGCGAAGTCGGCTCCGCGGCGGACGAGGATGGCGAGCACGCTCGGCGTGAGGCTGCGGAGCAGGGACTCGTCCATTGATGAGGTCATTCCGTGATGGTGGGCGGCGCGGCGAGGAAGGGACGCACCTCGAGCCACTCGTGGATCGGCTTCCCGCCCGCCCCCGGGGCGGCCGACAGTTCCCCGGCCAGCTCGACGGCGCGCTCGTAGCTGTCGACGTCGATCACCATCCAGCCGGCGATGAGGTCCTTGGTCTCGGCGAACGGGCCGTCGGTGACCGGCGGGCGCCCCTCACCGTCGTACCGGACCCACGTCCCCTCGGGGGCGAGTGCCTGGCCGTCGACGAACTCGCCGGTCTTCTCGAGCCGGGCCGCGAAGTCGTTCATGTACTGCACGTGCGCCGAGATCTCCTGCGGCGTCCACTGGTCCATCGGCACGTCGTTGACCGCGGCCGGGGCGCCGCGGTAGTGCTTGAGCAGCAGGTACTTGGCCATCGTGTGTCTCCTTGGTACGGGTGCGACCCATTGTGGTCGCGTTCACCTCGGGGACGGAGCCGGTCTCGGATTCTCGACATCGCCGTCTGAGATTTTTTTGGCCCTCGTGGATGAGCCTGGGTGAGCGGTCTCGCGGTGTCCGGTTCCACAGCGTGGCGCGAGGGCGACAGCTCCGAAAGCGTGGCGCGAGGGCGAGGGCTTCGACGATCGACACCGGCCAGACAACTGAGCCAAGCGGCGGGGTGTGTCAGCCGGTGGACCGCGCACCTTCTCGGATGCGCACCTCAGAGGCAAGGGCAACGGAGAGAGCCCAGGCTGGCACTCGCGGAAGGTCGGACACACGTTGCCGGCAACGCGGCTTCTTGACAACGGGCCGGCTGATCACATGGCTGGACACGAAGTGTGCCCGGTCGAGCACGACCGACCGCCCTGGCCGCGGCTCTCGCCCGCGCCGCCGCGCGCCCCGCGCGGTCAAACCGGACGTGAGAGAGGCCGGGATCGGTGTGAGACTGGGCACGGAAGGGGTGATCCCCGTGCCGGACCCACCGCACGCGTCCGCCGGTAGCGACACCGCCGTCGACGAGAGTCAGCTGGTCGAGCTGATCATCGAGGCGCAGACGGCCCTTCCGGTCGAACTGTCCGCCCTGGCGAACCGGTGCGCCTCGGCCCTCGGCCTGGACACCGCGCTGATCTACCTCGTCGACCTGCAACAACGGCTGCTCGTCCCTCTGGACGAGGCCTTGGAGCCGCTGCCCGTGGAGGGCTCGTCGGCCGGCTGGGCGTACCGCACACTCTCGCCCCGAGTGGCCGACGCCGGCGACCGCTCGACCGTCTGGGTTCCTCTGGTCGACGGTGCGGAGCGGCTGGGCGTGCTGGTGGTACGGACCGCCTCGCTCGACGAGGTGCGGATGCGCCGAAGCCTGATGTTGGCCCATCTGTTCGCCATGCTGATCACCTCCAAGCGCTCCTACAGCGACTGGCTCGCCGCCCGCACCCGCACCGCGATCATGGGGTTGCCCGCCGAGATGGTGCGGGCCTTCCTGCCACCCCGCACCATCGGCAGCAGACGGTGCGTCTCGACCGCGGTCCTGGAACCGGCCTACGACATCGCCGGCGACGCCTTCGACCACTCGGTGGTCAAGAACGTGCTGCACACCATGATCCTCGACGCCATGGGGCACGATCTGACCGCCGGTCTGACCACGTCGGTCGCCATGGCGGCGGCGCGCAACGCCCGCCGCGGCGGTGGGGGTCCGGCCGACGTCGTCGGCGCCGTCGACCAGGCGCTCGCCCGGTGGCTGCCCGACCATTTCTGCACCGGCGCGCTGTGCCGGCTCGACGCCGAGACCGGGGTGCTGCGCTGGGTCAATTGCGGTCACCCTCCGCCGCTGCTGATCCGTGCCGAGCGGGTACTCGTCGGGGCGCTGGACAGCCCCCCGCAGCCGCCTCTCGGCCTGGCCGGCCCGCTCGCTCCGCCATCCCGGCATGTCCACGAGACAACACTCGAACCGGGCGACTCCGTCCTGCTCTACACCGACGGTGTCGTGGAGGCTCGCGACGCCGACGGTGCGGAGTTCGGCCTCAACCGGTTCACCGACTTCGTCATCCGCTCCTCCGCAGCCGGGCAGCGCCCAGCCGAGACACTGCGGCTGCTCATCCACGCCATCCTCGACTACCAGCGCAACCAACTGCGGGACGATCTGACCATCCTGCTCTTCGAATGGCGCCCGCAGCAGTGACGCGGGCTGGGGCCCGGCCTCGCTGTGCTCTCGGGGAATCCTGTGAGGGGGTTCGGGGCCGCCCGGCGCCTGGCAGCGCAGGCCAAATATCACATATCGGGCATATGTGGCAATATGGCCCCTGTGGCATTCGGTGCTGAAGACAGGCGAGAGGAGGGCACCATGATCGCCAGGATACTCGGCAGGCTCTTCTTCACCCGCCACTACGGTGCGTACGGCGCCCACGAATGGGACGCGTACGCCGGCGACGACTGAGTCTGTCCGCACTGCTGGCGGGCGCCCCCGGGTGCCCACCAGCGCCCAGCCACGCCGCCGACGACATCGGCCTGGACAGGTACGAGAGCCAGGGACGATCTCATGGGCCGAACAAACGAGCCGCCGCGGTTGCCCGGAGGCAGCTTCGCCGCTTGGAGCCGCGACCGGCTGGCACTGGCGCGCCGTGGCACTGCGGAGTGCGGAGATGTCTGGCAGCTGGAGCCGGGGGTTTACGTAGCCGCTGCGGCCGGGCCGTGTGAAGCGGTCCTGCGCCGCGCTCAGGACTTCCCCAAGGCACCGTCTCCTCTCTTCCCGCCGTTGAAGCGGTCGAGCCGAGAACCGACCCCTGAGGAGCGCATGCGCGCTCACGCCGCCCGCATGCGCGGACTGCGCACGCAGGCGGTCGCAGCCCGAATAGGTGAGATCGCGCCCCAAGCCGTCCGATTCGCCGACCAATGGCCCCTGGACCAGGACGTCGAGGTTCTGCCTCTGGTCCGGCACGCCCTGGCGGAGATCGGCGTGAGCTACCTCTTCTCCGAGGACACCCCCGCCCTGCTGCCCTTTGCCTCACAGCTCTTCCTGGCCCGGGAGGTCCTCGTGCGCCCCTCGCACTGGGTATGGCCGCGCTGGGTCCCCACACCGGCACGACGGTTCCGCACACGGCAGCAAGTAGCCTTCACCAACGCTCTGCGGCCCATCGTCCGCCGGCGCCGTTCATCGGGCCGGCTCGGTGACGACATGCTGGGACAGATGCTCCGGCCCTCCTCCCGCTACGGCCTGCTGCCGGAAGAGGCCGTCCTCGACACTCTCCCCGGAATCACCGTGGCCACCTTCGAGACACCTTCCCGGGCAGCCGGATGGATCCTGCTCCACCTGGCCCGGCACCCCCGGGCAGCGGACCGCGTCGCGGCCGAAACCGCCGTGCTGCCCGCGGACCCGGCCGCCACGACCAGCGGCCACCTCGGCAGCCTGCAGTACACCCAGGCACTGGTGCGCGAGGTGCTCCGGCTGTACCCCCCAAGCTGGCTCCTGACCCGGCGCGTCCCGCGACAGACGCAGCTCGCCGGCTACACCCTCGACGCCGGCTCCACCGTTCTCGTCTGCCCCTACACCGCCCACCGCGACGCGCGGGAACACGCCGAACCAGACCAGTTCCAGCCCGAGCGCTGGCTCGATGATTCGGGCTCGCCGGAGGAACCCGGGGTCTTCCTGTCCTTCGGTACCGGCCCGCATGGCTGTGAGGGAGCCGCTTTGGCCATGGCGATGCTGACGCTCCTCACCGCGCATACCGCCCGCTGCTACCACTTGAGCGAACCGCCCGGACCGGAACCCAGTTACCAGGTCGCCACCTTCGAAGGCCTCGCCACTGCAGGATTGCGCCTGCGCGCCACTCTGCGCGGCTGAGGGCAGCCCTGCTGTGGTTCCAGGCCGCCTTCACCCGCAAACAGCGGACGCTGATCAAGTAAGACTGCGGTTCCGCACGCGAGGGGAAGACCAGCTCATCGTTCGCTCACCGCATGCCGCTGGTCGAACTCGTCGGCGAGCATGCCCATCATGACGAGGTCGTGGTACCGGTTGGCGAAGAAGACATGTTCCCGCAGGCGCCCTTCCTCGATGAAGCCGAACCGACGAGTGAGTGCCAGCGATGCCTCATTGTGAGCGAAGATCGTCGCTAGGCATTTGTGATAGCGCCGCTCGGCGAACATGAAGCGCAGCAGCAGTTCCAGGGCTTCCGTCGCGTAGCCCCTGCGCCGGTGGTCCGCCGCGATCGCGATGTCGAACTCGAACCAGCCTGAACGCGGGCCGGTGTGATGTGAGCCGACTGTGCCGACCAACTCCCCCGTGGCCGTTGATTCCACTGCCAACCGGAAACGGTCGTCATCACACTTGGCGACGGCTTGCTCCTTTGCCCAGGCACGGCAACTCTCGGCGGACCGCGGTAGATCCAGCCGACCCCCTCGCCGCCCGTCATCGTCGGCGAAGCACTTGAACGCCGTCCAGTCGTCGGGCTCGATAGCGCGTAGACGTACCCGCTCACCAGTCCAGGACGATGCCATGCTCTATTTGATCAGGCAGAAGTGCGCTAGACCGGAGGGCGCGCCGTTGGAGACGAAGGCGCAGACGAAGAGAGGCCGCGGGGGCCGGCCGCCCTCGATCCTGGACGGGATGCGGTAGGGAACGGTGCACGACTGGCTGGAGAGCCTCCGAATCAGCTGACACCGTCTGTCAGGCAGAGGGGGAGGTTGAGGATGTACCCCGGAACACAGGGATCGCTGTCGGCCGGAGCTGCCGCCATCGTCGCGACAGAAGTGTGTGCTGCAGGGGCTGCGGCGGCAACGTCTCCTGCGAGGACCCCGGTCGTGACCAGCCCAGTGAAGATGATGGCGATGCGCCTGAGCATGTACGTCCTCCATCTGTGGTCGGGAGTGATGTCGACCGTAGCCACGGCGCCGCCACATCGTTGGTATTTGCTGATGGACTGTCCGGGTGGTGATGGACGAGCCGTGTGTTGCCATTCAGCCGTCCGTCCATCGCCCGCCCCCAAAGGACAGCGTCCGCCTGCTGCCCGCGGTGCGGAAGCTGCTCCGGGACGACGGCGTGGGCGGCGCGCTTACCTGCTGTTTCCTGGAAGTCCTCAAAGCGTGGGGGCCTGCGGCGGCGCCCGCGCTGCCGGAAGTGGTGGCCCTGCTGGATGACACCCGGTACTCGCTGCACGCAGTCGATGCCCTGGTGGCGATGGGACCGGCTGCAAAGTCAGCCGAGCCCGCCGTGCGCCGCTGCACGGTCCTCGACTTCCCCGGCAACCATCACAAGGTGGCGTGGGCAGCCTGGCGCCTGGGCGGCGACCGCGACGTGGCGCTGCAGCTCATCGGTGAGGCGGTGCTGACCGAGGAGGAACCGCTTTACGGCCCCGTCGGCCTCCTCGGCGATTTCGGACCGGCTGCCGCAGGCTACGCCGACCGGGTGCGGCATTCCATGGAGCAGGGTGATGGCTGGCAGCGGCTGCGCGCGGCGGTCGCGCTGTGGTCGATCACAGGCGAGCCGGAGCCGACTGGATCCGTCCTGGAGGAGTACCTCCTGCCCATCGCCGGTGGCGGCGACGACTACGGCCTCTTCCTCGACGCGCTGCGCACCCTCGCCAGGATCGGCACGGTCTCTCCGGCGGCGCGGACAACCCTGCGTAGGGTGCGGGGATCCGACCGGCGGCTGTCGGCGTACCGGGACTACCGGGGCTTCGTGCAGGACGAGGAGATCCGATCCGCGATCGACGACGTTCTCGCCCTCCCGTGACGACCGACCGACGGTCGGTACCGAAGGCGGCCCCTGGACTCGCACAGGCGGTGGCGGGTGGCAGCGAGACGTAGCCTGCCTGCGGACGCAACATCCTGGTACGGGTGATACGCGCTGTGCGTGGTGCGGGGCCGGGCTGCCGGACTCAGCCGGTGCCGGCCGCCGGTACTGCCACGCTGGGCAGCGGCAGGCGGCCTGGCGCGCCCGGCGACGCTGGAGCCAGGCCGAGACTGCCCGCAGCACCCTGGTGACCGCAGGCTCCGTGCTCTTGGCGCAGGTCGAGCGACCTCGTCCATCACAGCTGGCCCCAGGGCCGGCACACCGACGACATCGCCCTGCTCCTGCTCCGCACCACCGACCCGCCCAGCGGAACGCTTGCGCCCGCTGCCGACGACGCCGCCTGCGCGGCGGGCTGAGAGCCGCCGTGGCGAAGTCGGTCGGCCGGGGCGGGGGCCCGAGCGGTTAGGAGCTGCCCGGCCGGTCACGTGGTGGTGGAAAATGGATGGCTAGGTTTTGATCCCTGATAAAACATGGGCCGATGGGTATCCGGGAACGTCACCGAAAGGTGTACCGGCCGCTGCGGCGGGCCGGCCTCGAGGTCATACCGAACGCCGCACCAGAGGGCACGATGCCCTTCGTCCACGGATACCGTCCCGAAGACGTGGCCGACGGCTTCTCCCACCCGTACGACACCCCGCGACTGGTCGAGAGGCTCAATGCGGACTGGTACGACCTCGCGGTCTCGTCCGGCCTCTTCGACAATCGACGCGAGTTCCTCGTGCAGCTTCCGCAGGGCACCCGCTCCCATCGGGCTGTCGTGCAGCGCCTCCACGGTCACCGTGCACCGGCGCTCTGGACTCGGGTCCGACTCCTGGACCACTGGGACATCATGGGCCGCGGTGCGGCATCGGCGTTCCTCGGCATCCACTCGGGCCACCCCGGCTTCGCCGTGATGGCCCTGGACGGCAGCGTGTACGTCCGTGCCTCGACGGGTGAGCGCGGCATCGACGTGCTCGCGGTGTACCACCCGGACCGCTCGGAGAACATCCTGCGACACCTTGAGTGGATGGCCCGCCACGACAGCCCCTATGCCGATCGTGAGTTGGGGCAGCGTGTGGCTGGCTGGCTTGCTGGACGTCCAGGGAGCCCTTCGGGTCGCTGACGATGTGGTCCCGGCCCGTCCCGCCGCATCCTGTGCGGAGCCAGACGACGAGGGCAGCTGCGGTGACCGTGCCGAGGCAGACGTGACCGGGCTTGTCGTAACTGGTCGCCACCGCCCGGGTTCTTGAGCCGCTGCCGCCCGCTACAGCCAGGGAGACTCGGCCTGGTTTTCCGCCCTCTCGTGCACCAGCCGCACCAGTCGCGGCTTGGGCTTGCTTCAACAGTCGTCCCAGATGCCGTCCGCGGACCACAGCCGGTGGCGCTCGTAGAGCGCGTCACCTTGAGATGCGGGCTTCCATGCCGTCGAGCAGGAAGTCGAGGCCGATCCGGAAGGTGTGGTCGGCGTCCAGGTGGGCGGCATCGCGCACCACCGTGGCCAGCGCGGGGAATCGGCCGGTGGCGAAGGTCCGCTCCAGATAGGGTCCGAGTGAGGCCTGCCAGCGCTTCTCGTCCATCCCGGTGGCCCGCTCGGCACGCCGCTCGGCGATCTCCCGACGCACCGCTCCGATCACGTACGCCTCGACCGCGGCAACCATGGGCATGATGGCGTCCACATCAATGCCGCCCAGCGCGGCCACGACGGCCTCCCCCCTGGCCAGCGCGTGCGGCCCGAGCTGAGGTCGTCCACCGAGCAGATCGGCGAGCCATTCGTGTTCGTGAGCGGCCTGCCGGGTGGTTTCGGCAAGAGACCGCAGCACCTCCCGCCAGTCGTCTCCGACCGGCCGGATCTCGGCATAGGCCGCGTCGACCATCAGGTCGAGCAACTCCTCCTTGCTGGCGATGTAGTTGTACAGCCGCATCGGCCCGACGCCCAGCACGGTGGCGACCTTGCGTAGCGACACCGCCTCCAGGCCGTCCGCGTCGGCCAACTGGATCGCCGCTCGCACGATCCGCTCGCGGTTCAGCGGGGCCGGCACGGGTCGATTCGGTGGCTCCGGCCTCTCCCACACCAACATGCCGCTAACGATACATCGCCTCGGCCGATACAGTGTATCGACCTGTACAGCGTATCGAAGGAGCCAACCATGACCATCGCCATCGTCGGAGCCGGCCTCGGCGGCCTGGCTCTCGCCCGTGTGCTGCACGTGAAGGGCATCGACGCCGTCGTGTATGAACGTGAATCGTCACGCGGTGCACGCGGTCAGGGCGGCATGCTCGACATCCACTCAGGACAGCGGGCGTTGCGCGAGGCCGGTCTGATCGACCAGTTCTACGAGGTTGCCCGTGGTGAAGGCCAGGACATGCGCCTTCTCGAGCCGGATGGCACCCTGCTCCTCCAGGAGGACACACCCGACGACGCCCCACTCGACCGACCCGAGGTCGACCGCGCCGATCTGCGCGACCTGCTGCTGGATTCCCTGCCCGAAGACGTGGTGCGCTGGGGGCACGCGTTCACCTCCGCCGACAACGGCCGGGTGCACTTCGCCGACGGCAACAGTGCGACGTACGACCTGCTGGTCGGCGCGGATGGCGCGCAGTCCCGGGTCCGCGCGTTGCTCACCGACGCCCGCCCGGCGCATATCGGCCAGAACGTCATCGAGATCGGCATTCCCGACATCGACCGCACGCACCCCGACCTCGCGGCGATGGTCGGGCGCGGCAACTACTGGGTGCTCGGCAACGGGATATCCCTTGCGGCGCAGCGCAACGGCGACGGCCGCGTTCGTATCGGCCTCAGTTTCTACAACACCGCCGAGGACTGGTTCACTACCAGCGGGATCCCGTTCGACGACCCGGCCGCCGCCCGGGCGCGGCTGATCGATCTGCTCCCCGGCTGGGACTCACGGTTCACCGCGCTGATCGCCGCCTGCGACGACACGGTCGTGCCGCGGTCGATCACCAGTCTCCCGGTCGGCCTGACCTGGCCGTCGACGCCAGGCGTCACGCTGCTCGGCGATGCCGCGCACTTGATGCCGCCGGTGGGAGAGGGCGCCAACATGGCGCTGCTCGACGGCGCCCTGCTCGGTCTCGCGCTGGCCGCGCACCCGGACGACTTTTCCGCCGCCGTCAAAGAATACGAACGCGAGATGTTCGAACGCACCAGCGCTGCCGCCCGGATGTCCGCGGACATACAGGAATTGCTGACGTCGCCTGACGCCGCCCAGAAAATGCTCGCATTCTTCCAGCCCGACGGGATCTGAGGCCCTACAAGGTCTGTAGATTCTCACCGCCTGTGACATAGGTGTCGTGATGTGACCTGGGACTTCTCGTCGTGTCTCACATTGGTCGCGGTAACCGCCGTCTACGGCGCCCCACTACGGGCGCTGGATCCTCCCGTCCGCCGAGATGTGGGCGGCGTGCGAGCCGAAGTCCTCCTCCGACACGCTGGAGACGAGGTCGATTGCCTCGCCGCCCGGCTCCGGCGTGCCGGGCTCCACGATCTGGGTCGGGCGCAGGCGCCCGGACACGTAGGTGCCGTCGGCGCGGAGGGTGACTTGCAGCACGCCGCTGGTCGAGAGTGTGCCGCCGAGGCCGAGCACCTTGTAGCCGGTGAAGTTGCCCAGGCTGTAGGCGATCAGTCGGCCCTTGTAGAACTCCATACCCCGTATCACGTGCGGGCCGCTGCCCACGACCAGGTCGGCGCCGGCGTCGATCACCGCACGGCTGAAGCGGTAGCTGTCGCCGCGGTTCTCGCCGAGGAAGTACTCGGTGCCGGGTTCTACGTGGGTGCGGTCCGAGCCCTCCGCGCCGGCGTGCATCGTGACGATCACGATGTCCGCCATTGTTGCGGCGCGGGCGGTGAGTCGCTGTGCGGCGGGGATGTCCGTGAGGTCGTTCGCCTCTCGGTCGGGAGCGAACCCGATCAGTGCGACCCGGATGCCGTGTACCCGCTGGATGGTGATCTGACCCAGGCGGCCGGTGAACGGCAGGTTCACGGAGCGCAGGGCGGCGAACGTCTCGCGCCGCCCCTCTTCCCCGAAGTCGTCGACGTGATTGTTCGCCGTATTCATGACCGTGAACCCGGCCTTCTTGAGCCAGTGGCCGTAGGACGGCGGGGCGCGGAACGCGAAGCAGTTCGGGCCGTCGATGTCGTCGCACTTGCTGGAGCCGCCGGTGGTGAGCGTGCCCTCCAGGTTCCCGAGCACCACATCGCCGTCGAGCAGGTCGTCGACAGGGTCGAAGAACGAGGCGCCGCCATCCGGCGGCAGGTCGTCCGGCAGCGAGCCCATCACGATGTCCCCCACGGCAGCGATCCGCACATGGGCCGTAGGGCGCGGCGGCGCCGGTGCACCGGACGCCGTGATCCCGGTCGTCCGTAGGGGGGCCTGGGCGGAGCCGGTGGGGGCTGCGCCCTCGGAGCCGACACGGAACACGAACGCCGCAACGACCACCGCACCGGTCCCGACCAGGCCGAGGGCGAACAGGCGGTGACGGCGCACCACCTTCTGCCACTCGCGCCGCTGCTGAGGACTCTGTCCGCCGGACATGATCATCGGTTCATGCTACGAAGCGGGCACCCATCCTTCACGCAGGGTCATCCACCGGCGTGTTCCCGACGCCGTTCCCGTTCACGTTCGCTCTCGACGCCGTCCGCGCCGCCGCGCGGCACGGCCGCGAGCCGGGCGGGCGG
The DNA here is from genome assembly GCF_053598395.1 of Streptomyces sp. NPDC001135. Classification (NCBI taxonomy): domain Bacteria; kingdom Bacillati; phylum Actinomycetota; class Actinomycetes; order Kitasatosporales; family Streptomycetaceae; genus Streptomyces; species Streptomyces sp. NPDC001135. The sequence continues at coordinate 197,480 of NZ_JBSFKD010000011.1, read as the reverse complement.
GCGGGCGTAGTGTCCGGCGACGCGGCATCCCGACCGGCCCCGCAGACGACGTGAGAGACAAGGCGACGGACCGGACAAGCCGTGACGTGAGCGCTGTCCCGCAGTCCCTCCTGGCATCCGCGTGACGTTACAGAGTCAGAGCCCACGACCGCGGCTGCGACACCTACCGCCGTCGGCTACGGCACCTGGGCATACGGCGGCCGGACACGCCCGCCGCACAACCGAGCACGGCTCCGGCCTGGGGGTGAGGCCACCAGCACCGAGAACTGAACCCCCTTACCCATAGCATCCGTTGACGGTCGCTGCGAGATCGTCCATGGCGTCCTTGATGGCGTTCGGGTCGGCCGTGGCGCCGTTCTCGACGAAGGAGAACACCTTCCACTTGCTGTCCTTGCCCCGGGTCAGACCGCTCAGCGCGATGGCGCCGGTGAGGGTGCCGGTCTTCGCGTACACCTTGCCCACCGCACACTTGGACTTGGCGTCGTCGAAGCGGCCGTACTCCGGGCCGAGCGTGCTGCCGGCCTCTCCGGAGACGGGCAGGCCGTCGAGGATGGAGCCGAGGGTGTAGGCGTAGCGGGGCTGCGTCAGCAGTTCGAGGATCTGTGCGAGCGTGGCGGCGGGGATGCGGTCGGCCCGGGACAGGCCGCTGCCGTCGTAGAGCTCGAAGTGGTCGAGCGAAACGCCGTACACCCGGCTCAGCACCTGCCGCACGACCGCGGTGCCCGCCTCGAAGGTGGCCGAGCGGCCGGCGCCCAGGGCCGTCATGCGCAGCAGGGTCTCGGCGATGTTGTTGTCGCTGCGCTTGAGCATCGTGTGGACGATGTCCGACAGCGGCGCTGACTTGTGCTGGGCCACCGGAACGTCCGTCGGGCGTGCGGTGGCGCGGGTGACGCCGCCGGTGACCGTGACGCCGTCCGCGGCGAGTTGCTCGGCGAAGACCTGCCCGGCGTCGATGGAGGTGTCCTGGACGCCGTGCCCGTCGACAACCAGCGCGCGGACCGGGGCGACGGTGTCGGGGTAGTAGCCGTCGTTCCAGCCCTTGGCCAGGGTCGGCTCCGGGAACAGGCTGTCGTCGACGGCGACCTTCACGGTGGTCCGGCCTGCCGCCTTGAGTCCGGCGATCGCGGTCTTCGCCAACTCTGCGAGGTCGGCGGTGGTCAGGGTGCGGTCGCCGCCTCCGACGAGGGTCAGGGTGCCGTGGCCGTAGACGACCTTCGTGGTGAACCGGTGCCGCGGGCCGAGCACGGTCAGGGCCGCGGTCGCAGTGGCGAGCTTCGCGTTGGACGCCGGCATCAGCGCGGTGGAGGCGTTGTGGCCCCAGACGGTGGTGTTCGAGCCCGCGTCGAGGACCACGCCACTCACGTTCGAGCCCAGCCGGTGATCGAGTATCCGGGTCTTCAGGTTCTTGGCCATCCGCTGGTCGCTGGTGTCCAGGTCGTGGGTCTTGGCCGTCGTGCCGACACCCTTTTGGGCGGCGAAGGCGGACGGGCCCGCAAGAGCGGCGGACGCCACGGGCACGGCCATGGCGAGGACGAGGGCCCGGCGCAGGCCGGCTCCCGTGCCACTCTCTCTGGGCTTGCGGTGCCGGCGCCGGCCACCGGGCGGAAGGAAGGTGTTCTCGTCGGGTGTCATGGCGGCTATTTCAGTCATCTGGGCTCGAAACCTTCAGGAGTGGGGGGCTTGGGCAAAAGAGAGATCACACGTGCTACCGAGTAGGTGGTGGTGCCGGGGCGGAAGTCGACGCGCCGCCCGTCCAGGAGGTTGTGGTCCTTCACCCGTCTCCGCGCGCCCCTCGTGGTGGATGAGGTCTGTACGCGCAGCCGGCTCTCCACGGCCTCGCGGTCGGCCGCGGGGACCGGACGGGAGATGTCCGCATGCCCACAGCGACCGTCTGCCCGTCGGACATGTGCGTCCGTGCCCGGGCACGGACGTCGGGCTCCGGCACCGACGGAACGCGGTGTGCAGTGGACGCCTTGTCCGCACCGCCGTTGTGTCCGCCCGCGGCCTTGGCCGGGGACAGGGCCATGCGTACCACGACAACAGTGCCGAAACGGCCGGCGGTCCGGCCGGCCGAACGGTCCTCAGACATGTGATCCCCCGGGGTGAGGTGCGGTGTGTCGCCTCTCATACGCACGGGCTCGGAGGCAGGTTGCATCGCGGCGCGACCTTTTACCGGGCAGTTGGACGCGGGACATACACAACGGTGCCCACACACCGCCCGTCCCTGCCGAGATCGTCTCCTCGCACTCCCCCAGCAGTTCATTGCCGATGTGTTCGGTTCGTTGCCGCGGCGGGATCAGCGGTGGTGGGTCGATTGCTCTTTGCGGAGTCTTATGCTGGACGGCCGCTGGAAGTCGATACATCCGATGGCCGTGCGGCTGCCGGACGGCCATAGGCAGGCTCTGCAGCAGTGATTCTGAGGGGAGGATCCGCGGCTTCGGAGTCAATTCGCAGGGTGGGCCTCGGCGTCCTGCACCAGCAGGGGCTGGGCTGAGCCTGCGTAACGCGTCGCGGGCTTCCCATCGGGTCCTGAACCAGTCATACGGCCCACTGCCGCAGTTGCCGCGGCCACGAACGCGGCGATCGCCGGATGAGTGCCGCCGCCCGCACGGAACGCGACCTTCGATCGACGGAACAACGGCAATCTGGTCAACACCACACCTGCGGGGCTTTGCGCAGTGGCCATTTCCGGTACGAGGCCGGCTCCTTGCCCGGTGGCGGCCAGGGCCAGCACTGTGCGGAAGTCGTTGACCTGGTGGCGAATCCTCGGCTGGAACCCGGCCGCCTGGCAGGCGCGAACGGCCATCGCATGGCCGGTCGTGCCCTCCCGCGCGGTGATCCACGGGCCGTCGGCACACGGTCCGAGAAGCTCTGCCAGCGTCCCATGGGGGCTGGTGGTCTTGGTCTCGGCGTTGGTGACGAGGTACATCGGCTCTTCGAGCAGGGGGACCTCGTCCACCGTGGTGTCCGGTGACGAGGGCACGAAGTCGTAGTCATGGACAAGAGCCACGTCGAGTTCGCCGGCTCGCAGACCGTCGGAGACGCGCGCAGAGTCGATCTCTCGCACCATCGGTTCCAGCGCGGGATGCCGTTGAGCCAGCTCGGCCAGCGCGGCCGGCACGATGGTGTGGCCACCAGAGGGGAAGGTCCCGACGCGTAGCGGCCCGCCGATGCCCTCCCGCGCGCTGGCCAGCTCGGCCACCGCCAACTCGAGGCGCTGCAGCACGGCGTCGGCGTGCGCGACGAGGGACCGGCCTGCGGGCGTGAGGACCACACGCCTGCCGCTTCGTTCCAGCAAGGCCACGCCTGCCTCGCGTTCCAGCACACCCAGCTGCTGGGAGACAGCGGATGCGGTGAAGGTCAGCGCCTCGGCCACGGCCGCGATCGTGCCCCGCCGGTCCAGCTCGCGAAGCAGGTAGAGACGACGAACATCAAGCATAAGTTCAGCTTAGGCATAGACGTAGAAATCAGAAATAGATCTACCGGGTCAGTGTGGGCCAGGGTGGGACCATGACGCCCAACCCCCTCTTCAACGGCCTGTACGTCCCCTTGGTGACTCCGTTCACCAACGACCTGCGCCTGGCCCCCGATGCACTGGCCCGACTCGCCGACGAGGCGCTGTCGGCCGGCGCCTCCGGACTCGTCGCCCTCGGCACCACCGCGGAATCGGCCGCGTTGACCGCGGAGGAGAAGCAGACTGTGGTACGCGTCTGCTCAGCCGCCTGCCGGGGACACGGCGCCCCACTGATCGTCGGAGTCGGCACCAACGACACCGCCACCGCCGTCAAGTCGCTGCGCGAGCTGGCGGCCACCGGTGACGTAGCCGCGGCACTTGTTCCCGCGCCGCCCTACATCCGGCCCGGCGAAGCGGGGACACTGGCACATTTCACACAGCTGGCCGAACACGGCGGCATACCGCTGATCGTGTACGACATCCCCTACCGCACCGGACAGACTCTCAGCGCGGGCGCGATCGCCGCACTGGGCCGCCTACCGGGGATCGTCGGGATCAAGCACGCGACCGGCGCGATCGACGCGACCACGGTGGAGCTGCTCGGCTGCCCGCCGCCCGGTTTCGCCGTGCTCGGCGGCGACGACGTCGTCATCTCACCGCTTGTCGCGGCGGGCGCCCACGGCGGAATTCTCGCATCGGCCCATGTGCGCACCGCCGACTACGCCGAACTGATCGCGTTGTGGCGTCGCGGCTCCGGCGCATCCGCCCGCCGGCTGGGAGCCGAGCTGGCCCGGTTGTCCGCTGCCCTCTTCGCTGAACCGAACCCGACAGTGATCAAGGGGGTGCTGCACGCTCAGGAACGCATTCCCAGCCCGGCCGTCCGGATGCCGTTGCTGGCCGCCTCCCCCCGTACGGTCCGACGAGCGGCGCTCCTGGCCAACGGTCCTGTACGCCAGACGTCCGCAGCCTGACCTCGCGAGCCGGCCGGGGAATCCGACTCATGAGCGTGTGTGGCCGGGAACGTCCGCCAGGACCAGGCCCCGGCACCAGGACGGGGTGCCTCGGGCGTCCCGTTGAGCCTGGGTCTTGCGCAGCCAGAGGGAGCGGTCGAGTTCCTCGGTGACGTCAGCGTGGACCTGGACGGCGGTGCGGGCGGCAGCATGAGTCGCGTCGCCGCGCCTACCGCTGGGCCGCCTGGCCGCGTCGACAGGGGTCGTATGCCATGCCGGAAATTCCTCCCGGCGTCGCGAGGTCTGCCGCCGCGGCCAGTGACGGAGCGAGAAGGGCTCAACCATGCGATCCTGCCGACCAGTTGGAGGAGGCCCGCAGGCACCCGTGGGTACGTACGTGGCAACGCCGCGTCACACCCAGCGTCAAGCCGTTGCCGGCTCCGCCGCGGATCCGTCAGTAGCCGCTGTGGTTCCCTGTTACTCCAGCCCAGGCCGAAGGAGTAGCCCATGGCCAGCGTCCCTGTCCCCTTCCAGGTGCACGAGGCAGGAACCTACCTGCACGGTACGAAGGCAGACCTTGTTCCGGGGGATTTGTTGAGCTCCGGCCACGCGTCCAACTATGAGGAAGGGCGCACATCCCGCCACGTCTACGTTTCCGAGACCTTGGATGCAGCCGTCTGGGGTGCCGAACTCGCGGTCGGCACCGGACCGGGGCGGATCTACGTAGTGGAGCCAACCGGCGATCTGGAGGACGATCCCAACGTCACCGACAAGAAGTTCCCCGGCAACCCCACCCGCTCCTATCGCACACGGGAGCCCGTGCGTATCGTGTCGGAGCTCACGGGCTGGGTCGGGCACTCCCCCGAGCAGATCAAGGCCATGCTGAACGGGCTGGCCGACCTTCGCCGCAGCGGCATCGCCACGATCCTGGACTGATGGGGGGTGCGGTAGGAACGCGGGTGTCAAGCGCGTCGCGCCGAAGCCGATCCGGCTGACCGCGCGGTCGCCGAGCGTCCAGGTGCCCGATTCCTTCGCGGTGATCGTCTGTGAGGTCATGGCGAGACGGTCTGCTCACGGTAGGCCGGCTCGCTACTGATGAAGGCAGCGGGCTTCCATGCAGAAGATCCGACCGCCCGTGGTGGTGCTGGAGGTTTCGGCGATCTTCGTGAAGGGACCGTCGGCACGTTCGGCGCGGCAGACGTCATAGCTCACTGCGCCGGCGAGGGCTGCCAGGTGAAGTCGAGGTCCCGGGACTGGTTCACGGCCACCGTCAGGCCGGTGGGGGCCGTGGGTGCGGTGTAGTCCTCGGAGACCAGGCTGGTGGTGGCCGCGGAGCGGTTGACCACTCGGTCAACGGCGGTGACCGCGTAGTAGTAGCGATCGCCGGTGGCGGGCGGAGTGTCAGTCAACGAGCCTGTGGTCCGGGCGCTGATGAGGTGTGCGGCGTTCAGAGGGACGGGCGAGGTGGGGGAACGGTAGATCTGGTATCCGCCGAGGTCCGCCTCGACGTTGGGCGCCCAGCGCAGGGTGACTTCGGGGTCGGCAAAGGCGGCTGAAAGCCGGGTCGGCTGCGCGGGAGGGGTCTTGTGAACAGTGGACAGACCTCGCGAACGGCGTGTCGGTACCAGCCCTCCGAGTCGTTCACCCATGCGGCGAGCCCCTCGAGGAAAGCATCGAGGGTCCGGTTCTCCCACTTGGCGGCAACCTACCGTCCGCCCTCACTCGATGAGCCCACGGACCAGGCCGTGGCCAAAGCGCCGCTGTCGCCCGATCCAGAGAGGGCACCGCGTATCCGCGGCGACCGGGTCCTCCGCTGGAGATGAGCCGAACGGATGGACGTAGGCACCCGGGTTCCGCACCACCGCTGCCGTCCACGATGCGCAGAGCGCGATGCACCCGTCCTCGGTGAGCTCTGCCTCGAGCAGCCACGGTCCCAGGCGCGTTTGGCGAGTCCGGGCCGTTCGCCGCACTCGTCATGTCCTGAGGTTTCGGCTCAATGCGCCCATGCGCCGGCGGCCAGGAGGCGTCACGCTGACGGACGGCCCTTCTGGCACTGCCCGCCTGTCCCGGACCCGGCGCCGCACGAGTGCGACGGTCTCCCACGACACCGTGGCCATGACCACCAGTGTCAGCAGCAGGTAGAAGACGAAGAGCTTGTGCAGGTCGTCGAGGAAGTACCAGATCGACGCGGTGGCACTGAACCAGAAGGCGACCAGTGAGCCGGCGCCACGCTCCTGGCTGCGTACCGCACCGACGAAGCAGCAGGCGGCGACCAGCGCCAGCAGGGCAGCGATGGCGACGTACGAGTGCCCCCAGCCGACGTCGGCGCGCCGCAGTTCGGAGTTGACCGCCACGGCTTCGGCCACCGGCCCCCAGCTCACCGCGCACGCCAGGCGTGTCGACCACGGCAGCGTCACCACTCCCCACAGGCCGGCCGCGAGCGCGACCCGGCCGAAATGAGCGGTGTCCACCAGGTGGCCACGTGCGCACAGCACCGACAGCAGGCATCCGAGCAGGGCCAGAGCGTGGTCCACTGAAGGGCGCAGCGAGACAGGGAACTTGTTCCGGGGAGTGGTTCGGCCGCCGGACCGCGTCGCCGGGGGCCGCGGCGCGGTGGCCTGGGCGGTCGGCATGGAGGCCTGTGTCAGGGCGTCGGTGAGGGCTTCGCGCATCTGTCCCGCATCGTCGAACCGTTCGGCCGGATCCTTGCGTAGTGCGCGCAGTATCACTGCCTCCACCGCCGGCGGTATGTGCGGCCGGAATCGGGAGACCGGCTCGGGTTCGGCGAACAGATGCTGATGCATGACGGCGAAGGCCGATTCGCCACGGAACGGTGTCTGCCCGGTCAGCAGTTCGTGCAGCAGACACCCCATCGCGTACAGATCGGCCCGATGGTCGATCTCCGCCCCGTTGATCTGCTCGGGAGAAAGGTAGGCGGGAGTGCCAATCGCCGCACCGCTACCAGTGATGCGGGTGGCTGCCTCGGTGAACGCCTTGGCGATGCCGAAGTCGAGGACCTTCACGGTGTCGGGTCCGGTGAGCATGATGTTCGAGGGCTTGATGTCCCTGTGCACGATGCCGCGTTCGTGGCTGTGCCGCAGCGCATCCAGTACCGCACAGGCCGCGTCGATCGCCTCGGCGACGGGGAGCGGGCCGTTGCTCAGGGCCTCGGCGAGCGTGGCGCCTTGCACGTACTCCATGACCAGGTAGGGCCGCGGGCCATCCGGGTGCGGTTCCTCGCCGACGTCGTGAATGGTGGCCACCGCTGGATGGTTCAGCGCGGCGGCCGCGTGCGCCTCCCGCCGGAAGCGGGCTCGCGACTGCGGATCGTGGGCCAACTCCGAGGAGAGCAGCTTGACCGCGACGGTGCGGCGCAGCTGCCGGTCCACCGCACGGTGGACCGTTCCCATGCCACCTTGGCCGAGCTTCTCAACCAGCTCGTACCGGCCGCTGAGGACCTTTTCCCGCCCCACCCACGCCTCCCGTGAATCAGAAACCCGAGGCAGCTTACGGGGCGACCTCGACGGACCCATCGCCACCACCGCAGCCAGGCGGGTCGTAGAGCAGGGGCGCGAGCACTGCCGAACACGATGACACCGAGCGGCCGTACGTCGGAGAACAGGACCAGGTACGTAGGGACGCCGCACCGATCCCCGGCCGGCTGAATGCGGGACGGCCGGCCGGGAGGTGGCCGCCGGCAGAGGGGTGGTGGCACGGTCGACGAACCGGGGGCGGCTGCGGACGGTGGTCACGGTGAACTCGACCCACACCACCGTCAGGAGTTTGCGGCGTTGCCTTGCCGACGGGCCGCGGTCATTCCTGCTGCCGGCTCGCTCTGATCGGCACCTGCCGGCTCGGGGAAGGCGGCTCTCTCCCGTCCGGTCAGCCGTACATCGCCACGCGGTAGAAAGCCGCGAGTGCGTCGTCGATGGGATGGGGCTGCGGCTTGCCCGAGGAGTCGAGCCTGTTCCACCTCTGCAGGTTTACCGCGACGGCCATCTGCCGCTTTCCGTCGGCACGGGTCATGGCCAGCGCTCCAGCACCCCAGGCCGAGCCGCCGTGGCCCCAGAAGGTGTCTTGCCCGATCGCGTCCATCGGATACAGGCCAAGGCCGTAGTCGATCGTCTTCCGCTCCTGGGAGACGACCGGGACGGTGCGTTGCATCTGTGCCAGCGAAGCCGGGCTGACGATCTCGCCGGCCAGCAGCATGCCGAAGAAGACGTTCAGGTCCGTGACGGTCGATATCAGTGAGGCAGCCGGCCCCACCCATGACATGTCGTAGACGCTGTAGTCGCGTGGCGGGTCGATCATGCCGAACCACGCCTCGTACATCCGCGAGTGCGGTCCGTCGATGTACGGTTCTGTGGGCAGTTCGGTGTCGTGAAGCCCGGCACGCTCGATGATGTTCCGGGTGATGTACTTCTCGGCCGTGGTGCCGGTCACCTGTTCCAGGAGTTCACCGAGGAGCAGGTAGTTGGTGTTGGAGTACACCCCCGGAGTACCGCCCGGGGCGCCGACAGCAGGTGCGGTGACCCCCAGCTCGATGAGTTCGGTGGGATGAAACCGCGTGAGTCGGTTGTCGTCCAGGCTCTGGGGCCCGGTCCCCTCGAGGGCCGGATACGCCTTGAGCGAGGGGTAGGCATAAGGGAGGTACTCGGCGAGGCCGCTGGTGTGATTGATCAACATCCGGACCGTGATCGCGTCTCCCCGTTCTCCGGGAACCAACCTCGGGAGGTACCGGCCGATCGGCGCGTCGAGACCGATCTGACCGCTCTCAACCTGCTGCAGAACCGCGGCGGCGGTGAAGGTCTTGGTGATACTGCCGACGCGGTGCCGCATGTCGGCGCTGACGGGGCGGCCGGTGGCGACATCGGCGACTCCGGCGGCGCCGCGCCAGACCTGGTCGCCGTCCCGCACCTCGGCGAACAGGCCCGGTATCCCGGCACGGTGGACGTTTTCCATGGCGGCGTTCAGCTCCGCCGGATCCAGTGGATTCCTCACGACATGCGTCCTTTCCTACTCCCCCGGGGGAGCCCCAAGTCGGTCGCCAGACCGAGGTGACAGGGCACGAGTGGCACGCCGACCCGCCCGCTGCCGGGACCCTCGGCATTCACATGTCCTCATTATGCACTCGGTGCGTGCAACAGCAAGCGCATCAGGTTCTCATGCCCATCGGCGGGAGGAGAGAGGTGGCAGGTCGAAAGCGCTGGTCGACCGAGGAGATCCTGGATGCGGCGGCCGAGTTGCCGCGCGCGAGCGACGCCGATTCGTTCAGCGTGCGCAAGCTCGCCGCAGTGCTGGGAGCCGATTCCTCCAGCCTCCACCGGCACTTCCACAACAAGACCGAGCCGCTGCGGGCGCTTCGCCGACCGGATCCTCATGGCCGCCACGGACGGCTACCGCCCCGAAGGCGACTGGAAGCACTGCAGGCCCTGCGGGCGTCGGGCCTGCTCCACGCCGAGATCCCGGCGCGCTACCACCGGATCGCGGGCCTCCTCGCCTCCCTGATCGCCTCCGAGGCCGGCCAGCCTCGCCCGCGACGTCCAGCCCCGGGGCAGACCGCCGCGCCGCCTTCGAAGACGTCCTCGCCGCCCAACTCGCGCATGCGGGCGACGAGCCTGGGCGGCGTAATGAAGACCGTCGCCGCGCTGGCGGCAGTCGCGGGGAACCGTGTAGTTCTTCGTCCGGCCGATGACATGTTCCACACGGGCGCGACTCCTGCGGTGCCCGGCGTGGTCGTCCTCCTCTCCCTTCAGCAGAGCCCGCCCAGGGCGTTTGCGGCGAGGCACCGCCATCCCGCAGTTCAGATGGGCGCCGTCTCCGAGGAGGGTCACGTCCCGGCAGTGCCGGCTCAGGCCGAAGGCGCGCCAGGCACGGGCATCTGCCGTGGCGGTCGGAGTGGAGCGACCTCCATCGGCGCGGTTGCCGTCCGCAGGTCTGGCGCGAGCCGAAGGCGGCACGCAACGACGTCTCGGTGACGCCGTAAGCGAACGGCCGATGTGCAGGGCGATGGGGGCGTGCCGAGTGGAGGCGTCCCCCTTCACTCCACTTCACCTCTGCCTCAGTAGGCTTTCCCCGATGCGCACGGCTGCAGAAAACGCGACCGTGTGCGCCTCGAGCGCCGCGCGTGCACTCCGGCCCACGCCCTCCCGGGGACGTTCGGCTGCCCGTCACGCTGGTCCCGACCTGGGACGGACCCCCCTTCCTTTCGGCGGACACCTTTCGCTGCCGCGTCCGGACCGTGTGGGGTGGTGGGCGCGACATGTCACAGTTGGTCGGGAACATCATGCCGGACCGCTACGCCCGGCTCATGGCCGCGGACCGTGACCGTGAACTGGTCGCGCAGCTGTCGCAAGCCCACCCCCCTTGGGGGGTAACCCCCTGGAGATCGAGCCGACCGGGCCGCACGGCGCAGCGATGCCCAGCGGCAGCGACGACCTGTCCACGAGGGCACAGTCCCCGGCGATGCTCACCGATGAGATCGTGGTGCCGGCGACAACCGCGGAGGACTGACGGTGGACCGCCGCCCGCCTGCCGGCTGAACACCGGGACGGGATGCCGTTCACCATCCGCCGCTTCCTCGCCTCGGTCCACGACCAGGCCGAGCGGTGGGCGGCGATCCACGACCCGCCGTCCCGTCCCCGCACCGGTCACCCGCGGTGGGCTCGAGACGAAACCGAACGCGTCGTCGGTCAGCGCGTCGACCGCCTGGTCACCGTGGACGAGAAGGCCCAGGCGGTGACAACCGACCTGCCGCGGCGGGCCGAGGATGCCCCCCGAGCCACCTGACACTGCCCGACTCCTGGTCAACCGGGTCCGGGTCGACAACTCCGAGCGGGTTCGCCACCAACTTCGGGAGCGCACTCCTGCCGTGCGGAAGATCGAACACCGGCTCCCGGGCAAGGAGCTCACCGACGACGAACGGAAGACAGTGCGACACGGCATCACGAAGGTCCGGGTTGTGACCGACAGGCCGCAGACAGCGATCGACACCGCACGTTCACCCTCGACGAACAGCTCACACGCACGCTCACGAGCGAACAGGCCGTGGTGTGCGAGGAGCGTCCCGAGATCACAAGGCATACGACGCCGTCCGACTTCCCACCATGGCTGGATCATGCACGCGCGTCGCCACGTCCACGACCACGAACGCCTCCCGCAGCCCAGCCAGGCAACCCTGACCTGGACACTCATCACCTCATGACCAGGCGACCGGCCCAAACGGCCGACGTTGCGATAGCAGGAAACCATGTGGCGTCCCTCGCAGTTCACGGCAGTCCTGGTTTTTGTCCTGACTGTATTGGTGGTGCCGGTGACCACCAGCATCGCCAGCGGTGCCGTGCCGGAGAAGATCCGGCCCCATCTGTGGCTGGCCTGGCCGATCGCCGCGGTATCGGCGGTGGTGGCAGCGGTACTGGAGGTACACCGCCGCCAGGAAGACGCCGCCCCCGGTGGCAGCGGGAGCAGACCTGACCAAGAAGAGCGGCTGCAGCACGCGATGGAGAAGTTGGCGCAGACGGTACAACGTCAGTGGACCGCCGAGGCTCACATGCGGACGCTCCACCGGCCCCGGCCACTCAGCGTGAGGTGGTCTTCCACCGGCCGACCAGTCACCGCGCCCACGGCCGCGGTCCTGGGAGAGGGAGTGGTGGGTGGGCGGCCGGTACGGCTGCGGTTACGGGGCGGGGTCGACGACATCGTCGAGAAGTTCGTCCGCCTGCCCAAGCGGCAGTTGGTCCTGCTGGGAGCTCCGGGGGCCGGCAAGACCGTGCTGGCCATCCTGCTCACCCTGGGGCTGCTGGAGCACAGGCGGGAGCACGGCGGCCCGGTACCGGTGCTGTTGTCGCTGTCGTCCTGGGACCCACGTACCGAGCATCTGCACGCCTGGGTGACCCACCGTCTGATCGAGGACTACCCAGCCCTGGCGAACACCGATGTCTTCGGTCCCCAGGCCGCCCGCCGACTGGTCACCGACGGCCACATCCTCCCGGTCCTGGACGGCCTGGACGAGCTACCCGCCGAGTTGCACGCCGCGGCGATCGACACGCTCGACCACACCGCCTCCGGCCGCCCTTTGGTGGTCACCTGCCGCAGTCTGGAGTACGAGACCGCGGTGGCTGCCGGTGGCACCGTATTGACCACCGCGGCGGTGGTGGAACTGGAACCCGTGGGCGTACCGGAAGTGATCGCGTTCCTGACCGCCAACGGCGCGGCGAGCGAGGATCGTTGGGAACCGGTGTCGGCCCACCTGCGCACGTGTGCCGAGGGCCCGCTGGCCCAAGTACTGTCGTCACCGTTGATGACGGCCTTGGCCCGGGCCGTCTATACCGCTCCCGCCTCCGATCCTTCTGAACTCCTCGACAGCAGCCGGTTCACCGGCCCGGCTGCCATCGAGGAACATCTGCTGGACGCGTTCATCCCCGCCGTCTACGCCGACTACCCGCCGCCTCCTACGCAGGGCCGCCCAGGCGGCGAGCCAACCCGCTATCCCTCCCATCTGGCCCGCCAATGGCTGTCCTTTCTCGCCGGCAACCTGCAACGGCATCAGACCCGTGATCTGGCCTGGTGGCAGCTGCACTGGGCCTTTCCCCGCGCCGGACGCCGAGTGATCGGCATGGTGTTGGAGTTGCTCACAGGGGTCGTCGCGGGGATCGGGGTGGCAATCGGGCTCGGGCGGTCGATGGGCGTGGTGGTCGGGGTCGCAGGCGGATTCAGCGCCGGGCTCGTGGCCATGGCACCAGCCCACGCCGGATACGCCAACCTGCACCTACGCGGCCGACTTCGGCTGTTCGCCATGAAAATCGTTCAGGGCTTGGCTCTCGGCCTGTTGATGGGAATCGGCGCCGCGTCCGGGCTTGTCCTCGCGATGGGACTCGGGATGCAGGTGAGAGGAGACATGGGGGTCATCTTGAAGATCGCCTCCGCGGCCGGGATCAGCGTCGGGTTCGCCTTCGCGGTCATGATGTGGCTGAACAGTCCCGCGGATGCCATCCGTTCGCCCAGTCCCCAGGCCGCCTTGCACGGTGACCGGTCGATCAGCGGCATCCGGCTCGTCGTGGAATCCCTTGGCTCCGGCCTACTGGCCGGCCTCGCCTCGGGAAGGCACGGGTTCGGCATGGACGTCGGGTTCACCTGGGCCCTCGCGGCAGGCCTCGGTGGCGGTCTCACCATAGGCGTGGCCGGCCGGTTCGCAGGCCGATTCCAAACCGGCCTCGCGGCCAGTTCCTGGGGCTGGTACCTGATCAGCCGCACCTGGCTGGCTCTACGCGGTCGACTGCCATGGCGCCTCATGCGCTTCCTCGACGATGCCCACCAGCGCGGAGTGCTACGCCAGAGCGGAGCCGTCTACCAGTTCCGGCATGCTCGCCTCCAGGACCGCCTCGCTGCCTACCCGGACCATCGTCCCTCGTGACGCCATGGCCACCGATCCACGGCCGCCACCCCCGGCCATAGGGCCCATGGCTCCCGGCCATCGGGCCCACGCCGCGGGCTCAAGTGCCGGCGCCCAGGCGGGCGCGAGGCGGAAGCGGCGTTGCTGCACGGGACGACCGGGCACAACCCGGCCCGGGTCCGGGCAAGGGCCCTACGGGGGTGACCTACGACGATCCGGAGCCGTCCAGCACGTAGCGGTTGCACGGGCGGCACCCTCAGTCACACGATCAGTCGGAGAGCGAGTGATCGCGGCCGTGGCACCGACCTCGTTCGACGCCGTCAAGTCGGTCGGTCTTTGAGAGCTGGGGTCTTCGAACGCTCCTGACCAGGAAGGGAGAGAATCTCGGCATGGCGACGGCACGGCGCTGGTACTCCTCGTCGCCCGATGTGGACGGACACCCGCTCCTCGACGAGCCCGGCCTCTGGCCCGCGCACTTGGCCGACCTGTTGGAGGGCCTGAACCCGGAGGCCTTCGACTCGGACGCGGGCGACGCGGACGTCATGCGGGACAAGCTCCAAGGCCCTGCGTTCCTGTAGGGGGCGACACTTCGTCCCGGGAGAGGCGGTGGCAGCCGGTAGAGGGTCCGTCCGATGATGCGACGGTGGTCGGCGAACGGGCGCCCTGCCTTTCCTGCGTTGTGAGGAGGGCAGGGCACCAGGCGGGCCCACCGCGCGTCGGTCGGCAGGCGCGTGCGCTCGCTCGTGGTCACCGAGGCTGGTAGACGGTGGCCAGCACGGAGACGGTGATGTGGTCGGGCAGGAGGCCTTGGTCGTTGAGGTCTGCGCGGCTCACGTGGCGTGCGCTCGGCGTCATCGCTATCAGGTCCAGGACATCCGGCCTGGCCAGGGTCGCGGTGTATTCGACGTGTTCGGTGACGTCAGCCTTGAAGAAGGGGCCCAGCGCTCGGTGCAGGCGCTGTTCCTTGGCCGGGTCGATCGTGACCATCGCGGGCAGCCGGCCGTGCAGCTCAGCCAGGTGCCGCCCTGTGGGACGGACCACGATCAGCCGGCCGGTCGGACGCAGCACGCGGTGGAACTCGGCCGGGTTGCGCGGGGCGAAGACGTCCAGCACGACATCGGCCGTATCGTCGGCCAGCGGGAAGGGGCGGAAGACGTCCCAGGCCACCGCGGCTGCTCGTTCGTGGGCTCGTGCTGCCGAGCGCAGTGCGCGCACCGATGTGTCCAGGCCCAGACCACGGGCGCCGGGGAACTGGTCGAGAACACCCGCCAGGTAGTAGCCCGTGCCACATCCCACGTCCACCACTGTGGTCTGCTCAGACACCGCGTCGGCCGCCAGGCGGGCCGTGGCTTCGCGGATGGGCTCGTAGGTGCCAGTCGGCAGGAATCGGTCTCGGGCCTGGACCATGGCTGTGTCGTCGCCGCTCGTGGCGCGCGTGCCCGTCAGTAGGCCGGCGTAGCCGTGGCGGGCGATGTCGAAGGTGTGGCCCAGCGGGCAGCGCAATGCGCCGCGGTCGAGGTACAGGTGATGTGTACGGCACGTCGGGCAGCGCAACAGGTCAAGGGACATTTCGAGGGCAGGGGGAAGCGACACGGGCACGAAGCACTCCTGGCGGGCGTGGGGGGAAGAGAACGTGCCTGCACATGCGCTCAGAGCGTCGCTGCCTCAGCAAAGGGCAGCGTCGGGAACGTGGTTCTCGCTGCAGGCACACCAAGGGAGGCGACGCCGTCCGGCATCGCCCTCAACCTCTCCCGGTCACAGGAAGCAGCAGTGCGGGGTGCTCATGAATGCCATGTCATGAGTCTACAAGTAGGCGAAGAAGTGTTCGTGGCCACTGGAGTTGCGCACGGCAACGCCCGCGGTGTGCTGTGGGCTGGGGCTCTGTCAGGTCCTCACCGAACGCGAGGAGAAGAACAGCGTTGCGGCTACCTCGAACGAGTCGTTCGGCAAAGCGCACATGTTCCGGCGAACCCGTGCCAGATGCTGCCGAGACTTCACGGGTTCGATGGTGTGGAGGAGGCTGCCCAGTCGCCTCGATGTTCGCGCCACGCGGTCCTGAGGGCTTCGAGCTCGGCTCGGGGGAGGTGCTCACCCCACTTGCCGCGGTATGTGCTCTCGCCGTACTCCCTCACGACCTCGTCGAAGCAGCGGATCACTGCTCGGGCAACGACGTCGATGTTCTGCTGGGTGGACCAGATCTCGGTCCCCCTGTTGTCGTGGGCGCCACCATTGGCCAGCTCGAGTAGGCGGATCCACACGTTGGTGCCCTCACGGTAGAAGATCCATCGGAAGGCGGTGGGCTCGGCCTCGAACTGCGCTCGGCATTCGGCCTCGCCGACGATCAGCCGGGTTACTGCCGTCAAGAGATCTTCGGGGGCGGTGGTGATATAGGAGGCCGTGACTTTGGCTTCCGCCTGGTGGTCGCTGACGATGCAGTCGGCCCAACCACGTCCGGACAGGACCCATACGAGTCGCAGGTGGGCCATCCTCGTTCCCTTCTTTCGGCCGCGGGTTCCCTGTGCTGATTTCCGAGGGCCTCTCGCATCCGTCCGAGTCTGAGGCATGGCGAAGGCCGCGGCGACGAGCTTGGGGTCCATGGTGTTCACCAGGTCGACGAGCCGGGTGCTGCGGACCAGCGAGGTGGGAAGCCGCAGTCGTCAACAACGTGGGAAAGGTGGGCAGTTGAGGCCGGGCTCCGCCCGGCCTTGGTTCCTTTGGTGACCATCACGTGCGGGTGGGCCGTCGGCCATGCCTCACGGTGGGCCAGGCACCGCTGCAGCACTGTCCGCGGGGCGGGGTCCAGGGGGACCGGGATGGGGCCGCTTTCCCCGCCGGACGGTATGGGCCTGCTGGTCGATGTCGTCGGTCTTCAGCATCCGCATCTCGGAGCTGGAGGCGTCATGCAGCAGAGCGAGCATCCCCATCACCGCTTCATGCGGGTGCACGGTGCGAGGGGCCGTTCGACGGGGGTGGTGTCGACCTCGATCAGGTCGTTGGGAGTGGACTCCAGCGCGGTGCACAACGCGGCCAGCGTGGTCATCTTCACCTGCGAGGGTTCCTTGGTGAACTGCGCGGACACCGAAGCCGAGGACAGTTCCGGGCCGGCCTTCTCGGCCAGCAGCCGCCGCAACTCGGTCCCGGTCCACACCTCGCGCTGGGCGGCAGCCATCCGCAGCCGCCACTGGATCTTCATGCCATGGTGTCCTTCCCGGTCAGCTCGGCCAGAGTGCTGGCGACCGCGCGTTGATAGGCGTCCTCGATGAAGGTCGCGGAGGGCCGGACATACCGCATGGTCGAGCTGACGGTTCAGTGACCGAGCATCTGCTGGATCGCGACGAGATCGACTCCACGTTCGCAGTTGTGCGTCGCGCAAGCTCCACGCAGAGGCGGGCTGAACCGCTCGGATGCCGGACGTCCTTCGAGTTCCATGAGAGAGCGGAGCCGGTTACGGATGGTCCCGCGATGCAGGCTGCCGCCGGACTCGTCGGCGAAGAGCACCGGCGAGTCTGGGAACTTGGGCCGCACATCCTCCAGGAACCACCGCAGGACCAGGTCCAGGCCGTCGAGCACGGGCACCCACCGAGGCCGTGGCCCGGACGTGTGGGCTCCCTTGCCGAAGCGGGCGTGGAGCTTGCCGAACGGGCCGCGGGTGAAGTGCAGGTCCGCTTCTCCAGCAGCGATGCCTCCTCCGAGCGGAGCCCGGCGTGATACAGCGTCCGGAACATCGCATAGTCCCTCGCTGCGGGTCCGTACTTCCTCGCGGTCGCGATCCCCTGTTTCGTGAAGGAGAAGAACTCGTTCACCCGCTCTGGTGTCGGCGATGGCAGCAGGGCCGGAGAGTCGTCGCCGACATGGCGGGAGGCGTTGAATTCGTCGACCGGGCAACCCAGTCGGATGCCCAATGCGGCCTCGATCTCAGCCCCTTTGCGAGCCCGTAGGAACCGGTGGAAGCCCTTGAAGATCTGCACGTACTCGCGGCGGGTCGACGTCGCCCGTCCCTTCACTGCTAGATCACCGACCACCCGGTCAATGTCCTCGGGCGTGACTTCCCACGCAGGCCGTCCCAGTGCGGTGAGTGTCCGCTCCAGCAGGCCGATGTCATCGTCGATGGTCACCGGGCTGAACCCGCAGGCCCTCCACGAGGCGACGAACGCGTCGACGCACATGGTCCGGAACTGCCACGGGTCCGTGGTCAGCGGCCCCTGCGGGACGGCCCCGCCCGCGATGACTTGCAGTCTCGCCTCGGCCACCGGCACACCTTCCTCGCACCTGAACGGTCAAGGCAGCACCTTGAAAACCGGGGTGCCACCACGAGAATCAGCGAGGACCCCAGGAGCATGATACGGCCGGGTGGCAGCGGCAACCCTTGTGAGGGAACGAGAGCCAGGCCCAGATGGCTGGACCAAGACCTTCACCCCCTCGTCAAGGTCGATTGAGTCCGATAAATGCCGATCTTGACATGGGCAACGAGGGGGCCGCGGGGCACCGGAAGGAAAGCAGGTGCTAAAAGACGGTTGTATGTGGGTTCAGCGAGTGATCGAACTGACCGGGTGGGAGCCGCTCGGGATCTCCGTCGACTGGGCGGCGATCGAAGGAGAGCTGGGGGTTCCGCTGCCGGCGGACTACAAGGAGCTCTACGAAGCGTTCAGCGGCGGTGTCTTCAGTGATTCCGTCTATTTCCTGGGACGCGACGAGGGCATCTCCTTCGACTTCCTGGCACAGTGGCGGGCCTCCGTGTGGACCGACCAGGACAGCAAGCTCAGCAGCGTATCCGCCGTCGATCCCTATGCGATCTACACGCCGGGCGGCAAGGGGCTGGTTGAGTGGGGCTCCACCGAATGGGCCGACGAGTACTTCTGGCTGCTCGATGCCGAGCGGCCGGACGAGTACCTCATCCTTGCGCGGTCCCACGACGTCGACGGGTGGCACCAGTACGACATGTCCACCTCTGAGTTCCTCTACCGCATCCTTGCCGATGCCGATTTCCAGCCTTTCGGGATCGCGCAGTACGACCTCGGCACGACGTTCAAGTTGGGATCCGGCGACGACGAGTGAAGGTGTGTCGCATCTGGAGACGCCCTCATAGATGCAGCTAAGGCGTGCCAGTGTGATCAGCAATCTCCGCGTGCCTGTTCCCAAGCCTGTAGGACAACCGCGGGAATGCGTCCACGCACCGGAATGTCGTATCCGTTCCCTCTTGCCCATTCTCGGATGGCCTGAGAGTCGAAGGACAGAGTTCCTGCCGGTGTTAGCGGTGGAGACCACTTGTCCAGGCATGACGGCCTGAAGCCGATGCCGGCTCGCGCCGGCGGGGCAGACCGATGCGTCCGCTGGTCCCGTTGCCCTCGGCCGGCAGAGCGTCCCGCTCGCCGATCCGCCCCTTGTCGGTCTCGGCGACGAGCCCGTGGACGAGTGTGTCGCAGTACCGCGTCCACTGGGTGCGCCAGTCAGGGCTGTCTCGCCGATGAAGTTGTCGGCATCCAGGTTGACCTGGACTTCTCTCGTGGCGCCGAGATGGGCGAGGTTGTCGGCTTTCGAGTCCGGCGGAGTTGCCACAGGCGGTTCTCACATGACGCAGATCCACGGAACCCGCCAGTGACTGGAGCACCTCGATGGCATGGTTGAGCGAGACCCTGCTGCCTCCGCCGACGTTCGCCACTCCGGTGGCTACGGGTACCAGTACGTCCTGCCGCAGAGCCACGCCTACAACAACGCGGGGACGTACCAGCGCTACACCACGATCGGGCTCGACCGGGCCAGCACCCCCGACAGCCTGGTGGTGAGCGGGTACTCCCTGTCCGGGACCGTCGACTACACAGACGGCGCCTTCAACGGCACGGGCCCCGGTACGACCACACCCAAGGTGGTCCGCTGGAACCTCGACTACACCGACCGGCAGGTCGCCTCTCTCACCGCGTCCGAAGCCGTCACCGTCGCGCAGCAGAAGATTCAAGGAGTGGTGTCGCGCAACAGCAAGCACTACCTCGCGACGAGCGCCGGTCCGTCCACGAAGGGTTCGCTGCGCACGGTCAGCTCCGGCGACTCGGCCGCCACCACCATCTGTGACCTGGCCCTCGGCTGCGACGATCTCAGTTACCACAGCAGTGGAGCATCCGGCTGGGCCTACAGCGAGTCCGTCATCCGGAACCTCAGCGAGTACGTCGGCAAGCGGTGTGTCTACGCGGTCCACGCAGACGGTTCGTAGCCGCCCGGGAGGGTCACGGCCCGCACCCATCGGTGTCACCACCGCGCAGCGGTGCGCGATGTCGCGGCCCGGGACGGCGGGCCGGGACTGGTCGTGGGGACCTGCGGGGGGACCGGCCGCAGGACATGCGCGGGGCGGCCCCGAGAAGGAGGCGACGGGTGGTGCCCGCAGGATCAGGCCACGTTCGTCAGCTTCTGGCGCACGACGATCGCGTTGAGCCGCACCGCGAACGGTGCGGTGTCGGTGAGACCCAGGGTCCCCACACGGGACTTGCCGAGGCCGACGGTGACGTCGGCGCAGAAGGCGACGGCGTACAGGTACTCGCCGGCTTCCTCGTCCTGGAGGGCGAAGAACAGATCGCGGTAGTAGCTCGTGTGGTCCGGCCCCTCCTCGTGGTAAGCCAGTCCCGCCTCGCCCTCCTGTGCCGCGAGATGGGTGAAGGCATGGACGAGGTCGCGCTCGACGGTGTCCCAGAACGACGCCTGGGCCGCCTCGGGCGGAAGCGCCTGGCGGACCGCCTCCTTGAGGGAGAGCGCCATCACCAGGATCGGCGCCTCCTCCTTGAGCCCCCAGCCACGGACCACCTTGACGATGTCGCTGTCGGGAAGCTTGGCCGCGGCGTCGCGAATGTGACCGAAGTCGTAGTTGACGGTGGCGGGCGCGATCGCCTCCTGGAAGGCACGCCCAAGGGCCTCCGCTTGGGCACGGTGAGCCTCCCCCACCTCAGTGACTGTCCTGAAGCTGGCTGCCAACTTCGCCTCCTTAAACATTTTGTTGCATCGGTGAGGCGTCAGTATGCCGTAGCAGTGCGCCCCTGGGACCCACAGGGCGCAGACGCAGAACCGCGCGCGGATCGGCGACCTGCGCGCGGATCGGCCGGGGCCGGGGAGCCCAGGGGGCGGCTCCCCGGCCGGAGGACCGTGAGGTCAGCGCACGGGCAGTGCGGGGGTGTGCTCGGCACGTACGGCGTCCAGGGCCCGCGGGTCGAGGCTGAGGAGCCGCAGGATGGTCGGGGCGATCCGGGTGGTCTCGACCGGGGTGGCGACCCGCACGCCGTGCCGGGTGAGGGCGCCGAAGACGACGAGCGGGACGTCAAGGTCGTCGGCGTGGGCGCCGCCGTGCTCGGCGATCTTGCCCTTGCCGCCGGTGTAGACGACGCCGTAGCGGGTGATGCCGAACAGGTCGGGCACCCGGGAGTCACCCGGCTTCACGTGGAAGTACCGGGCGGCGTCCGCGCCCGCGTACAGGGCCCTCAGGCCGCTCGCCGTGAAGGGCTTGGCGTTGCCGTCGATGCCGTTGCCGTTGCCGGAGAGGGCGAGCAGGTACGCCTTGGCGAAGTCGGTGGCCGCCTTCGACCGGTCGGTGAGCCAGATCAGCATGGCGTCGTCGTCCACGGCGTGCGCGACCAGGTCGCCGGAGCCCGGGTGGGCCTTCTTCCAGGCGGCGTTGAGACCGTCCAGGAGGGGTCCGTCGTCGATGCGGGTGAGCGCCTTGGGGTCGGTCGGCGACTGGCCGTGCTTGGCGGACAGGACGATCGTGGTGCTGCCGTCCAGGTGCCGCTTGCCCAGCTCGTTGACGAACGCGCCGATCTCCTTGTCGACGAAGGCGAGGTTCTTCTCCAGCAGCGGGCCGGGCACGCCCTGGGCCTGGTAGCCGCCGGCCAGTCCGTCGGAGGCGGGCAGCTTCTGGGCGGTCGACACCGACTGGAAGTTCATGCCGAATATCGCCGGGGTGCCGACCTTGCGGGTGCCGCTGTGGTCGTAGCCGTCGATCTCGTTGAGCACGGCCTGCACCTTGTAGCCGTCGTACTGCTCGGTCGCCGCGTTGTCCTTGGTCCAGTCGTCGCCCGCGGGGTAGCCGATGGCGGTGCTGTTGATCTCGGGGGCGAACAGGTCCTGGATGCCGTTGCCCGAGGGGCCGTTGAGGATGTCGTACGCGACGTGCTTGTCGGACCACGCGGTCCGCAGCCCGGCGCTGCGGGCCACGTTGAAGACCGTGTTCACCCGCAGGTACGCGTGCGGGGAGAGGGGTGCGCAGGACTTCGGGTCGACCGGCAGCTTCGCCGGGTCGATGAGGTCCGCGGCGTGAGGGGTCATCTTCAGGATGCTGCCAGGAAGTTGGGACAGGCCCTGGCCCGCGTCGAGGGAGTCCTTGTTCTTGTCGAGGTCCTCGGTGAGGTCGACTTCGACGCCGGGCTTGGCGCCCGCGCGCGTGGTCGTGCCGGCCGGGAGAAGGCCGGCGTCGTAACTGTCGTCGTAGTAGACGCCCGTGGTGCCCGGGTTGCCGCCGGTGAGCTGGGCGACCATGCCGGGGAACGAGTCGGAGGGGACGGTGGTTCTCGCGTGCGTGTACTCCTCGCCGCCGTCGGCGAGACGGGCGAGCGCCGAGTGCGGGTGGCGGGCGATGTACCAGGCCAGGTCGGACTGGTGCAGACCGTCGACCGACAGCAGCAGGACGTGCCGGGCGGCCGGGTGTCCGGGCGCGCGCGCCGAGGCGGGCTCGATGGCCGTGGCGGTGAGCACGCCGGCAGCGGCGAGCGCAGCGGCTGCCACGGTGACCGTACGAGCCGGACGGGCCGGACATGCCGAACGTCGGGACAAGGGTTCTCCTCAGGCAGTGCGGGAGGGGGGCGGCATGCGGTCTGTGCGGGGATATCCGAAGGGCAGAACGTGTACGGAAGCGGACGTCCGCGCCGTGTGCTGACCAAGAAAGTCACCCGGACACGCAAAGCCGCGGTCCGGGCACCCGCAGCCTTGCGTGTGCCACAGCCCGGTGTATCAGCCATCAATCCACACGTGCATGGTCCGCGTCCCGGACAACCGCCCGCAGGCCGGGTCGCGCAGGAGTGGTCCACCGTCGCTGCGTGCTGCGTGGCTGCGCCCGCACCGGCCCGCGGCACCCTCGTCGCCCGACGCGGCGGCGGCGCCGACGCACTGGTCCGGGTGGTGGAACTCCCTGGGACTCGAATGCGCCGGGCATGCGGGTGCCCCTTCGCTGGGCGAAGCTGAAGGCGTGAGTACCAGTAGCAAGGGTCCGGTAAGTGCTGAGCAGATCTACGCAGCACTGGCCGCTCTGGCGGCTGAGCCGGTGGCAGATGCGGACAGGCGGCCAGGGGAGCCGCAGGAAGAGGACCGTCTGCAGCTGCTCGGCAGGCTGCTGGCGAAGACGGAGCTCGAGATCACCGCCGCAACCCATCTGACCGAGGAAAGGGAGATCGAGGACGTCCTGGAGACGTTGCTCGGCTGGGGGGAACAGGTGGGAGCCGATCCCGGTCTGGCGGTCAACATCCTGACGAACCGGCTGCAGCGCACCGCGGTGCAGGTCTCCGAACCCGAGGGGGAAGAACTGCCACCGGGTCGGGAGGCGGCCTTCGCGGCCGTCATGACAGCGGTGTACGTGCTCGGGGCCCAGCTGCACGCGGAGCGCGGCGATACGGAAGGAACCCGACACGCTCTGAGCGGCGCGGAAGAAGCCCTCATCGACATTCTGCAAGGCATGCATGACCTGCGCGTCGCCATCGGCGACGCGCCCGGCCAGGAGGACGAAGCCGACGGCTGAGGAGGCGTGGGACAGCAAGCTCGCCCCGCTGGTCTGAGTACGCGCGCGTGCGAGGTGAGTACGTGACCCGATGCCCCGGCCCGGCGGCGGTGATGGGGTGGTCGCATGCTTCCCGACGAAGTGCGTCCGAACGACGTACAACCGCGCCACGCCCACCGGACATGGTGGAAGGCGCCTCTCGTGGCGTCCCTGCTCGGTCTGCCGTTCCTCGTGCTGGAGTACAAGTGGTTCCGGTCCCAGGACGGCGTCGGCGCCTTCGGAGGAGTGTTCTACTGGTCGGTCGGCCTGCTCGCCCTCTCCTGGGCACTGCCGCACCGCCGGTCCCTGCGGACACCACGCGTACTGGCCGCCGGCGCCGGGCTCGGATGCGTCCTCCTTCCGATGCTGTTCGCGCTCGCGCTAGGCGCGGCCCTGGCCGGGAGCTGAGCTTGACACCCTGGCTCTCCCGCTGAGCGTCCGAGCGCGTGGTCGGCGGGCTCGCTGAAGCGGGCCGCCCCCCTTTTTTTACCTGCTCCGGAGGCGTACACACTCGTACGACCGGAGGGTTTCACCGGGGCGGGTCCGGACGTTCGTTGCCCGCTCCCTTCGTGGGCGGCTCGCCCTTCCGTCGACGCGAGGTGGGGGTGACGGCCCCGCACTCAGGGTTCTGACACGGCCCCCGCCGCCACACCGGCACCCAGACACCCAGGGTCTTGTGCCGCCGCACGACCGCCTCCACGGGCCGTCCGCAGTCAGGACAGACGTGTTTCCCACCGTCCATTCCCCCAGGTTAAAACCGGGAGAGCAGCTGCGCACTCACTGCTGCGCCGGCATGAGCGTGCCGTTGCTGAGGCGAACGCACGAAGGGCCGGCAAGCGATTACGGGGTGGCGTAGGTGTTCCGTCTCCCCGTCGAACAGGCGCAGGGGCACGCCCTGGCGGCCGGGGGTACCGGGCAGATCGAGGCCGGCGCGCTGCTTCAGCGGTACGTCACCGGGGATCGGACAGCTCGTTCGCTCAGGCCGCGCGGATCGTCGGCCCACTCATTCACCGCGTGGGACGCGTCCGCGGCGACCGCCCGGAGGTCACCGTGTGGGCGCTGCCAGGGGGTGCTGGACGGATGGCGCTCTCGGACACCCGGGCGGTCGGGCGGCGCGTCACTCATGCGGAGTACTGCTGGGCGGGCCGGGTGCCGGCCCGCCCGGGATTCACCAGGTGACCGGTAGGCGCAGCGGGAAGCGGCGGATGGTCTCGGTGTCCCATCGGATGTCGTCGGGGTCGATGTCGAGGCGCAGGTGGGGGAAGCGGGTCAGCAAACCGGTGACCGCGCTCTCCAGCTCCGCCCGCGCGAGCGGTGCGGCGAGGCAGTGGTGCCCTCCCCAACCGAAGGTCATGTTGGGGTGTGCCGGCCGTTCGAGGTCGAGCGTGTGCGGGTCGGGGTACACCGACGGGTCGCGGTTGGCGGCCAGGTACGACACGTGCACGTAGTCGCCGGCTCTGATGACGGTTCCCTCGACCTTTACGTCCTCCAGCGCGATCCGTGGAATGCCCACGCCCTTGCGGAAGGGGATGAACCGCAGGAGCTCCTCCAGCGCGCCGGGGAACCGGTCGGGGTCGCGCAGGAGCGCGGCCCGCTCCTCGGGTCGGATCAGCAGCTGGTAGGTGATGTTGCTGATCTGGCAGGTCGCCGTGTCGTTTCCGCTGAGGATGAGCGTCACGGCGAGCACCGCCAGCTCGTCGTCGCTCAGGGGCTCGACGCCCGACGGCATGGGGGCATTGGCCATCGCGCTGAGCAAGTCCTCGCCTGAGGAGTTCCGCCGGGCCGGGACCATGTCGGCGAAGTACGCACGCAGGCAGGCTTTGGCGTCGGCCGCGTCCTGCTGGGTGTCCGGCGAGGTGGCCAGTAGCCGCATGGTCCACGCACGCAGTTCCTCGCGGTCGGCCTCAGGGACGGCGAGCAGCTCGCAGATCGTCACGTGGGGCAGCGGGACCGACAGGTGGGCCACCAGATCCACGGGTGGCCCCGCCTCGGCCATCGCTTCGAGCAGCCCGGCCACCACCCGGTCCACGGCCGGCCGCATGTCTGCCACCCGCTCCCGTGTGAACGCCTGGGCTGCCACGTGCCGCAGCCGGGTGGCGTGCGGCGGGTCCGTCACGTTGATCGATTCGGGCGACACGATGGGTTCGGGCGTCATCCTCGGGTAGTCACGTCCGATGATCGCCGCCCGGCTGAATCGCGGATCGCACGTCACCTGACGGACTCCGTCGAAGCTGGTCACCAGCCACGCCTCGGCCTCGCCATAGGGCAATCGGATCCGGCTGACCGGACCGCGCTGCGCCAACAAGGCGAGCGAGGGGTCGAACTCCAACGCGTGAGCGAAGTCGAAGGGACAGTCGAGTACTGCCGGGTCGTGGAGCGGCATACAGCCTCCTTCGTGCGCCGCCAGGCGCATCACTTCCGAGGTGTCGGTCCTTCCCCCGCCGGCCGTTCAGCTGGCGTTGCGGCGGCCGCGTGGGGCTGAAGTCGTGGTGCGAGCAGCCGTAGAGGCCAGGCTTGACGGGCAGGTGTCACCCGGACTCCAAGGTCCCGGCGTCCATGCCGAAGACACCGCCGATCCGATCCCCGCCGTCCCTTGCCGGCCTCGTGCGGGAGCCGTGTCCGGGCTCTCCCGGTGGAAGGTCGACCGGTTGGTGAGGACCGGGGGCTCGTCCGCGCCCTTTCGCTGAGATGCGAAAGGGCGCGTGTCCGGTCAGCTCTACGGCCTACGTGATGACGGCCTGGCCGGTTACGGTCTCTTCGGGCCCGTCCCCATCCGGGATGCCGCCTCGTCCCTGACGCCAGCGTCGGAGAGGAAGGCCTGAACAAGGTCACCTCTCCCAATATGCGGTAGATCGACCTTCCTCGCAGAACAGGCGCTTCAGGCAACGAACTCGGCCGGTGATGGGACGAAGCCCTACTGGAAACGGCTGACCGAAGTCGTTGGTCAGCGGTGACACCCGTCCGCCCATGCGCACAGCCGATACACCGATGGCGGATAGTCACCGATGATCACAGGTGGGGAGAATCGCCCGTGCCGATGCAGGGAAAGCAGCCGTCATGAGCGATCGCACGAGGGATGACAGCAGCGCACCGGACCTGGAGGAATCGACCCGCAGCTACTACGAGACCAGCGATGTCGACGCCTTCTACGACGCCGTCTGGGGTGGTGAGGACATCCACGTCGGCGTCTACGCCCACACCCGGGAGGCGATCGCCAGCGCCTCGCACCGCACCGTGCAGCACGCCGCGGACCGGGTCGCGGACGTGCTCGGCCCGGACGCCACCGTGCTCGACCTCGGGTCGGGGTACGGCGGTTCCGCCCGTGCGCTCGCCGAGCGCTTCGGCTGCCGGGTGGTGGCCCTGGACCTCAGCGAGGAGCACAACCGGCGCCACCGTGCGGCCAACGTCCGACGCGGCCTGGACGGTCTGATCGAGGTCGTCACCGGATCCCTCAACCGCCTCCCCTACGAGGCGGAGCGCTTCGACGTGGTCTGGTCCCTGGAGGTCCTGTGCCATGTGGCCGACCGGGACGCCGCACTGGCCGAGGCGGTCCGCGTGCTCAAACCGGGCGGAGCGCTGGTCTTCTCGGACATCATGACGGCCGAGGACACTCCGGCCGAGGCCGTGCGGCTCGCCCTGTCCCGTCTGGGCGTGCAGAGCCTGGCAACGCCCTCCTTCTACCTGGAAAGCCTGTCCGGGCTCGGCCTGGAAGCCGGCTTTGAGGACCGCACCGCGGACCTCACCACCCACTACGCACGCCTCGAGGAGGAGGTGCGCCGCCGCACGCCCGAACTGCGCGGCGTCATCAGCCCGGCCTACCTCGACGACCTGCTGGCCAACCTGCCCCTGTGGACCGACATCACCCGCCGGCGACTGCTGCGCTGGGGCCTCTTCCACGCCCGTCACACGATGGCGAAAGCCCGCCCCTGACACAGCGTCGACAAGCCGTGCCGGCGGCGCTCCGACTCCGATGGACCGCCTGACGGCCAGGCGGTCCCGGATCATTCGAGGACGTCGAGGCCGGGCTCGGTGGGGCGGGGGCGGTCCGGAGCTACGGCGGCCGTCCCGATCAGGTAGTCGACGACGTCGATGTGACTGTCCCGCCGGCGAAAGGCCGCTCTTTGGCGGTCGGCGCCGTTTCCTTCGGCGCGGAGGCGCGTGTGTGCGGCATGCAGGAGCGAGTGGTCATCCGAGGCCGCCACGGCCGGCAGAGCGGTGTCCCAGAGACGGCCGAGGTGTACGGCAGCGGGTTCGAGCCGGCCGGTGTCCAGATTGATGCTCTTTCCGCTCAGTCCGTCCCGCGCGGCGCGCCAGCATGCGGCGCGCAGCATCTCCGGC
Organism: Streptomyces sp. NPDC001135; assembly: GCF_053598395.1. NCBI lineage: Bacteria > Bacillati > Actinomycetota > Actinomycetes > Kitasatosporales > Streptomycetaceae > Streptomyces > Streptomyces sp. NPDC001135. The sequence goes on along the minus strand of NZ_JBSFKD010000011.1, from coordinate 169,566 downwards.
TGCGGGCGCGGGGCGGCCTGGGAGTTGTGGATGGCAGCCATGGCGGTGATGGCGAGGCCTTTGACCGTGCCGGCGAGCAGCAGGGTGTCGTCCACGGTGGGTGCGGCGTCAGCGATACGGATCTCGAGGGTGGGCACGTGGTGGGAGGGGCGGATGTCCCAGTAGAGGCCACCACGGTCCAGGAGAGTCTCACTCGCGACGAGGCGGTCGAGGAGGTCCTCGAAGTGGCGGGGAGACTCGAAGTAGGGAGGCGGCCCCGCGACCGGCCACCGGCCCCATGTCATGGTGCGCCAGCTGGCGTAGCCGGTGTCCTTGCCCTCCCAGTAGGGAGAGTTGGCGGTCATGGCCAGGAGAGTGGGGAGCCAGGGACGCAGGTGGTTGCTCAACCGCAGTGCTGTGGCCACGTCGGGGACGCCGACGTGGATGTGGCAGGCGCAGACGCTCTGCTCGTGGTCCAAGGCGCCGAACCTGGCCAGGCTTTTGGCGTAGCGGACCCCAGGAGACAAAGGCGGTGGGTTGAGCTGGCCCAGGATGGGTGTGCCGCTGGAGATGACGCGCAGCCCCAGCCGGGCCGCGGCGCGCGCGACGGCGTTGCGGGTCGTACGCAGCTGTTCCCCCAGGTCCGCGAGGGCCGTGTGCGGATCGGTGCGGACCTCGACCTGGTAGAGAGTGATCTCGGTGGTGACGCGGTCGCCGAGATCCCCGGCCGCCTGATCCACCACCTTGTCCGCTTGCGGACTCAACTGCCGCGATACCGGGTCCACCAGCAGATACTCTTCTTCCACCCCCAGGGTGACCTCAGTCGAGCCGGCCGCAGGCCGCTGGCGGCCTGCGCTGTGTACCGACGGCTGCGCGCCGGCGGCTGTGCCCTTCTCGCTCTGCATGGCAACCAGTCTGTCACTCAGAGTCATTCATCTGGAGTGTGCCGCAACGCCAAAGGAACGCACACGCGAGACAAAACGCAGCTGTCCACGGTGTGGCTCTCGGCTCAGCCGATCGGCGGTGTCGGCGCGGGGAACGGCAGACCTCAGGCTGATGAACCCCGGTTCGCGGGGGGTCGGGGGGCAGGTGGGCGTGCGCTCCTCGGTTTCGTGGGAGACGCTCTGCCCACCTCGAAAGCCTCTGTTCTCGCGGTGGGCAGCCCGGTCGGCTCGGCGGCCGGCGGGGCGAGCCCGTGCCGTGCCGATCCGCGAGTCCCCTGTCAGGGAGACGGGGCCGTACTGATCCAGTAGGTGTCGGCCTTCTGGTCCCACTTTCGGGCAAGCGGATCGCGTACGAGTCGGCTCAGCAGGCCGATCGGCGTGATCAGCAGAAAGTACGTGATGGTGAGGAGTGCCTTGCGCATCTGGTCCCCTGCCTTTCTCTTCGGCGATGGTTGGCGCGGGCGGTGGTCTTCGTCAGTCGAGGGGGATGGCCTCCCGCCAGTCGGTCTCCTCGTGCCACTCGGGCTGGTCTGCCTTGTGGAGCACGAAGGTGCCGACCGCGAGCAGGTCGACGTCGGTGCGCATGAAGCAGGCGTATGCCTCGGCGGGCGAGGCCACGATCGGTTCGTCGCGCACGTTGAACGAGGTGTTCAGCAGGACCGGGCTCGAAATAGTCCTTGGCGTCCTCGGCGAGCACCGAGGGTGCGAACGGCCGGAAGGACTCCCGGAACTTGATCTTGAGGTTCATGGCGGACTGCATGGCCGGATCCCGCGGGTCTCCGATGACCGACCGGGCCCCGAGCGCCCGGGGCCCGCACTCCATCCGCCCCTGGAACCAGCCGACGATCCTGCCGTCGGCGAGCCCTTCGGCGACCCGTCGGCAGAGCTCTTCCGGATCCAGACGGGTGTACGGAAGCCGCCGGCTGTCCAGGTAGGCGGCGATCTCCTCATCGCTGAACTCCGGTCCGAGCAGTGAACCGGACATGCCGTCGCGGCCGGTGCCCACGTGTGCCCGGGGCGCGCCGAGGTCCGCGGCAACGGCGAGGGCCGCCCCGAGCGAGCCCCCGGCGTCGCCCGCGGCGGGCTGAATCCAGACCTCGTCGAAGATCTGCTCGTTGATGACCTTTCCGTTGGCGACGCAGTTGGCGCCACGCCGCCGGCCAGGACGAGGTGCCGCTCACCGGTGAGCTCGCGGGCGTGCCGGGCCAGCAGTACGACCACTTCCTCGGTGACCTGCTGCACCAAGGCCGCCAGGTCGAACTCCCGCTCGATGAGCGGCCCCTCCGGTGTGCGCCACGGTCCGCCGAACAGCCGCTCGAAGCCGCGGCCGGTCATCACCTGACCGCGCAGGTACTCGAAGTAGCGCAAGTCGAGCCGGAAGGAGCCGTCCGGCTCGATGTCGATCAGCTTTTCCTTGATCAGCTGCGCGTAGCGGGGCTTTCCGTAGGGGGCCAGACCCATGAGCTTGCCTCATGGAAGTACATCAGTAGGGAAGCCAGCGGATGTCGCCACGGTCGTCGAACTTCTCAGCGTACTGCAGCATTTGCGGAGTCAGGGCAGCACGAGGGGACATGACGGTCTCCGTTCGGGAAAGCGGTGATTGTCCGGCGCCTATGGGCACGCAGCACCACAGAGCCCGGTTCGCAGGGAGTGGAAGAAAGGGGTTCGATGCGCAGCTGTGCACGTCAGGCTGTAAGGATGCGCAGCGCAAACCCCGCCAACGCGGCGCCCATCGCATACCGCTGAGCGCGCTGCCACCCTGGCCGATTGCGCAGGAAACCCGCGATCGAGCCGGCGGTCAGCACGTACACGGGTGAGGGACTGCGTCGCGACGTGGCCGCGCGCCGGGTTGACGAACTGCGGGAGCAGCGAGACGTACATGATGGCGATCTCGGGATTCAGCAGTGTCGTGCCCATCCCCATGGTGAGGAGCTTGCGCGGCCTGTCCACGGGCAGCGCTTGGGGATCGAAAGCCGACACACCGCCGGGCCGCACCGTCTTCCACGCCAGCCAGAGCAGGTAGGCGACACCGGCGATCTGGATCGTCGTGTACAGCGCGGGCACCAGCGTGAAAACCGTTGTGTTTCCTGCGATGGCAGCCGCCAGATAAACGAGGAAACCTACGGCAATACCCATGAGGGAGATCAGTCCGGCGCGGCGTCCTTGCGCGATCATCGCACAGCCAGGTCTGCAACAGCAGATTCCCCGGTACACCAAGGTGGGGGGCTACCGGTGTCGGTACATCCGCGAAGGATCACACATCGTGTGACGAAATATCAGGTCACCAGATCGATGTCGACATCCAGAGGGTGTGTCCGCATCCTGATACCGCCTGAATGTGTGAATCATCAACATGCAGGTGGCGCCCACTGGTCAGGGCAGCGTCCAGAACCGGACTGTGACGAGGTAGAAGAGGGCTGCCCAGAAGGCCATCGCGACCACGACGATGCCGAGTCCACGGACGTTCGTCCTTGCCGCTCGTTCGTCCGGTGGTGGCCGCAGCCACCGCCCGAGCAGCGGGTTCACGTAGTAGGGCATGGTGAAGAAACTCATGATGAAACTCGACAGCAGATTTCCCACGAGCAGGCCGATCCAGAGCGGCATGTGCAGCGGGGACAGGGCGAGCGTCAGCAGCACGACCGTCGGGTACAGGCCGACCCAGACGGCGAGGGAGGTCCTGGTCTCGGAAGGCGGCGGCGGTGCCTCCTTGCCGTTGCCCTCGAAAGCGAACCAACTGCCGAACGAGTTGTCGATCGTGCGCAGTGTGAAGTCGCTGAACTTCTCGCCCTCGGCAAGGATCTCCCGCCGTTGGGGCGACGTCAGCCAGGCGTCGAGGTGCTCGGCGCTGTCGTAGCGGTACAGCGTGGTCCATTCCTCCTGGAGGCCCTCGATGGGACGGAAGAGCTCGGTCCCGCGGAACCCGTCGAACTTGCTCTCCTCCTGGACCATGTGGTGCTGCCAGACGAGGAAGTCGTCGATCTGGTGCGGGTGGACGCGGTGGGTGACCACCACGGTGACCAGCGGATCCAGTGACTGGGTGCCGCTGCTGACCACCTGCTGGGTCGCCGGGCCGTCGAAGTACTTGGCGCCGACATCGAGATACGTCTGCCTGGTCGCGCTGTTGATCCACGCCTGCAGATGCGCCACCGAGTCGAACCGGTACACGACGACCCAGTCGGGTTGCAGCGGTGTCGGCGGGGAGACCTCGGCGCCCAGGAATCCGGGGTAGTAGGCGGCCGCGGCGTTGAGGTCCTGCTGCCATCTCTCGAACTCCCGCTCCGTCCCGGGCAGCACCTTCTGGCCGATGATCGCCGTGGCCGCGGCAGCCACGTTCTTCTGGGTGTTCATGGTGGTTCACCCTGTCGACACCGACTGCTCCGCGAGGAGCCGGCCGTAGATGCGTTCCGGCGTCAGCGGCAGCGCACGGTAGCGGACACCCGTCGCGTCATGGACCGCGTTCGCGAGTGCGGGGGCCACCGGGTTGATACAGCACTCCGCCATCCCCTTCGCCCGCATGGGTCCGACCGAATCCGCCGAGCCCACGAGGAGGACCTCGGTACGGGGGGTGTCGGCGTAGGTGGGGATGCGGTAGTTCCGGAGGTTCGGGTTGACCATGACGCCGCTGTCGTCGACATGGTGGTTCTCGGTCAGTGCGAAGCCGATCCCCTGGGCGACACCGCCCTCCACCTGTCCCCGGACCTGCGCCGGGTTGATGATCACCCCGGCGTCCGCCGCCTGCACGCTGTACAGGATCCGGATCTCACCCGTCACGCGGTGCACGGCGACCCGGAACCCCTGCGTGTTGGAGGTGACGCTCCGGGGCGAGCCGTATGCCTTGCGTGCGGCGGTGAACCGGATTCCACGCGCCCGGGCCAGCGCGACGAGCTCGGCCAGCGACACCCGCCGGTCCCCGCAGACGACACCGTCGTCGTCCATCGTGCACATCACGACGTGGACGCCCGTGTGCGCCGCGGCGAAATCCAGAATGCGGTCGCGCACGGCATTGGCCGCCCGCAGGACCGCGTTGCCCGCCACGAACAGGCCCGCGCTCGCGAAGGCTCCGGTGTCGAATCCCGTGCGGTCGGTGTCGGACTGCACCAGACGGATCCGCGACGGTGTCGTGCCGAGCTGGTTGGCCGCGATCTGGACATGGGCCGTGGAGGTGCCCTCTCCGAACTCGACGGTCCCGACCGCCAGTTCGTAGATGAGGTCGTCGCCCAGCGTGACCCAGGCCTCGGAGAGGTGCTCGGTCGGGGGCGCGGTCTCGTGCAAAGAGCTGGCCACGCCGGTGCCGACGAACCACTCGGGGCCGGGGGGCGGCTGGCCGGCCGTACGGGCCAGGGCGTCGCCCACCAGGTCGATGCACTCCGCGAGTCCGTCCTCCGTGAAGATCACGTCGTCGGGGCCGTCGTGCAGGGCGACCAGGGGCTCCCCCGGACGCACGATGTTGCGTCGGCGCAGTTCGAGCGGGTCGATGTGCAGGGCGCGGGCCAGTTCGTCCATCGCCGACTCCACGGCGAACGCCGGCTGCGTCATGCCGTAGCCGCGCAGCGCCCCGCTCGGCACGGTGTTCGTGTAGACGGAGTACGCGTCGTACTTCTTGTGGGGGCAGCGGTAGATCATGACGGCGGCACCGCCCGCGTACACCGTTTCACCGCCGTGGTTGCCGTAGGCGCCCGTGTTGGAGACGTTGCGTACCTGGAACGCGGTGAGCGTGCCGTCGGCCTTCGCGCCGAGCTTGACCGTCAGCGTCATCGGATGCCGCGGCGAGGCCGTGGTGAACTCCTCCTCACGGGTGTACTCGAGACAGGTGGGCCGCCCTGTGTCCAGGGTGGCGAGCGCGACCAGGTCCTCCGCGATCACCTCCTGCTTGCCGCCGAATCCGCCACCGACCCGCTTGCAGAACACCCTCACCTGGTCCGGGCGCAGCGCGAACAGGTACTCCAGTTTGACCTTCGCGATCGAGGGCGACTGCGAACTGGTGCGGACGTTCAGCCGGCCGTCCTCCATCCAGGCGATCGAGCCATGGGTCTCGAGATGCGCGTGCTGCACCCGCGGCGAGAAGTACGTGCCTTCGTGGATCACGTCGGCCGCGGCGAATCCGGCGTCGACGTCACCGATGTGCGCATGGAGTTCGACCAGGATGTTGTGGACGGGGTCGCGGACGAACGGATCGTGGGAACCGTGCAGCTGGGGGGCGCCGTCGGCCATCGCCGCCTCAGGGTCGAACACCGCCGGCAGCACCTCGTACTCGACCGCGAGACGCCGGCAGCCCTCCTCCGCCGCCCCGACCGTGTCGGCCAGGACCGCGGCGACGCGCTGGCCGGCGAAGCGGACCGTGTCGTCGAGGATGTAGGTGTCGTCCGGGTCCACGAGGTGGTCGGTGTGGATCGCCGTGGTGAAGCGTCTGCGGGGTACGTCTTCCCAGGTGTAGACCCGGTGCACGCCGGGAACCGCGAGGGCGGCACTCCTGTCGACCAAGACGATCCGGGCGTGCGCGTGGGGTGAGTGCAGCACCTTGAGATGCAGCATGCCGTCGATGTGTGTGTCCATGGTGAACTCGGCGTGACCCGTCACCACGTCGTGGCCCGCGGGCGCGCCGACGCTCGTCCCCACGGCCTTGCCCGGTACCGCCGTCTCCACCGCGCTGACGCCCTTCACGGCGTCCTCGATCGCCCGGTATCCGGTGCAGCGGCAGAGGTTCCCCTTCAACGCCCGGGGCAGATCCGCCTTCTGCTCCTCGGTGAAGGTCGCCGACGTCATGATCATCCCGGCAGTGCAGAATCCGCACTGGAACCCCGGGGCCTCCTCGAACTGCCGCTGCACGGGATGCGGGGCGCCGGGCCGTCCCAGGCCCTCGATCGTGGTCACCTCACGGCCGTCCGCGCGGAACGCGGGGGTGATGCAGCTGTGTACCGGTGTTCCGTCCAGCCACACCGTGCAGGCCCCGCAGTCACCCGCGTCGCACCCCTTCTTGACGCCGAAGTGGCCGAGCTCGCGCAGGAAGGTGCGCAGACACTGGCCCGGGGCCGGTTCCCGGTCGAACTTCCGGCCGTTCACGACGTAGGTCATGGCAGGTCCCCAGCCATGAGTTCGCGGCGAATCTCTTCGGCGAAGTGGTGGGTCAGATGGCGGCGGTGGTCGGGGGTCCCGTTGGGATCGGCGAACCAGACGTCGGCCGGTACGGCGTCGATGCTCTGCCGCAGGGTGCGGGCATCGGGCAGGGAGGCGAAGGCGATACGGACCGGCCGGGTGGTCCCGGCGGTGACGGTGAGCAGCAGGTCACTCGCTCCCAGGCGTTGCGTGCCGATGAGGAACACCGTAGAACGGCCGAGCCGGGTCAGCGTGAAGCGACGGTGCGCGGTGCATTTCCGCAGCGCGTACGCCGGAATGGTGACGCGCCGGAGAATTTCCCCCGGGGCGAGAACGTTACGGTGGTCGCCCGTGACGAAATCGAGGGCGTCGACGAAACGTACGGAGCCGTCGGTCGCCCATAGCTCGTACTGGGCCTCGAGGGCGACCGTCAGCGTGATCATTGGGCCGGCGGGCAGGGACATACAGATGTTTCCGCCGACGGTCGCCGCGTTCCAGACCTTGAACGAGGAAAGAAATGCCTCACAGCTTTTCCGGAAGAGAATTCCGGCGGTCCAGTCCTTCGGCCACGGGAAGGCGTACAGGTCGCGGATGGTGCAGGTGGCGCTGATCTCCAGGCCCTCGTCCGTCGGGACAAGAGGCTCCCAACGCAACGCCGTCAGGTCGATCAGCCTTCGCAGGTCCGGCTGCTCCGTGGAGTAGAGCCATGTGCCGCCTGCGAGCCAGGCGTCGCCCTCGTGCCAGTCCGTGCCTGGCCGCTCGGACGGTCGCCGGATTACTTCGGTGATGGTGTTGAGGTCCATGAGAACCGACCTACGGGAGAACGGACCTGCGGAAGACAACTGTCCCGTGCCACTTTTTGAGTTGATTTTCCCGCTGACCGAGGAAATGTGGCCGCCAGGCCGCACTGTTCGGGGTCACTACGTCGGGAGACCGGCGGGCACAGACGCCTTTTTCACAGCGTATCGCAGCAGGTGGGTGAGGTATGGGAGAGGGATACCGAGGGTAGCTGAAGCACCTCGCTCGGTGGCGAACACCGACTGCAGCGACACGGGCGGCCGGAAGGTGGCCGACTGGCTCGCACGGGATGTGTCGGAGCTGAGCGCGGGGAACGTCCGCACGCCGCGCGAGCCGGCGGGCCGGGGGCTGGTGGGCGGGTCGACCGGGGGTGTGCGCGGCGAAGCTGCCGCGGCCGTACCCGAAGGTGTTCCGGGCTGGTGCGGCCCTGGATCCGGACCCGCTGACCGCGGATCCCGAGGTGCTGCCGGATGCGGTGCTGCCTGGGCGCGACAGCCCCGATGTGGCTGGTCCGGCAGGTGCGAACACCGACGTCAGGCCGTTCATGGCCATCTCCGCGCAGGACCGGGACAGCCCGCCGCAGCAGTTGGAGGCGTTCGTCCGAGCTGCGGTGGGCAGCGGGTCCGCGCCAAGATCCTCGTCCGCCCCGCCGACGGCCACAACTCCCCGATCTGGGGGCGGGATGTGCCCCGGGGCGCTGGGCTGGCGGAGGACAGAACTGTCCGCGCCTTGCCACAGACCGCTGGGAGTCAGCGGGAAAACGCGCCTCAGCGCCGGGTCGGGCGCACCGGGCGGACCGGGAGCGCTTCGACGCTGTTGCCGATGAAGCTGCGCTGGCGGGGCAGTTCGGCCTCGGGGATGGCGAGGTCGAGGTCCGGGAAGCGGGTGAAGAGCCGTTCCAGGGCGATCGTGGCCTCGAGGCGGGCGAGCGGGGCGCCCACGCAGTAGTGCGCGCCCTGGCCGAAGGAGAGGTGCCGGGCCGCGCCGGGCCGGGTGATGTCGAAGCGGTCGGCGTCGGGGCCGTGGAAGGCCTCGTCGCGCCCGGCGGCGGTGTAGCCGGCGAGGACGGGGGTGCCCTGCGGGATTACGGTGCCGCCGAGGGCCAGGTCGCGGGTGGGGTAGCGGAAGGGGAACCAGCTGACCGGGCCGTCCCAGCGCAGCGTCTCGTCCACCACGTCCGACCAGGTGGCCTTGCCGTCCAGGACCAGTGCCAGCTGGTCGCGGTGGGTGCACAGGGCCCGTACGGCGTTGCTGATCAGGTTGAGGGTGGTCTCGTGGCCGGCGACCAGCATCAGGCGCATGGTGCCGATGAGTTCGGCCTCGCTGAGCCGGTCGCCGCCGTCCTCGCGGGCGGCTATCAGGGCGCTGGTCAGGTCGTCGCCGGGGACGGCCCTGCGGGCGGCTGCGATCGTGCCGAGCAGTTCCATGAGCTCGTGCACGGCGGCCATCACCTCCGCCGGGGTGGTGTCGGTGGCGATGACCACCGTGTAGGTGAGGTCGTGCAGCCGGCCGCGGTGCTCGGGGTCCACGCCGAGCAGCTCGCAGATGACGCTCATCGGAAGCGGGAGCGCGAAGTGGGTGCGCAGGTCCGCAATGCCGTCCGGGTCCTCGGCGGCGGCTCGGCCGAGGTCGTCGAGGAGGCCGGCTGTCAGTTCCTCGATGCGCGGTCGCAGCCGCTCCACCTGGCGGGCGGTGAAGGCGTTGCCGACGAGGGAGCGCAGTCGGCGGTGGTCGGCCCCGTCGGCGGTGTGCATGCCCTGGGCGTTGGCGAAGACCCGTAGGGGCCAGTCGGCGGGGATCCTGCCGTCGTTCAGGGCCGGGCAGTGGCGGGCGTCCTTGGCCACGTCGGGGTGGGAGAGGAACTCCTTGAGCGCGTCGTGCCCCAGGACGACCGCTGCGGGCACCCCGCCGGGCAGGACGACGTCCGCTACGGGCCCCCGGGCCCGAAGGTCGGCGTTCAGGGCGTGCGGGCATCCGCCGGCGGGGTCGACGACGTGGGCGGGTGCGGGAACGGGGGTGTGGGAGGACAAGCCGGGACTCCTGACCGTATGGACGAATACCGGCCAACTGTGCGGTGTCGGGGACTGGTTGTACAAGTCCGACCCGCCGACGTCTCGGCCGAGGCCTGGTCCGTCCGGCCCGCCGGCGTCCGAAGCCGGGGCCCGGCGACTCCGGCGTCGCCTTCGGTCTTGGGAGCCGGAGCCTGGCCTGGTCCGACCAGCCGGTGTCCGAGCCGCGGGTCGGGGGCAGCACCCCGGAAGCCCCAGCCGACTCCGCCGGCGCCTGCGACGGAGGCGACCACGGTGGGCCCGCGTCCACCCCGCACCACAGCGACGTTCGTAGCGTATGCGCAGGCGTTTGAAGTGGCGGGGTCAGGCGACGGTGCGCTCGACGACCCGGCCCACCGCGCCGCGTCCGCGATCCCCGCTTCGCCCCTCTCGACACCCTCCGCTTCGGCCACCCTGATGACACAGCGGCCTGGTTGGCGTCCCTCTGATCCGGCGGCCCGGGCAGCGGGGGCTGCTTCGTCGACGGGCTGGCATCCTGAATCCGCTCACGCCGGGGACCTTGGGGACCTTCGGTTGTCAGCGCGTCAGGCGGTGTGCCCGACGGGGCCACGGCATCACGTCCCTCAGGTGCCGCCACCACCGCACTACCGCCGGCGTGTCCGCCGTGTAGTTGACGGTCGGCACGTGCTGCCAGTCCGACAGCGGTGCGAGCGGTGTTCCTTCGGGTGAGTACTTCTGGGGCACGTCAGGCATGGCTCCTCCTAGGGCCGGTGCGTACCGCAGTTCTTGCGCCGGTCGTCGTCCGACCGAGTTGCAGGGCTGGACCCGAAGCCGGCCACACCCTTCACTACGGGATGGTACGTGTAAATGCCACTACCGCCCGGCCCCGTGGAACCTGACATCGATGGGACCTTCCCACCATCCGGCGGTGCGACTGCGCTCAAGGTTGTGCTGGACGGCGAAGCACAACCAGTCATCTCCATTGGTGTCCCGCCCGTAGCAGACGACGGTGCAGGCGATGGGGCGGAGTACCAGCAGAACGCGGCCCGGTACGCGCACCCCCTGAAAGGCGGTATGTTCTATGCGTCAAGATCGACAACGTTCGCGGTGAGGCGGAAAGTGGTTCGAGGCTTTCCACCAACCCGCTGAACCGGTCGGCTGGTTGCATGGGAGGCGACCGCGACGGCGTGCGTTCGGCATGAGCACCGCCGGGGGGCCTCGTATGACGCCCCGCATGTGGGCGGCACCGTCCCTGCGCCGGGCCGGCGACTTGTGATCACTACTACCAGGGGGGCCGAGGGCAGTGACAACGACGTCTGCGTTCGCGCCCCCGTTGAAACGGGTGGATTGAATGAACCGAACTCTGAAGCGATGCGTGAACGCGGCTGCGGCGACAGCCGTGGCGTTCGCCGCCCTGGTCACCGTGAGCGGAACCGCTCAGGCGAAGCCGGGCGTGGCCAACCTGCGCTACGGCGCCACCGGCCAGGGCGTGAGGTGTGTGCAACTGGCCATCCAGGAGGCCGGTATGGGAACGGTGAGTGACCTCGTGACCGTCGACGGTGTCTGGGGCCCCCGGACACAGGACGGGGTCATCGAGTTCCAGGAGCACCACGGGATCAGGGCGGACGGCGTCGTTGGACCCGTAACCGGTCAGTACATGTACGAGTTGCTGCGGGACGACCTGTACCACCAGAAGTGCTACAACTACCTGCCGACCGGCTGAGAGCGGCCTGACACGGACACCGCCGGCCCGATCGACTGACCCCCTTCGAGCCGGCGGGGCTCCCTCACAAGGCGACACCGGAACCGACGAGGACACCATCGTGTGGTTCAACGGCACCCATGGCGCGGGCAAGACGACGACCAGTGCGCTCGTACAGCAACTGACCCCGGATTACGGGAATTCGACGCCGAGAAGAAGGAACGACCTGTCGGCGTGGAAGCCTCGCAGGTGGCAACAAGCCTTCCTATGCGGCAACGAGCGTGCTTCGGCTCGACATGATGCTTTGGCCGGCTCTGCGGGGTGCGTCTGCTACAGGTCGAACTCCACGTACTCGATGTCCGTGAGGCGGACCTCCTCCAGCTGGCCGGCCCGGCGGCCATCGTCCTGGAAGTACACCTCCTTGAGCCCTTCGGCCGCGATCTCCGTGAGCTGCTGGTCGCCGGCACCGGCCGCCTGGGCTTCGAAGAGGCGGGCGGCGTAGCGGGGCGGCAGTGCCACGGTCAGGTGGCGGAGCCGTGCATCGTCCGTCGACCCGATGGGCGCGGTGTAGCCGATGCGGGCCTGGGTGTCGATGACGATACCGCCGGTCGTCGCCGCCCTCTGGCGCGCCCTGGCGCGGACCTGCGGCTGCCACCGCTTCTTCACCTCGCGCTCCAAGCGCGCGGCGAGGTCGGGCCGGGGCTTCTTGATCTGGTCCTTCACGTACCGTTCGACGGTGCGCTGGGAGATGCTCAGCAGTTGGGCGACCGCCTTGGTGCCCTTGAGCTGCTTGACCAGGTACCGCATCTGCGCGCCGGCGCTCTTGGGCGCCGGGCGGGTGAACGCCTTTTGCACCGCGGCGTCCAGCCCGTCCCCGAACAGGGTCATCGCCCTCCCCTACTCTCCGTTGTCGGCGTCGGTGACGGTGCCGTCCTTGATGTACCGGGCGAGGTTGAGCTCCGGCGCGTTGAACCGCTCGCGTACCTCTTCGCCCCACAGGACGGTCTGGGTGCCCTCGTGCTTGACCAGGCCGGGGTTGATGCCGAGCTTGAAGCCGCCGGGCAGCGGCTTGCCGTCCCGGTAGGGCAGGAAGTCCAGCGGCGACGGCCCGTCGGACGCGTACACGACGCAGTCGGACAGGATCGCGACCGGGTACTGCCCGGTGAACGCCGCGTGCTTGACGATCTTCCTGTGGAGGTTGATCCGCGTGCGGGAGATGACCGCCGCGCGGATGTCCGGCCGCCATGTCGGGCGGGACAGCGCGCGCCACGGCCGGCCCGGCCGCCAGCCCTCGCCGCGCGGGCGCTCGCGGAGCTTGCCGATGCCGCCCTTGACCGTGGCCTTGATCGCGGAGACGACGATCGCCAGCTGCGGGTCGCGGTCCTTGTAGCCGTCCATGGCGGCCAGGAAGTCGGCCGGCGCCATGTCCGCGTGCACGCCGAGGTCGGCCATCGTGGCGAGGAAGGCGTCACGGAGCCGGTTGTACCAGCCGTCCAGATAGCGGCCGTTCTCGTGGCGGACCCACGCCTCGATCGGGCGCACCTCGTAGCCCAGCTCCACCGCGTACGCCACGGTCGGCGTCGTGTACCAGGCCGGGCCCTCGGGGTCCTCGCCCTTCGGGGTGAAGGGGCTGGGCAGCAGACTCGCGTCCAGGTCCGCCCACTTGTCCTTGCCGACCTTTACCCGGGACAGGTCGACGTGGGACAGGTCGACCAGCCACGATCCGGGCAACTTCGGGTCGAACACCGGGTTCTTGACGTGTGTGGGCGCACCGAGGCCCACGGTCAGGCCGTTGGCGCCGGCGCCGAACGCGACGTTCACGTCGATGCCGACCAGGTGCCGCAGGGTGCATTCGGCATCGGTCATCGGCCGTGCCCAGTCGTACGCCTCCTCGTACAGCTTCTCCGCGGGACCGCGCACGTGGAACCGCGGCAGGTCCGCCAGGATCGGGTGCCCGTCCGGGGCCTCACACGGCGCGCAGTCCACCGGGTCCTTGCCCAGCGAGCCGGGGTTGTGCTCGGAGTGTCGGCGGCCGTCGGCGTCGGGCTCGGAAGCGCGGGTCGGCGGGTGCAGCGCGGTCATCAGCTCCAGGCCGGTCACGGCCGTGGAGCCGCGCGGCGTCATCACGCGGGAGGCGTACACGCCCAAGAGCCGGGCGAGTTCGGCCGGCGCGAGCTGAGCAGCATTGCCCCAGTGACGGGAGTCCAGCGCTTGCCAGGACGGGATGCACAGCTGGACGCAGGCCCGCTCCGAGCCCTGCGCCGGGCGGTAGATCCGCGCCCACGGTCCGAAGCCCCTCTTGGTCAGCTTCCAGTCGGCGCGGGCGAGCTGTGCGATGACCTTGTGGCCCTCCGGAATCCGACCGGCGAGCCGCTCCTCATCGGTGAGGGTGACCGGCAGGCCGTAGCGCTCCAACGCGGACTCGGTGAGCACGAGCAGCGGGTCGGCGTCCTTGCCCGGGCCGGACAGCCTCGGCTGCCCGAGCTTGGCCTCCTTCAGGGTCCACTCCACCAGGGCCGGGAGGGACTTGGCCGGCACGTCCAGGACCAGGCCGCCAGTGCAGTACGCCACCGCTTGGCCGTCCTCGACGTCGACCACCGCGAGCGGCCCATGCGCGAAGCGTGGATCCGCGCCGCCCGCCGGATTGTTTGTCGGGGGGGCCTTCCGTACGGTCGGGTGGCGCGACGACGACGGCTTGGCGGTGCGCGCCGGACGCGTCACGGCAGCCGGAGCAGTGGTGTCTGCGGTGCCTGCGGTGGGGCGAGCCCGGGTGTTCTCGGATTCAGTCATGTCCGCGGCCTCGGGTGCCGGGGCCGCGGACAGGGTCCGCGCTTCCGGCGACGGGGCCGCTGGGCCGGTGAGCGCCTCCGGCACCGCCGGTTCCTGCACGGGTGTCGCCGGGTTGGCGTCGGCGGGGAATTGCTCCGCCCATCCGTCAAGGAGTCGCTGATATGCCTGGCGGCGCGGGGGGCGTGGCTCGGAGCGGCCGGCCTCCCAGTTCTTCACCGTCTGCGTCGTCGTCTGCAGTACCTGCGCGAGCCGGGCCTGGGTGACCCCGGCCGCTTCGCGCAGTCGGGTCCGTTCGGCCGCTTCGGGCAACTCCGGCTCTCCCGCGAGCAGCGCGTCCACGGCTGCGAACAGCTCATCCTCCGTCGGCATGGCTCACCTCCACACTGAATCCTACCACAATTTACCCACGGATTTGCCGTTACTTTTATCTTTCGATTTACCCTTTAATGTGCGAGCAGCGTGCCGCCTCTGGTCGCCCAGTCGTCCGGCCCACCCACATACAGCTGCGGTCCGCGAACACCCGATGTGTTCGAAATGTCGGACGAGGTTCGCGGCTGCGGGTGGGGAGCGGCCCGCGCGCCCCCTCTGGCCCCCCCGCCCCCCGCCCCCCCCACACACCGCCGCGCCCCCCCAACACCCGATGTGTTCGCGCACCGCAGACTTCAGGAAGCTCGCCTCACCCCTCTACGGGTGGTAGATCTCCTGCATGGCGGTGATCTGGCTCTTGCTGTTGACGCGGTAGTAGAAGTACGGGCTGTTGGCGAGCCTGTGGTTCACCAGCCACTTCGGGGCGACCTTCACGGTCGTGGTGTCCTTGAGGACCTTGACGGAGGCGCCGGACGCGAAGGCGAGCGACCGGGCCGCTCCACTCGGGGTGTACACGACGTCCTCGTCGTTCTCCGTGTTCACCTTGCACGTCTCCGGGGTGACGCGCACCACGGTCCTGCCCCGGACGCTCTTCGCGGAGTCCAGCTTGAAGAAGTGCTTGTACCCCGCGGGCAGGTAGCACGGCCTCCAGGCCGCAGACCCCGTGGGGCTGGCCGAACCGGCTTGGACGTACACGTCCGGGGCGTTTGCCGTTCCACTCGGGCTGGCGCTGGAAGACCCGCACGTGGTGGCGAGGAGCGCGGCGGAGGAGGCGAGGACGACGGCGACGGAGACATAACGGTGCTTCATGAACATCCTCTGCTAAGAAGGCCATGCTGACGCAAAGGGAGATACCGGACCGCGGGCATGGGTTTCACCGACCGTAGGCTGTGACGGAACAGTGACAACCACCACACGGCGACGACAGGAAGACACCGAACGGACCGCCACCGTGCTTCCCATGGGAAGTGAGTCGACGTGTCGGCTGCCTCTCACCCACCGTGTACCACAAGCGGCGGCTGATCGTTTCGCTCCTACTTGTCGCGCCCGGCGAGCCGTTTGGTGATCTCGGTCTTGACCGTCTCGTGCAGCTCGTCCGACGTGAAGCCGAGGTTGCGCAGGATCTGTGCGGCCCCGCTCTCCTCGACGCGGATCAGGCCCAGCAGCGTGTGTTCCGTGCCGACCCAGTCGTGGCCGAGGTCGGCCGAAGCGCGGCGCGCCTGCTCGATGACCTCCTTGCTCTCCGGCCGGAACGCGATGTGACCCCTCAGCGCCTTCTCCCCGGCCGGCGGCATCGCTTCCTCGATCGCGTCGCGGATGCGTTGCTCCGACTCGGTTTTCGCCACCAGCACCTCATAGGCCAGGCCCCGCGGTTCGCCGAGCAGGCCCAGCAGGATGTGTTCGGTGCCGATGAAGTCGTGCTTGTGCGTTCGGGCGGCCTCCTGCGCCAGTACGACGCTGTGCCGGTTCAGGTTGGTGAACCGCTCGAACGCGGCGGGCGCGTGGCGTTGCTGGGCGGCCTGCTTGGACACCCCTATGGCGTCGCCGATCTCGGTCCACGAGGCGCCGGCCTGCTTGGCCTTGCTGACGTAGTGGTCGATGAGCTGGTCACCGAGATCGGACAGCGTCTGAGCACGAAGTCGCGCCTCGCTGATACGGGCCAGTTCGTTGGCCTCGGGCAGCTCTTCATCGAGGCGGGCGATCAGGTCGGCGAGGTTCACGTCGAGTGGACTCATGCGTCAATCGTAAGTTGACGATAGGTCACCGTCAACTTGTAATTGACGCCGTTTCGGGTGCGCGCGTTGCGGGGCTCGGCAGTTGGGTGACGAGCGGACGGGTGGGTCGATGGCATGATCAACGGGTGACCAGCGAATTCGTTCAGCCCAGTTCCGGGAAGTACGTCCTGTTTGATGTCGACGGCACGTTGATCGACGCGGTGGACAACCAGCGTCAGGTCTGGAAGACGTGGGCGGGTCGATACGGGCTGGATCCTGACGCGGTGTACGAGCTGGCGCTGCGGACGCGGCCGATGGAGACCTTCGCGGAGGTCGCCCCGGGCCGGGACCCACAAGAGTGCCTGGCTGTGCTGCATGAACTGGAGGACGACGACGTTCGGTCGGGTGTCTACGAGGCCTTCGATGGTGCGTCCGAGCTGCTGTCCACCCTGCCTTCGGGATGCTGGGGGCTGGTGACGTCCAACTATGAGCATCGGGTGCGTGGACGGTTCGCCCGGACCGGCCTGCCGGTTCCCCGCGTGCTCGTGGATGCCGCCGCCGTCGACGAAGGCAAACCGTCGCCGGTCCCCTATGTGCTGGCCGCTGAGCTACTTGGTGCCAAGCCGGAGGAATGCCTGGTCATTGAGGACGCGCCGTCGGGCATCGAGTCCGGGCGACGGGCCGGGATGACGGTGTGGGGAGTCAACACTCCGGTCGCGTTGGACGGCGTGCACCGCCAGTACGAGAGCCTGCGCGAGGCGCTACCCGACATCCTGGCCTTCGTGGCCGGAGGTTAGACGCAGGTCGATCCAGGGCACGGTGTCGCCCTCACGCAGCAGACAGCGCTCGAGCTCGACGAAGCCGTGCTGGTCGGCGGAGCGCTCGTAGAGTTGGGTGCCGAGGCCGCGGCGGCGGTACTCGGGCAGGACGCGCGCGATGACCGTGGCGGTGGCGCCGTTGTCCTCGGTGGGCGGGCGCACGGTGGTGCAGCCGACGAGGACCTCGCCGAGGTAGGCGACCTCCGGGGCCGGGTCGGTCCTGGGGCCTGGCGGGTGGGTTATGGGCGGAGCCAGAGCCGGATCGATGCGGGTTTACGGTGCCGTGGGAGATGCAGGCCCTCACGAGGTGCCGTGGCGGGACCTGCCTGAAACGATCAGTTGGTGCTTCCGGATCGAGGCAGAGGCGACCCGATCGCCTTCTTGAGGAGATCCTCACAGGTGAATCCGGGGTTCCAGGAGTCGTCTTGGTTCAGGATGCGGTCGATGACAGGGGTGTCCTCCGCGACGTCGTGGGTGGGCTCGTACTGGCAGAACTCCTGGTCGACGACGCGCTTGGAGTCGGTGGTCAGCAGAACTCCGTTGGAGGAGAGAATGGTCTCCGTGGTGTCGCTGTCGTCGAGAACGTAGCCGACGAAGGTGTAGTGACCGTCGTGCTCGACGTTCAGATGCGGGAAATCCGGGTCCTGCCGAATGCCCTCCTGCACGACCACGGCCGGGACGCGGTCGAGGGTGATCACCTGGGCGGGCAGCCACATGCGGTCGTCTGACTGCTTGAGCAATGACCACGTCATCAGGACGGCGACCGGGAGAAGGGTGTACGTCGCCACTCCCCACATACGCCAGGGGCTGCGGGCGGGCGCAGCCGGTGTCTGCGCCGGGTCCGGGGCGCAGGTGTCCTCGGTGGTGCCGTCCGTTGTGCCGTCCAGGCTGGGTCGCCGGGACGTGGACCGGCGTCGCCAGGCACGGAGCGCGAGCGCGCGGCCGACGTACAGCACCGCGAGCCAGGCGTAGATCCTGAACAGGTCGACGGGCTGCCAGGTCCACTTGTTGTCGGTGTCGTAGAACTCTTCCAGGTAGGCGGTACTGATGAAAGCCGCGAAGGTGCCTGCGAGCAGCCAGAGTGCCGCCCGGCGGTGGTCCCAGATGACGCGGCGGAGCCAGGTGCGGGGAGGGGATTCCGGGCGTTCGAGGAGGAGCCGCATCAGGAGGAACGCCGTCAGCGCCCCGCCGATCACACCGATGAAGCGGATGAAGGTGTCCAGCACCAGGGCGCTCACGTTGAGCGTGCCGAGCAGTTCCAGCATGGTCGTACGGTCGCCGTGAGCGATCAGATAGATCCGCGTGCCGGCGATGAGTGTGGGCAACAGGCCGAGGAAGAAGAACAGGTACTCGGCGAGGCCGGCTTCACCTTGCCCCGGATCGCTCCCCGTTAAGTGGTCCGGTCCGTCACCCGGGTCGGGCTGCGCGTCCGGGTTCGTGTGCGGGTCCGTGCCGGTTGTGGTCTCCGTATCGGCTGTTGCGGTGGCGGATGTACCGCCGACGCCCTCCCCGCTCGTCACGCGAGGCCCCCCTCTCCTGTCCCGTTGTGGGCAGATGCCAACGTAGCGGGGCGCGGTGGGTCTGGCCAGGCGCTGGGTCCCGGCTTCGTTACCGCCGGCCCGCAGCGTCGGTAGCCGCTCTGGCCGCCAGTCCCGGCCCATCGCGATCCGCGCGTCCTCGTCGCCCTCCTCGTCCAGCGGACGCGGCCCTCCTGCATCCTCCCCACCCAGTCAGGGTCGGTGAGGCCACCGGCCTCGTCCCGATGGGCTCGATGCACGGGGCCTGGTCAACAGCGGGCAGCCGAAGTCGGCCTTCACCGGGTCGGCTTCGTCGTCAGCCACGCCGTGGGTATGGCAGTGGGCGCTGTAGGGGTCCTGGATCTCGCCGGAGGGCGCGGTGGCGATGTCGTAAGACCTCTTCATGCCCCAGCCGGGTTCAGCATGGGGAGGCGCCGATTTCACGGATGCCCCCTCCGGGGCCGGTGGCGAGGTACTCCAGAAGCCGGGTGAGGCAGTTCGCAGCCAGTTCCTGTGCGTGGTCGTCGCCGAACTCGCCCGTGCAGGGCTCGTCTTCGTCGACGACGTCGGCCGGCTCGAAGGCGGTCTCCCACATGCGCGGGACCGACCAGCGGTCGGCATGCGTGGTGAACCGGATACGGAGGGGCCAACTGCTCCCGTCAGGGGTGACGCCCCTGACCTGGATGGTGCCGGACTGCGGGCATTCGATGGAACGCCCACGCAGCGCGTCAGCGGTCATCCGTGCGGCGCGGGCGGGTGAGAACGACACGGCGGTCATACCGGGAGGCTAACGCGGACGGGTGGGTGGGCAGTGCCCCGCCCTCAGGTCCGGTCAGCGGCGTTCGGCGCCGTCCGGGAGCTTTCCGTGGCAGGCGATGCGTGGTCGCCCTCCCTCTCAGTAAATGGTTACGGACACCCCACACAGGCCGCGTGCGTCCGCCGCCGCCTGCCGCCACATCCGGAGCGGTCCGTCCAACACGCTCTCCTCATCCTCGCGGTAGTCCAGCCAGTCCTGGTCCTCGGCCGCCGCGCGCTGTTCTGGGGTGAAGCCCAGTGCCCGCTCGACAGCAGGCAGCGTCTCGCGCACCTCTGCGGAAGTGAGCAGGAAGTTGCCGCACCAGCCAGGCAGGAGGACGGCACGCTCCGGGCCTGTGGCGTGAAGGAAGGATCTCAGCGCGAACTCCTTGCTCTGGACGGAAAGGAAGATCTCCTCAGCGCCAGTTACCAGGTCCCACACGTCCGTGAGCAGTGAGAAGTCGTCGTCGGGCGACAGGCCGTCGTACATCTTCTGCACGTGGCCCCCGGAAGCGGTCAGCTCGTGGAATGAGTCCAGCGCGTCCGCCTCCCTTCGGCAGGACCGGCCGAAGGGATTCCACCAGGTCCGGAAGTCGGGCAGAGGCTCCCGGCACCAGCGGTCCCAGCGTTCACGTGTGAACGGGTCGTCCCGCTCCGCGGCGATCAGCGGGAGCAGCCGCGGAGCAAGTGTCCTGATGAAGTCGTCGTTGTGGGCGGTGATGGACCAGGCCGAGGTGATACCCATGTGAGGACCGTACGAGGTGTCACTGACAACCGGCTTCCAGCGAAGCCGACCTGACTGTCCCCCACCCCGCAGTCAGTCGGCTTCCTTGTAGCCCGCCGATCCGGCCGGGACCGCTACGGGCTCATCCGTACGAGTGGGGCGGGTTGCCGTACCGCGTGGCCGACCCGGAGACGCCGTGCGCCGGGCCGGCGGTGGCCGCATCAGGGCCAGCGCGGCCCGTCTCCGCTTCCGCCTCCGTACGGTGGGCCGGTCCCGTCCGCGCGTCCTGGGTACCGGTTCCGCCGCGCCGGTTGTGTCCCGGCGCGGCTGGTTCCGTCGCAACGGTGTGCCGGGGCCGGCCCGGGTCAGTCGGTGGTGCTGCCCAGAGCGATGGTGCCGTCGGTCCGGCCCACCAGGGGACTGTGGATGCTGTCCTGGTGGGTGAAGACCGAGAAGTTCGCAGGCCAGTCCTGTCGAGGCGGGGGAAGGAGGGCGTGGCACCGAGGGTGATCCGCCAGCGGTAGGTGGTGTGTGCGGGAACACGGATCGGGGTGTGCAGCGGCCCGAAGTCGGCCTCTACGGTGCCGTGGTCGGTGGCGCCGATACGCGGAGGCACCGACGGAGCGTTCAAGGCCTTGACGCCCACGGTGACCTTCTTGGTGTCCAGGCCCCTCGGACCGACCGGGGACACCTCGAGCAGGCCGGTGTAGTCCCTGGCCGTGCCGCTTTCGTCGGCGACCGCCAGCTCGATGGTGCTGGTGGAGTAGCCCCGGCTCAGCGGTGCGTCGGGGGACGGCGTGGAGTGGGAGATGGACAGCGGCGCGGAGGCGGGTGCGGCCATGGCGGCAGGCATGACGCCCACGACCGGGACGAGGGCGGCAACGGTGGCGGCACCCAGCAGACCGAGACGGCGGGCAGCCGGACGGTTCAAGGACATGCTTCCCCCAGGAGCGTGTGGTGTCGGCTCTTTGGTGGCGCGTCGTGAGCGCGGCGCCCGAACAGGCTGCGCACCTGACGGCCCTGCCCAGCCCTGTGGTTGACTACCCTCGTGTTGCCTGAAACCGTCTTCACCACCAAGGAATTGCCGGCGAGCGACCGTTTCGAGGCGTGGACGGAGCAACTGGGGCGTACGCACGCACCGATGCACCTGAGCAGCGATCGCAGCGCCGACTACCGGGGGCACCAGCGCGTGATCGGGCTGGGCGAGGTGACGGTGTGGCCCGCGACCTTCGACCACCTGGTGTTCCGCCGGACGCCGAGGCTCGTGCGCCAGTCCGACCCGGAGTTCTTCCACCTGTCCCTGTTGCGGCGCGGTGACGGCGCGGCAAGCTGGGGCAGGCAGCACGTGGGGTACCGGATCGACGACTTCCACGTGAACTACTCGTCCCGGTCCTACGAGATATCCACCGGTCCCGACCCGGTCACCATCGTCGGGGTGGAGATCCCGCGCGCCGCGGTGGACCTCCCGGCCGGCCGCGCGGACGGGGTGGTCGGACGGCGGATATCCGGCCGCGAGGGCATCGGCGCGTTGCTCGCGGGGCTGCTCGTGCAACTGGCCTCGGACACCTCCTCCTACCGGGAGGCCGACGCCGAGCGGCTGGGCAGGGTCGTCACCGATCTCGTCACCGCCGTCTTCGCCCATGCCGTGGACGCGGAGCCGCACCTGGCGCCCGAGACGCAGGACCGCGCCCTGATCCTGCGCATCAAGTCGTTCGTCCAACAGCATCTGGGCGATCCGGATCTGACCCCCGCGAAAATCGCCGCGGCCCACCACATCTCACGCAGCTACCTCTACCGCCTCTTCCAGCAAGAGCAGCTGACCGTGGCCTCGTACATACGCGACCAGCGGCTGGCCCACGCCCACCAGGACCTCACCGACCCCCGTCTGCGCCAACTCCCCATCCACGCCATAGCCACCCGCTGGGGCTACCCGCGCCCCGGCGACTTCACCCGGGCCTTCCGCACCGCACACGGCATCACACCCAGCGAGCTGCGCGACCAGTTGCCGACCCGAACAGCCGTGGACGGAATGCACACCGAAGTGGACGCTGTGCGAATGACAACCGCCGACGCACAGGCACATCATTGATCCCGGTCGCTCAACAGGCCCAGTGCCCCAAGCGCGCCAGGGTCACGGGGGTGCCCTGCCCCGCCCACGGCACAACGGCCCCTCAACGCCGACGGCGTCCATCCCCCCCTCAACAGATGGACGTCGTCGGCGCAGCCGTGTCACCACCCCGCGCACACCCGCTGAACGCCCGGTGCGCTCATACCCTGAAACGAGAGCGGGCCCGACGGCGGCCAGGCACCAGTCGGGGACCTGCATCGGCCGGTCGCCCAACCACCCACTCGGCTCCACAGGCGCGGCCGGGCCCGCCCTCGCGGTGACCTTACGGGGCCCTTGCCGCGGCCGGCGACTGCGAGGTCAGTGGTCGGGCACCACATGCAGGCCCTGGAGGAGGTGGCCAGGCGCAAGGGGACGGTGTCGCCGGCGGGTCTCAGCCGGTCGCGCAGCCAGGACGGCGAGGACGGTTACCGATGTCCAGGCCGTCCACACTGGCGTGGTCGGCGATCGGGACGCCGGGCAGGAGCCGGCCCCGGCCGGGTCCCCGTTCGGCGAGGCCGCCGTCTTCCCGCAGGTCGTCCCGCGGGCGTCCGTGATCAACCTGCCCTGAGACCCGCGTGGAGGGGTGGCAACGCGGGAGAAGCTCGTTTGCGGAGTACGAACCCATCCCCTCGCACGATGTCAGCGCAGCCGGACCGGCAGGCTGAGCAGTCCGCGGTGTCGCGGATTGTTCTGCCACCGGGGGGCACGATGCGCCGGGTCCGCCGGTCGCATGCCGGGGAAGCGTCGCAGTACGTGGCCGAACGCGATCTCGGCCTGCAGGCGGGCCAGTGGTGCGCCGAGACAGCGGTGGATGCCGTGGCCGAACGCCAGGTGCCGGGAGGCGTCGCGGGTGATGTCGAAACGGTCGGGGTCCACGAAGACGTCCGGATCGCGGTTGCCGGCCAGCAGCGCGATCTGCACGAACTCCCCCGCCGGGATCGTCGTGCCGGCGATCCTGACCGGCTGCGTGGTACGGCGCAGGCTCGCCATGCCGAACGGGCTTTCGTGGCGCAGGACTTCCTCGATCAGACCGCTGATCAGTGAGGCGTCGGCACGCACGGCGGCGAGTTGCCGGGGGTGCGTGAGGAGGGCGTGCAGACCGTTGGCGATGAGATTGACGGTGGTCTGGTGTCCGGCGATCACCAGCAGGAACGCCATGGAGGTGACCTCCTGCTCCGTGAGGCGGCCGTCGTCGTCCTGTGCGGCGAGGAGAGCGGAGAGGAGGTCGTCACCGGGGTGCGCGCGTTTGTCCTCGACCAGGGCGCGCAGGCAGTCCAGCATCGCCTCGGCCGTCAGGGCGGACACCTCCCCGTCTCCTTCGTCGCCGTTCACCGAGTGGCCCCGGACCTGAAGAATCCCGTGGTCGTCGGCATCCGCGCCCAACAGGTCGAAGACCACCGCGAGCGGGAGCGGGAGCGCGAACCGGCCGATCATGTCCACCTCGTCCGCTCCGTCCAGCGCGTCCAAGGCGTCCAGCAGTGCGGTGACACGCGCCTCGATCCTGGGACGCAGGTCCGCCACCCGCCGCATGGTGAACGCCTGTTGCACCAGTCGGCGCAGGCGGGTGTGCCGGGGCGGGTCGGAGTTCAGCATGTGTGTGGTGAGCGCTCCGCCGGGGCCGCCTTCGGGGAGACCGGCGTAGCGTGCGAACGCCTCGGTCGCGCCGTCCTTGCTCAACCGGGGGTCGGCGAGGGCCGCCCGGCAGGCGGCATGGCCGGTGACGACCCAGCCGGCCAAGGGGGCAGGACCCAGGAACCGGACCTTGCGGACGCCGCCCTCCTCGCGCCAGCGCCGGTAGACGTCGTGCGGATCGGACGCGAAGGACTCGTCCACGATCTCCGTGGTCCCCGAGTGGTGCGACGGCTCAGACGGCATCATCGCCCGCCTTGGTCACCTGTACGTCCTCCACACCGAGCAGACCGACGAGGGGAACCTTGGCCGTGGTCTGGGCGGAACTGACCACCAGGCCCGCACCGCGTACCAGGTCCAGGAGCAGCTCGGCGAGCGGCATCACCATGTGCCGGCCCCAGCAGCGCTCGGAGGAGTGGCCGAAGGGAAGGTAGCCAGGGGCGGTGTCGGGGTCGAGGGTGTCCCAGCGCTCCGGGCGGAACTCGTGCGGGTCCTCCCACAACTTGGGGTCACGGTGGGAGAGGAGGGGCAGGACGAGGACGTCGTCGCCCGCGCCGATGCGCCGGTCGACCGCAGGGTACTCGGAGCAGGCGTTGCGCAGAATGTTCCACGACGGCGGGAGCAGCCGCATGGCCTCGTAGAGGATGTGCCGGTTCGGGGTGCCGGAGTCGAACGGCGAGCCGAGCCACAGCGCGTTCGCGACCAGGGTGGAGACCGTGAAGCACACGGGGGCCGCCGCGCGCCGGTACATGCCCATGGCGTACCGGCGTTCGTGATAGCCGGTGGCGTCCGCCGTCAGACCGCCGATCCCCGTCACTTGACCGCCACGCCGCCCCACCCGTCCCGGCAGCGCGGCGCCCGCCGCTATCACCGCCCAGGTGAGCTTGGGGGTCAGTTCGAGGTTGCGGCTCATCAGGATCCGCAGGCGGTAGGGGTCCTGGCCGAGGATCAGGTCCCGCAGGAACAGATGCCCCGTGAGGGGCCACACCCCCGACAGATCGACGTCCTCAGGCCGGGGCCGCGGCCTTTTCAGCGCCTCGCGCACGTCACCACCGATGGTCCGCATCACCGAGGACGCTTCGTTACGCGAGATCGAGCGCCCGTGCAGCGGCTTGAACGTGGGCCGTTCGGTCTCGGTGGCCCGGCGGGCCGCGAGGATCCTGTCGGCGACCTCGTGCCCGGCGACTCCGACGGTGTCGGGTTCGAGCCGGAAGACGTCCTGCCCGAGGTGATCCCGGAGCAGTGCGGCAAGTCGTGGATGGAACACCGTGGTACGCATGTGGAGTCTCCGGGAAGGCCGAGGGCCGGCGACGTCGTCCCCGCCGTGTGACGGGGACGACCTCACCGATTTCTACAGGTACCTACGGGTACGGGTCGGCTTAGTACCAGAAGTACCAGGCGCTGGCCTTCAGGCTCTTGTTGGCCGACACCTTGTTGCGAAGGGCGAAGAGAAGCTTCATCACCGCACCCCCTTTCAGGGTGGAGACATCGCGCACATTCCGTTGTGAGGACGGTGCGCAGCTGACTTCTGGATACTCCCCCACCGCGATCAACAAATGGTCAACGCGCTGGTCAGCGCGCACAGACGGACTCGTGAGGGAGAACCGCAGCCGCCGCGACAGCGCGGTACGGGACCGTCACACAGCAGAGTGAAGTGGTCGTAGAACGCGGTGTGTCAGGGTTGGCGGTTCGCTACGTTCCTGGGGCTTTGTCGCCAGGACCGGAAGGAACCGTCCCTGTGTCATCCAAGCCCGGCTCCCGCACCCGCATGGTCGTTGTTGCCCTCGTCGCCACGCTCCTCGGCGGGAGCGGCTCCGTCGCATACGGGGCTCTGGATGACCAGAGCGCGGGCCCGTCCAAGGCATCGACGTCCCTCGCCGCCGTGGGCGAGCCGTACATCAGGACCGAACTCCTCTTCGGCACCGCCAAACCGAACGGCGGCCCGCCTGTCACGGACAAGCAGTTCCGTGCCTTCGTGGACAAGTTCATCACCCCGCGCTTCCCCGACGGCCTCACCGTCGAGAACTGCTACGGCCAGTATCGCGATGTGCACGGGAAGATCGAGCACGAGCGCTCGTACAAGGTCACCCTCCTTTACCCGAAGGGGGATGCCGGACCGAACGGCGGCAAGATCGAGCGGATCCGTTCGGGATACAACAAGCGGTTCCAGCAGGAGTCGGTGGCCCGCATCGACGACACCGAGCGCGTCGACTTCTGATCGGGCTGCCCCTCGCGACCACGCCCGGACCTACCCGGTCGGGGACCTGCCGATCAGTCCTCCCACCACGGTTCCACGCCCTCCTCGGCGACGAACTCGTGGAAGTCCATGTTGCCGATCTCCAGGTTGCACGCCATCGATCCGACCATGCGGCACGGGAGTACGGCGGGCTGCCCCGGGGTGTCGTACAGGTCGACGACGGTCAGCGGTCGGCCGGGCTCGGCAAAGGTCCTGCCGTCGGCGAGCGCGACGAACGTGGCGTGCTCCTCGGGCGGGACCAGCGCCGGGACCTGGCCGGGCAGGAGGCCTTCGAAGACCCGGTCGTCGACGACCAGCGCCCCGAACGGGTAGTGGTCCGTGTCGATCTCGTCCGGGTCCACGTCCGCGCCGACCCAACCGTCCTCGTCGACCCCGCCCAGCTCGTCGAGCAGGGCTCGCCAGCCGTCCTCGTCGTCGAAGGAGGTCCGGACCAGCAGGGCCGCTGCGGTGGAGGGCAGTACCGGGAAGGCCCGGCGTGACGGCGACGTCGGCGCGGGGAAGGCGGGCCGGCCACCGTTCCCCTGGTACATGCCGTACCTGTCCGTGTTGCGCACCAGGTCGTCGAACGCGAGCGCGCCGCCCAGCACAGCGGCCACGATCTCACCGAGCCGAGCCGAGGGGACCCGTACGCCGCGCCCGGGTATCACCTCCATGTCCACCAGCAACGGCCCGTCCCCGCCGTACACCACGGGGATGTCCGCCAAGACGACGACCGGCGGCACGAGGCCACCGGCCGGGACGAGCGCCGGTACGTTGCCGCCGTGCACGTGGTCCCATCCCTGCCCTTCGACCAGGTGAAGCCGCACTCCGCTGTCCCCGAGGACTAGCACGTCGCCTTCTCGGCGGCCCCCGATCTCGTTGAGCAGTCCGCCCCACAGGGCCTTGCCGTCCTCGTAGCACGTGCACACCAACAGCACTTCGCCGGGCGCGGGCTGTGGAATCTCGGGAATGGACATGACGCTCCTGGCGGACAGTGCCAACTGAAGCGCTCAGTCACACCACGCTGGTTGGCGGATGGCCCACGTTGTTCGCCATCCGCCCCGGACCGCCGCATGCGAGCGCTCTGCCATCGATCAACGGCCACATTTTGGCACGTTCGCGCCAACTGGGGTGATGGGCGCACCCCTCCCGCGGCGAGCGCGCGGCAGTGGGCGGAGTTCACTGGGGAGGTCCGGCGGCGCGGACTCCGCCGGCCGACTCGTGTGCGCGCCATCGCCCGCCCAACCGTACTGCCGGGCAGGCTCTTCGTGCGCGTCTGCGCCCGGCCGACCCGGGACTGAGGCCGGCGAGGACCGGACGGGTCTGCCCGTACACCCCTGGTCGGGGTCGCACGGGCAGACCCATCAGCCCTGTCCGGGGGCCACCGAGCGTCCTGCCTCAGGCGGCCTGGAGCCCCAGCAGCGACGCCACCAGCCGGTCCACCTCCTCCCTCGTGTTGTACAGCGCCAGCGAAGCGCGGGCCGCCGAGTCGAGGCCGTAGTGGGCCAGGGCCGGCTGGGCGCAGTGGTGGCCGGCCCGGACGGCGATGCCGTCGTGGTCCAGCCAGTCGGCGATCTCGGTCGGGGTGTGACCGGGCAGGGTGAAGGTCAGTACGCCGATCCGCTGGGCCGCCGGGCCCAGCAGTTCGAGACCCGGGACCTTGGCCAACGCCTCCTGCGCGTAGGCCATCAGGTGTGTCTCGTAGTCCGCCACCGCCTTGCGGTCGAAGCCCGTCAGCCAGTTGAGCGCGGACAGCAGTCCGGCCACGCCCGAGATGTGGCCGGTGCCGGCTTCGAAGCGGTGAGGGACGGGGGCGTACGTCGTACGGTCGAAGCTCACCGACTCGATCATGTTGCCGCCCGACTGCCACGGCGCCATGGTCTGGAGGATCTCCGGCCTGGCGTACAGGGCGCCGATGCCCGTGGGGGCGTAGATCTTGTGACCGGAGAAGGTGTAGAAGTCGGCGTCCAAGTCCTGTACGTCGACAGGAAAGTGGGCCACCGCCTGAGCCCCGTCCACCAGCACCTTCGCCTGGTAACGGTGGGCCAGAGCCGTCATCTCCCGCACCGGTGGCACGGTGCCGAGGACGTTCGAGGCGTGGCTGATGACCACGAGCCTGGTCCGCGCGGAGAGCAGATCGGCGTACGCGTCCTGGTCGATGCTGCCGTCCGCCCGCAGGGGTACCGGTACGACGCGCGCTCGTGTCTCCTTGGCGACCAACTGCCAGGGCACGATGTTCGCGTGGTGCTCCAGCACCGGCACCAGGATGTCGTCTCCGGGGCCGAGGTTGGCGCGCCCCCAGCTCTGGGCGACCAGGTTGATCGCCTCGGTCGTGCCCCGGGTGAAGACGATGCTCTCGGGCACGGGCGCGCCCAGGAAGCGAGCGACCCCGGCCCGGCCCGCCTCGTACATCTCCGTCGCCTCGCGCGCCATGGTGTGCGCGCCCCGGTGGATGTTCGAGTTGGCAGAGGCGTAGAACGCCGCCAGCGTCTCGATCACCTGACGGGGCTTCTGTGTGGTGGCGCCGTTGTCCAGCCAGATCAACGGGTGGCCGTTGACCGTCCGGTGCAGGATCGGTACGTCCCGGCGGGCCGCTTCGGGCGAGAAGCCCTGGGAGGCGACGGACGGCTGGGGAGTCATGGCCTGACCGGTGAGCCCGGGAACCCCGGTCGGATCCGGAGCGGTCGGAACCGGAGGGGTCGGAACCGGAGGGGTCAGGGCGGCCGGTGTGGTGAGGGCCGGAGCGGTGAGAGCCGTCAGGCCGGCCGACCCGGCGGCGTCAGGAGTAGTCATGGTACTTGGACACCTCGACGTTCTGGAGCACCGCGAGTGCGTCCTCCACCAGTACCGCCGCGTTGAAGTACGCCGTCATCAGGTACGACGTGATGCCCTTCTGGTCCACGCCCATGTTCTTCATCGCGAGGCCCGGCTCGACCTCGTCGGCCACCTTCGACGGCCGCAGGCCCACCACGCCCTGCTCCGCCTCCCCCAGCCGCATCAGCAGGATCTCGGTCGTGCCCACGCCCGCGCCTCCGGAGAACCGCACCTTGTCCGACGGCAGCAGCGGCACCCCGCGCCAGGTCAGCAGCGGGCTGCCGAAGCGGTTCTCGATCACCGGGGGCACGCCCCGGCGCGTACATTCGCGGCCGAACGCCGCGATCGCCTTCGGGTGGGCGAGGAAGTACGCGGGCTGCTTCCACACCCGCGTCAGCAGCTCGTCAAGGTCGTCGGGGGTCGGCGCGCCGGTGCGTGTCTGTACGCGCTGCCCGGGGGCGGCATTGTGGAAGAGCCCGAACTCCGGGTGGTACAGCATCGAGGCTTCCTGCCGTTCGCGCAGTGCGTGAACGGTGAGGTTCGCCTGGGCCCGCGTCTGGTCGATCGGCCCGTTGTAGAGGTCGGAGACGCGTGTGTGCACGCGCAGCACGGTCTGCGCGAGCGTCATGTGGTACTCGCGGGGCGTGTCCTCGTAGTCGACGAACGTCCCAGGCAGGTCCGGCTCGCCGTCGTGTCCCGCGGTGAGGTCGACGGGCACCTCGGCACCGGCCATGACGTGGGCGCCGGCGACGTACGCGTCCACCGCGCCCCGTAAGGTCTCGTTCCGCTCGCTGAGCCGGGCCAGTTCCGCGCGCTCCAGGCAGAGGGCGACACCGGCGGTCAGTGCGTGCACCCGGTACGGCATGGCTTCGTCGCGGGTCCACGCGCCGAGGTCGAAGTACTGGCCGTCGCCGATGACGTCGAGGAGCGCGTCCGCGCCGTACTGCCCGGTCGCGCGCTTCTCCGCGCGCCCGTGCACGATCACCCACAACCGGTCGGCCGGGGCACCCTCCTGGGCCAGTACCTCGCCCGGCTCGAAGGACACCTGTGTGAACGCGCCCGCCAGTTCCTCCAGCAGCGTGTCGTCCGCCTCGCGCAGGTACGGCAGTTCACGGAGGTCGCCCGCGATGACGCGCGGCGTGCCGTCGTCGGTCGTGCTGATGCGGTCGTCGCCCAGGACGTACGTACGGCGCCGGTTGACCCGGTAGACGCCGGACTCGACGTCCACCCAGGGCAGCGCGCGCAGCAGATAGCGCGGCGTGATGCCGCGCATCTGCGGTGTCGTCTTGGTCGTGTTGGCGAGTTGCCGTGCGGCATCGGGGCCGAGACTCAAGCGCTCGCTCATGAGAACTCCTCGCAGGTAGGCCACTGGAACGAGGAGCGATCGTCTTCCTGTGGACCACTTCACCACAAGAGAGCATTTGTATGGTGATGGCAGGAATTACCCTCCGCACACAGATCCGGGAGTCGCACACACACCCGATCGGACTCCGTTTGGGCAGGTGGCGGCAGGCGGGGGCGACAGGGAATTTCTACCCACACGGGCTGGCCGCGTCGCCAAATCGTCCATAGAGGGCCGAATTTCCCCTCATATGAATACTTTGCGAATCCCAAAGAGGCAATTATTGACGCCGCCCATGCCTGACAGGCACCTGGAGCGACACGTCAAGCGCGTCGTCGTCGTGCCCGCGGAGGGCCGGCCTCCGCAGCGGACGGACCAGGTCAGTCCCACTGCTCGTCCGCGAGAGAGCTGACCGGCTGCGGCTTGCCGATGACGGCCAGGGCGATGAAGAAGTTGATCTGACCGATCGCGATGGTGAGGGTGGCCAGCGCCTTCTCGTCGTAGTGCTTGGCCACCTCGGCGTACAGTCCGTCGGAAACGCGCTCCCTGCCGTGCGCAGCGGGCTGGAGAGTGGCCTCGACCAAGGCCAGGGCGGCACGTTCGGCATCGCTGAAGTACGGAGCGTCCTGCCACGAGGACACGGCGGTGATGCGCTCCTCGGACACGCCGGCCTTCCGCAGGAAACCGGTGTTCAGGATCGTCAGGTAGGTGTTGCCGACGATCTGCCCGGCACGCAGGTGGACGAGGTTCATCGTGACCCGCGGCACCGAGCGGTTGCCCGTGGCCCTGAAGAGTGCGGCACTGATGTCGTTCAGCTCGGGCACGAACTCGGCCGGGTTCGGCATCCGGGAGATCGAGGGGTTCGTCATGGCTGTGCTCCTTCATATCGGCCTGGTCGGCTCCTTCACCGCACTGACGGACCGGCTCATCAGGATGTGACAGGTATCCGGAGGGCCTTTTTTCCCGACGCGCGATCACGACGCTTGAGGCCAGCCTCCCGGTCCCGGTCCACGGGGGCCTGGCGGGGGCTTCGTGTGGTCCCAGGACGGTCAGGTGCGGGCCCGGGCCGTCCGCCCCAAGTCGGCGGGGCACAGTACCGTCGCGCCTCACGGCGGAGTGCGGGGCCGGGACGTGGCACCGCCCCTCAGCGACAGCTCTCCGACAGACACCAGCCACTCGCCCACCTCGGACGCGGGCGGTGTCACATGTACCTCTGCGCACTCTCGTCGAGCACACTCAACGCCTGTACTTCCGCGTAGGCGGGTGTCCCGCATTCCGCCGGGCGGCCGTCTCGGACGGTGGTGGCGGTGGTCACGGCCACAGCCAGGGCTGTGCGGTGGAGCAGCGAGCCGAGACTCACCCGGCGCACGCCCAGCGCGGCCAGCTCGGCGAGGGTGGGGCCGGTCGGCACGTACAGGATGTTCAGCGGGACGGTGAGGGTCGCCGTCCGGGCGGCGATTGCGTCCCGATCCGACAGCCCCGGCACGAACACACCCTCCGCACCGGCCTGTTCGTAGACGGCGAGACGGAGGGCGGTCTCTTCCTCCTGGCGCCCCAGCCCGTGGGTGTCTGTGCGGGCGTTCACGAACAGCCCCGGCACGGCGGCCTTGACGGCGGCGGTCTTCGCGGCCTGCACATCCGCAGGGGCAAGCGTGCCGTCCGGGCGGCCGTCCTCGAGGTTGACGCCCGCGGCCCCTGCGTCGTGCAGCCCTCGGGCCAGCTCGGCCACGTCCTCCGGGTCATCGCTGAAGCCTCCTTCGGCGTCGACCGTGAACAGGAAGGAACCGCGTCCGAGTCGCCGGGCCAGGGCCAGGGTCGCGTCGGCGGTGGCGGCCGCCCCGTCCGGCAGTCCGGTGCCCGCGGCAACGCCGAGGCTGGTGGTGCCGATCGCCTGGAAGCCCTTCGCCGCCAGAGCCGCCGCGGAGGCGCAGTCCCAGGCGGGGCAGCAGCAGCGGGGCGGCCTGGGGCATGGGGTGCGTGCGCTGGGCGCTCACGACATCCAGAAGCACCACATCGCCCTCGGCGATCTCACGGCCGGCTACCCGGGCGGCGACCCGGCGCACGGTGCGTACCGGCGGCACCTCCCGAAGCACCCGGGCCAGCGGAACGTCGCCGTCGGCCGCGGCCTGAACCAGCGCAGCCGTCGCCTCACATGCCTCCACCAGCAACCCGATGCGGTGGGCGACGGACTCCAGGGCGGCCTCATCCGCGCTCTCGGGCGCCAGTCGCGTCACCAGCCGGGCTTCAGGTTTCTGCCGGACCGGGGGGCGCGGTGAAGAAGGAACTCATGCCGTCGACGTCGGACAGATAGCTGTCGATGGCGGTGATGCGTCCCTTGCGTGTGGTCAGCACGGTCGCGAGGTACTCATCGAGTCGGCGGCCGTCCGGGGCGGTTGCCGTGTTGTGAAGCGAGAGGGCGGCGCCGTGTGCGCCGAGGAGTACATGCAGCAGCTCGGTGCGCAGGCCCCGGCCCGCGATGTGTCGGGCCCGCTCCACGACCGCTTCGGCGCCGTGGACGGTGCCGGAGATGGTGCCCGTTCCGGGCATGGTCCACGTGATGTCGTCCGCGAGAAGACCATGCAGTGTCTGCCAGTCCCGGGCCTGAAACGCGGTGAGGAAGTGTTCGGCGATCGCAAGGGCGGCGGTCTCCGTGGCCATGGGTCTCGTCTCCTGTCTTCTGCACCGGATGGCGTCAACTCACTGGCCAGCCTAGGCAGTTCGTCCCCGTGCCAGGCACCGCCAGCCTGGTGCTCTCACCACCCGGCACCACCCGTCGACGCCGGAGCCGGGCGGCAAGGGACCGGCTCACCGCGTGCGTCCCGAGCACACGCGAATCCGGAACGTGCCACCCGGCGAGTCAGCCGAAGGCGCACACCCACCCACAGGAAGCGGCACCGGGCTGCCATGACAGGATCGGCGGGTGAATGATCTGCGCTTCCGCCCGGCTTCGGGCGCCGACCTTTCCGCTCTCGTACGCCTGCGGGACGATGCCGCCCGGTGGATGAACTCCCGGGGCACCACCGGCCAGTGGCAGCCCGGTGAACTGGGCGAGGACCACTTCCGACGGATCATGAAGGACGGCGAAGTCTGGGTCGCGGAAGACAACGGCCGTACGGTCGGGGCCTGGGAGCTGTGGTGGGAGGATCCGGACGCCTGGGGCCCGCAACCCCCGACGGCCGGCTATGTGCATCGCCTGATGGTGGACCACACCGCCGCCCTTCCGGGAGCGGGACGGCTGCTTCTGCGGGCCGCTGAACGGCGCGTGGCCGAGGTGGGCCGTACGCTGACCCGCCTCGACTGCCTGGCAGGCAACGACCGTCTGACCGCGTACTACCTTGACGCCGGCTACCAGGTCGTCGGCCACACGGAAGCAAAGCCTCAGCCGGGCGGCCCCACCAAGTCGTTCACGCTCCTCGAAAAACCCGTGAGGTGATGCAGCCGGGCGGCAGACGGCCCTCCTGCCGGAGGGACACGGCAGGAGTCCCGCGTCACAACTCGCGCAGCAGGGCGGGCAGCTTGCGCATGTCGTGGAAGACGACGGTGCCGGGGCCCTCGAGGTGTGCGGCCGGAGTGAGCCCGCCGGCGTAACCGAGGGCCCGCATGCCGGCTGCGCGGGCGGCCTGTACCCCGGGCCGGCTGTCCTCGACCACCACACACGCGGCCGGGGCGACACCCATGCGCTCGGCGGCGTAGAGGAACAGGTCAGGAGCGGGCTTGCCCCGCGCCACTTCGGTGGCACTGTGGATACGGCCCTCGAAACGCGCGTACAGGCCGACGCGGCCCAGGGTGTGCCGCATCTTCTCATGGGAGCCGCTGGAAGCCACACATGTCGGCAACATGAGCTCGTCCAGCGCTTCGACCAGCCCGTCGACCGGAGCAAGGCCTGCGTCCACGGCCTCACGATGCAACTGCTCGAACCGCTCCGCCCACACCGCGGCCGTCTGCTGACCGAGCCGTTCGGCGATCTGCTCACGGATGGCGGCATGCGAACGCCCGATGAACCGGGCCACCACCTCCTCTTCGGTGAGCGGCCAGCCCAGTTCGCCGCCGAGAGCCACCTGGACCTGGACAGCGATGCGCTCGCTGTCGACCAGAACCCCGTCACAGTCGAATATCACCAGTTCGATCGGCTTGATCATCCGAGCAGCATAGAGCCGGCCGCCCCACCGGCCACCACGCTTCCCGACCGGAAGAGGTGAGAAACGACGCGGCCTCTCGGTGCCGTCCTCCAGCCGTGGGTTTCTCGGGCGGCCGTGGCCTGACAGCCGCTCAACCTGCCTGGCGATGAAGGGAGTCGAGGAGGGTGAGGTCGGCTTCGGTGAGTCGCAGGGCGCCGGCGGCCACGTTGGATGCCAGGTGGCCGGGGTCGCCGGTGCCGGGGATGGCCAGCACGTGCGGGCCGCGGTGCAGTGTCCAGGCGATCCGGACCTGCGCGGGGCTGACCCCGTGAGCCCGGGCGACGGCCAGGAGCTCCGGGCGCTCGCCACCGCTCGCCCCGGCTTGGCGTCCGGAAGCGGCGATCGCGTAGAACGGTACGAACGCGACACCCTGCTCACCGCAGGAGCGGACGAACGTGTCCTGGTCGGGCCGCACACCGAGACCGTACATGTTCTGCACGCACACCACCGGGGCGATGCTCCGGGCCTCGGCAAGGTGTGCGGGGGTGACGTTGGAGATCCCCAGGTGGCGGATCAGCCCTGCCTGGCGCAGCTCGGCCAGCGCGCCGAAACGCTCGGCGATCGAATCGGTTCCGACGACGCGCAGGTTCACCACGTCCAGGTGGTCCCGGCCGAGCTGACGCAGGTTCTCCTCCACCAGCCCGCGCAACTGATCAGGCGTGGCATGGGGCAGCCAGGCTCCGGAGGGGTCGCGTGGCTGCCCGACCTTGGTGGTGATCACGAGGTCCTCCGGGTACGGCGCCAGGGCCCGGTTGATCAGCTCGTTCGCGGAGAGCAGCGCGGAGAAGTAGAACGCGGCGGTGTCGATGTGGTTCACGCCGAGCTCGACCGCGCGGCGCAGCACGCTGATCGCCTGGTCACGGTCGCGCGGGACGGCGTCGGCGACGAGTGCTTCGCCGGTCTGCGGCAGGCGCATCGTTCCGAGGCCGATCCGGTTGACCGTCAGGTCTCCCAGCTTCCAGGTGCCCGATGCCGCTGCGGTGATCGTCTGCGAGTTCATGCCGGAATGATCTCTACGGGCTAGGGTGGCCGCCATCGATTCGGATATGGCTGAATCCTGGGGTGGTTGTGCTGGCGGAGCTGGCGTTCTCGGCGAGTGATCTGGCGCAGATGCGGTTCGCCGTCTCACCGATGTGGGAGGTCGGAACGAGCTTCCGGCTGCTGAGCTCCGGTGCCGAAGATCCCGTGCACCGGCGCTGGCTGCAGCAGGTACGGCCACGGGTGGCGGCTTCCGGGCTGGACAGAGGGTGGCTCGCCGAGTTGATCCCGGCCTCGGGCTACATTCCCGACTTCCTCAATCCGGCACCTCCTGGGCCGGCTCCCGCACTGGCGGAGGAACTGGCCGCGATCACGGCCACGTCCGCAGACCGTATCCGGCGGGACCTCGACCATCTCGGGCGCCACCAGGGCGGCATGGGGGCCCGGCTGCGATCGCTGTATGCCGACCCGCGAGCCCGTCTGGTTCGGGTCGTGGAGGAAATCGAGACCTACTGGGAGCTGGCGCTCGCGCCCTATTGGGCGCGCGTGCGCACCGTGCTCGACGCCGACGTCTTCCACCGGGCCCGGCAGGCCGCCGAGCACGGTGCCGGTCACCTCATCAACGACCTGCACCCGCTGGTCAGCTGGGACGACGACGTACTGCGCCTGGTCCGCCGAAAGCGGCCCATGTCCCGGGAATCGGCGGGCGCGGGGCTGCTGCTGATTCCTTCCGCCTTCAAGGGACCGGGCTTGTCCACACGGGTCGCACCACCGGACCCGCCGCAACTCGCCTACCGGGCGCGCGCCGTCGGCGCGCTGTGGGAACGCCGCCCCGCCACCGGGACCGCCGCCCTCTCCGCCGTCCTGGGCCGCTCGCGGACCCTGCTGCTCACCGAACTGGAGACACCGGCCACCACCACCGAACTGGCTCACCGTACCGGCACCTCCATGGCCGGGGTCTCCCAGAACCTGACGGCACTGCGCGAGGCAGGCTTCGTCACCGCGCACCGGGCCGGCCGTTCCGTGCTGTACGCGCGCACCTCGGTCGCGGAATCCGTCCTCGCCGCCTGCCAGTGACCGGTTCATGGGTAGGCCCCTGGACCGCCCATGCCTGCGGGTCCTTCGACCGTCACCGGCGCCCGGTCGAAAGCAGCACTGGTACGAGATCTTGCGCCGTTGCTGAAAAAGAGACCCGTCTCCTTCCAGAAGGTGACGGGGCCGTCACACGAATCGGTGCGCGTCGTGGTCCCTGCCACGCGTCCCGTACCTGGCGGAGTCTCTGTTCGAGTCGCGACCGATCGCTCCGAGGCGGACGATGGAAGGGGGGAGACTCCGCCCCGCGAGCGGGTGTGAGCCCGTGGGGCCGGGCCGAGGAGGTCAGTCATGGCCCACACCGATCTTCCGCCGGGCGGCATCGAATCGGAGAATCATCCGTGGAAGATCCGCCTCGTCGAGCACCCGAAGCGATTTGAGTCCGCGCAGTTCCGCGCCGCCAAGGAGACGGCACACGCGATCCTCCGGGAAATGGAGGACCCGGACCTGCCCTACGGGCCCAGGCCCGTAGATCCTGGACCGAACGGTTCCGAGCACTGGGAGATGCACCACGGCGGCAGCCTCTGGGTCAAGGGATCCAGCGGCTGGCGGATGTACCGCGCCCGGGTCGGCATCGAATGGAGCATGCAGTTCTGCGCCGACCCCAAGAAGGTGGACCGACTCCGACAGGAGGCGGCCGAGCTGGTCGACGCCTTCCCGCTCACCCTGCCCGCCCTGGCGGAACTCGGCTACGAGCGCGCCGAGGACCTGCTGCGCACGCCGATCAAGGACGCCGACGGCGTCGAGGCGTGGACCGACTCCCTGTTCAACTCGTGCGTGCCGCTGAGCCACGGGAACCACCAGGGGATCCTTCCCAGCGTGCCTGGTGAACACCACTATCCCTGGCCGGTGAAGGGCGCGGACTTCGTCCGGTACGACGACTTCCAGCTGTGGGTGACCCTGCCCGACGGCACCCACGGCGCCGTCGCGCCGGTGGACCGCCGCGGCTCCGGCGACGGGCACGTCCGCCTGACCTTCGTCCCCGAAGGCAGCGAAGCCGCAGCCACGGTCGCGGAGGCGCAGGACCGTGGGCTGATGGCCGTTCTGCCGGCGAACAGCACGGTGGCCCGGCAGGCTTTCGCCCATCAGGTCCCTCCCGGTCGGCGCACCGCCTCCGGACCGTTGGCCCACGGCGGCCGGTGAATGACGAGAGGATTACCCGGAACCTGTGACACACCCGACCCGCGTTGATGGGCGGCGGTACGCCGTCGAGCGAGGCGATCAAGGTGGTTTCACCTCCTGAATTGCGGTTGCTCGGCCATTTCCGGCTGGAATGCGATGCCGGGCCCCTCGATCTGTGCCGCAACGGTCAGCGCCTGCTGGCATGCGTCGCGCTGCGCACACGCGTGTCCCGCACGGTCCTCGCCGGGACGCTGTGGCCGAGGTCACCGAAGATCACGCCCGGGGCAGTCTGCGCACCCCCTGTGGAAGCTCCCACGGGGTGAAGGGAGAGCCAGGACTCGCCCCCTCGGGGAGGACGCACGCGTCCGGCTCACCGTGGCTCCCTGGGGCTGACGACACGAAAGAGGGCGAGCCGTCATGGTCGCACTGTCCAACGTCCGCTTCGGGAAGAGCAACGAGGACGTCCGCACGGTACAGAAAGCCCTGATCGCGCATGGCCACAACATCCCACACGGCCCCACGGGCATCTTCGACGAGCAGACCAAGGCCGCCTACCGCGCCGAACAGCTCGCCCAGGGCTTCACCGGAGCCGACGCCGACGGCATACCCGGCTGCGCCTCACTCACCGCGCTCGGCCGACGCGCCGGCTTCACCGTCGACTGCACGAAAGCCGAGTCCTCGACGGGGAGCGGACGGCTCAGTCTCAGCCAGGTAACCTACCGCGATCCGCACGACGATGTCGGGCCGGAGGCCATGCGGCGCTATGCGCGCAGGGCGTGCGAACTGACCGGCATGGAACCGCGCTACGGCGTACCGGCGCTGGTCACCATCACCGAGCGCGAGTCCAGCTACAACCAGAACCGGGTGAACGTCCGCGACGTCAACGCGCGGGGCCCCAAGGCGCCCGACGGCCACCCGCAGAACTGCTCGCGGGGCGCCACCCAGTGCATTCCCTCCACCTTCGCCACCTACCACCAGGCGGGTACCGCGACGACGCCGTACGACGTGGTCGCGGACATGTGCGCCACGATCAACTACGTCCGCGACCGCTATCACGTGAACCGTTCCGGTTCGGACTTCGCCCTACGGGTACAGCAAGCCGATCCACACCGGCCTCCACACCCCTACTAGGAGCCCCAAAGGCCGTTCAGCGCTCCCTGGCGGCCCGCGCCGACCTCGGGGGAGCAGGGCCAGGACGGTGTTGAGCGGGTCTTGAAGGACTTATCTCACCGGAGAGGACGTAGAACGACTCGGACATCGTCTTGTGGAAGTGCGGGCTGGTGCCGCCGACCTGTCGGACGTCGGATGAAGGGCTCCACCCTCTCGCCGCGGCCGGACGGTGATCAATGCTGTTCGACCGCACCACCCGCGCGGTCCGGCTGACCCCGGCCGGGCAGCAGCTGTACCGGGAACTCAGCGCCGGCTACCGGCAGATCATGGACGGGATCGAGACCGTCTCGGCCACCGCCCGCGGGATCTCCGGGATGCTGACGCTGGGCTGTATGGGCCCGCATCCCTGGGCGGTGGCCGACGCGGTCGAGCTGTTCCGCTCCCGCCACCCGGGCGCCGAGGTGCGGATCCGTGAGCTCCAGCCGCCAGTTCCCCTGGAGGCCGTCCGCGCCGGCGATGTCGACGTCGCCCTGGTGTGGTTGCCCGTCGACGGGTCCGATCGCACCGTCGGCCCGCCGGTCCACACCGCTCCCGTGTCACTGATGCTCTCCGCCGACCACCCCTTGGCCGCCCGGCAGTCGGTCGGCCTGGAGGACCTCGGGGACTGCGTGTTCGTCCGTGGGCAGTCGATCTCCGAGACCATGGACGCGGCCTTCCACCCGCTGCGGACCCCCGCCGGTCGGCCCATCCGGCGCGGGCCGCGGGCCGCCACCTGGCACGAAATCCTCCACCTGGTCGCTTCGGGCCGCGGGGTCGCCGGAGTATCCGCCGAGGCGGCCGACTTCTACCCGTGGCCGAGCCTGGCCTTCGTCCCGGTCCGGGACGCCCCCGCCTGCCGGTGGGCGCTGGTGTGGCGCACGGTCGCCGAGACGCCGCTGATCGCCGCGTTCGCCCGGGCCACGGCTGACGCCGTCTCCGCCCGCGCCGACGGGCACCCGAGCAAGGCCGCCGCCCACGCCGACGTCCCTACGTGACGGGCGTGACGCGGCGGCGAGCGATCCGCCCCACGTACGCGGAGACCTTCGGCCCGATCGGATCCCCGCTGCAGCGGCCAACCGACGGAATGCGCTGACCAGCTGAAGTGCAGCCGCCGCCCGGTGACCGGCGGCGCTCGAACCGACGCCGGACCGCTCCTCGGCACGTCGGATCCATCAGCTTCCTGACGGGCCACGACGAGCCGACCGTGGGCTTGTGCGGGCCGTTGGTTCGCCGAGAAGATCATCCGTCGTGGACCTCGACACACTCAGCCCTTACGAAGCACAGGTATGGAACGCGTTCCCCAGCGGCCGCGCCCTCGACCTCCGGGAAGGTTCGCCGTCATCGGAACCGGTGGTCCGGGCGGCAGTCCTCGCGGCGCTGCTGCTGGACGCCGGCGAACACGCCCCGGTCGACCGGCCTGCGCTGCGCGTGACCGGTGCGCTGATCACAGGCCGGCTGGACCTGGGTTTCACGGAGATTCCCGTGCCGGTCGTCCTGACCGAGTGCCGCTTTGAAGCAACTCCCCTCTTGCGGGGCACCCAAGCCCGCGAGCTGGTCTTCCAAGGGTGCAGCCTGCCGGGTCTTGCCGCAGACGGTGCCCGGGTCGACGGGCGGCTCGTTCTGTCGGGGTGCCGCCTCACCGGTCCGCTGGTGCTCACGCGGGCCCGAGTCCACCACGACCTGGATCTGTGCGACACCGCGATCACGGCGCCCGGCGTCGAGGCCATCTCGGCAGTCGGTGCCGACCTCGGCGGCGACGTGCTGTGCACGAACCTTTCCGTCGAGGGAGGGTTCCGCCTCTCCGGTGCCTCCATAGCCGGGGAACTGGATCTGGAAGGCGCCAGTCTGAGCAATCCCGGAGGTCACGCTCTGGACGCCTACCGAGTCCAAGGCGTCGGGGATTTCACCTTTCACCCGGGCTTCCGCGCCGAGGGCCGAATCATCCTGTCCGGTGCCTCCACCTCGTCGGCGATCGGCTTCTGCGGCGCTCGGCTGAGCAATCCCGGCGACGTCGCGCTGGAGGCGGTCGACGTGACCGTCGCCCGGAACTTCGACCTCGGCCAAGGTCTGTCCACGGACGGGGGTGTCAGACTCGACGGCAGTCACATCGGTACGGTCCTCAGCTTCCGCGACGCCACACTGGCCAACTCCGCTGGTTCAGCGGTCAGTCTGAACCTGACCCAGGCCCGGGAGAGCGACCTGCGCACCGCGGTACCAGCCGAAGGTACCGTCGATCTGAGCGGTGCCCGGCTCGGCCTCCTGCACGACCACCCGGACACCTGGCCTGCCGATGTACGGCTGTCCGGGACGACGTACGACTCACTGTCCTCCCCGCTCACGGCTGCGGAGCGCCTCGTGTGGATTCGCCGCGGGAGTGAGGGCTACCTCCCGCAACCGTACGAACAACTCGCCGGGATCTACCGGCGCCTGGGGCATGAGGACGAAGCACGCACCGTGCTGCTCGCCAAGCAACGGCACCGCCGCACCACGCTTCCCCTGCCCGCCCGCCTGTGGGGTCACGTCCAGGACGCGACCGTCGGCTACGGCTACCGGCCACTGCGCGCGGGCCTGTGGCTCTCGGCTCTGCTCGCTGTGGGCACGGTGTTCTTCCACCTGCACGCACCCGCGCCGCTCGAAGCGGGGAAAGCCCCGGCGTTCAACGCCCTCTTCTACACACTCGATCTGCTGCTACCGGTCATCGGCTTCGGGCAGGAGGCCGCATTCGCGCCACGCGGCGCCGCGCAATGGCTCGCCTACACACTGATCGCGGCTGGATGGATCCTCGCCACCACAGTCACGGCGGGCGTCTCCCGAGCGCTCAGCCGACAATGACAGACCCACCCCGCAGGGTCGACCGAACGGAAGCGTCACCAGTGACAACGTGGAATGACCGTCCGGGGTTCCCGGTCACGCTGTGACATTCCCCGACGCTCCGCGCCTTCCCGTCACGCTCTTCACCTGCGCATACTCCGAGACCGCCGCACCGTGAACCGTTCGCGGACGATGGCCGACCGGGATGGAGCTGATGGAGAGTTGACGTCACACAGGGTCTCTGCGGCAGCAGCCGGCACCTGGATGCTCGGTGACTTGAAGGTCAACCGGATGGGTTTCGGCGCGATGCGCCTGACCGGCAGTGCCGCCTTCCACCAGGGCACCCCCAGGGATCGCGGCCAGGCGCTCGACGTTCTCCGACGCGCAGTCGGCCTCGGCGTCAACCACATCGACACCGCGGCGTTCTACTTCTCCCGGCTGCGTTCGGCCAACGAACTGATCAACTCGGCGCTGGCACCCTATGCAGACGACCTCGTCATCGCCACCAAGGTCGGCCCGGTGCGGGACGCCGACGGCGAGTGGGCCACCCCCGCGCGGCCGGACCAACTGCGCGGCCAGGTCGAGGAGAACCTGCGCCAACTCGGCCGTGACCACCTCGACGTGGTCAACCTGCACATTATGGGGCAGGAGTCCATCGCCGAACACTTCGGAGCCCTGGCCGAGCTGCGCGACGCAGGACTCATCCGCCATCTCGGTATCGCCGGCGCCCGCCCGGAGCATCTGTCCGAGGCTCAGGAGATCGCACCCGTGGTCTGCGTCCAGAACCGCTACGGCATCGACGCCCCCGGCGGGCACGAGATGCTCCGGGCCTGCGCCGCGCGGGGCATCGCGTTCGTACCCTTCTTCGCCATCGCTGGGAAGGGACGCGAGGCCGGAGCGGTCCGGGCCGAGCACGACCAGGTCCGCGCTGTGGCCCGCGCACACGGCGTCTCACCCGCACGGGTCCGTCTGGCCTGGACCCTGCGGCAAGGCACTCATGTGCTGGCCATCCCGGGAACGGGCAACCCGGAACACCTCGTCGACAACGTGGCAGCCGGCGCACTCCGGCTCACGCCGGAAGAACATCGGCTCCTCGATTCAATCGGCCCGTCGCACCCTGGCACAGGCACTAGTACGCCAACAGCCGGGACAGTTCGGGGCTGATCAGGTTGGCGAGGTAGGCGTGTCCCGCGTCCGTGGGATGGACGCCGTCACTGCCGATGAACCGGTGGGCGGATCCGGTGAACCACGCGCGCCGCACCGCGGACACATAGGGCAGGGGCACCTCGTCCGCCGCGGCGGCGACGGCGTCGTCGACCGGTCGCGAGGCGACCGGCTGCGGGTCGGAGTAGAGGGGCCCGATGACCAGGATCCGCGCATGGGGCAGGTTCGCGCGCAGACGGCGGAGGGTGGCCACCGCGGCGGTCCTGCTTCGTCTCGGATCGACGTCGTTGCGGGACCCTTCGACGATCACCACGTCGGGCGCCGTCGCCACAGCGGCGTCGACCCGCTGGGGGTAGGACCGTCGGCCCGGTTGCGTGCCGGCGGTGGTGTAGCCCGTTCCGCCCTCCCCGTCCAGAGTCAGCCTCAGCCCCAGCCGGACGGCGACCAGCGCGGGCCAGCCATGCGGTCCGTTGCCGCCCTGGTCACTGCCGCCGGCGATGCTGTCGCCCAGGACGAACAGCCGAAGGCCCGGTGCGGTGGCGTCGGCAGCGGCGCTGTCGGCTCGGGCGGGGGCGCCGGGGAGACATGTCAGCGCGGCCATGAGCACGACGACCAGCGTGCGTCCGGGTCCCGGTATCAGCCGGCCCGGACGCTGCGAACGCGAAGATCTCGCCATGGCCTGAGGTTAAGGCGTGAACGGAAACGTCACCCATGCAATACATCCGATCGGGGA
Source organism: Streptomyces sp. NPDC001135 (assembly GCF_053598395.1). NCBI lineage: Bacteria > Bacillati > Actinomycetota > Actinomycetes > Kitasatosporales > Streptomycetaceae > Streptomyces > Streptomyces sp. NPDC001135. Next base: position 125,961 of record NZ_JBSFKD010000011.1, on the reverse strand, counting down.
GCTGGTCGCGCGGGGTGTGCGGGGCACGAGGCTGCCGATCGGGCACGCCCGCGGTTCCCGGCGGCGATCCGACGGCTTTTTACGCATGACACCTCGTCCGGGCCATTTGATGCGCACCTCATTTTGATATGTTCGGATCATGCATGGTTTGAGCTGATATCGGGTGTGCCGTTGGGAGTGAGCCGACCGGGATGTTGAGGGAATCGGGCGCCGATGCTTCCCAGGTCAGCCGCCGGCACCTGCTGCGGGGCGAGGTTTCGGTGAGCACCAGGACGGCACCGGACGGTACGGCTCCCGTACGGCCGTCGGCCATCAACGTGGCCGACCTGGGAGCTGTGGGCGACGGGCGGACCGACGACACCGCGGCCTTCGAACTCGCCTATGCTGTCGCCGCCGCCCGGGTCCGGGACGGCATCGGTCGCTTGGTGATCGAGATTCCGGCCGGTGACTTCCTCATCACCCGGCCGCATGCGCTGATGAACGGTGTGGCACCGCCGCGGCCCGCGAACGGACTGCGATTCTGCGGGGCGGGCAAGCGCATGACCACCCTCGTCTTCCGCCCGAAGACCGGACCGGGCTCCTTCTTGTGCCGCAATGAGGACTCCTGGTCCAACCTGTCCTTCGAGCGGATGCGGTTCCACTCGGCCACCCCGGGCGCCTCGTTCTTCACCTCCTACTCGACGGGGCAGGCGCAGGACTACCGCTTCTCGGAGTGCGAGTGGACGGGAGCCTGGGAGTACGGCCTCGCCCTGGGCGGCACGAACAACAACTCCGAGATGCGCTGGGAGGCGTGCCAGGTCGGAGGCAGCTATCGCCGCGCCTTTCTCTACTCGGGCGTTTCACGGCACGGACAGACCAACCCCAACGACCAGGACCAGTTCCTGAACTACTGGTTCACGGACATGAAGGTCGAGTACGAATGGGGCAACTTCCTGGAGTTCCCCTACGGCGGCTCGATCACCTGCCGCGGCGGCTCCTACGTCATCACGGGCCGACGCCCCGAAGCCACCCATGAATACGGCACCACCAGCACGTTCTTCCGCTTCCCCGTGGCACAGCACTACGACGCCGTCCAGCGCTTCCACGCCGAGGACATCCGCTTCGAGGTGCGCGGCCCGGACGTGGTCGTCATCGACTGCGTGTGGAACAGCGGAACGGTCCACTTCAACGACTGCGACGACACCGCCACCGCCACCGCCGGCAAGGACTTCTCCGCCGATATGCGCACGCATCGCTACGCGGTAGGGCCGCGCGGACCGCTGATCCGTTACGACTCCTGCCAGTTGGTGGGCCGTCACCAGTACCGCGGACCCGAGTCGCGGACGGCACTGCCCTCCGTCGTCCGCTATGACACGTGCCTGCTCCGCAGCCATCCGGCGAGCACGTTCGTAGTGACCGACGGCACCGCCCGGCCCGGCTTCGTCACGTTCGTCGCCTGCATCGACGGAGTCGCAGCAGCGCATGGCCCGATGCGTTGAACGCCGGCAGCAGAGGGGCGGTCCCGCCATAGGGGTTGAGCGTGCCCCCCTCATGCCGGCGGTGGGGTGTCAGGCGCCGACCGTGCCGTCCACGCCCTCGCGGAGGAAGTCCGCGTGGCCGTTGTGGCGGCCGTACTCCAGGATCATGTGCAGCATCACCATCCGCAGGGACACGTCCTCGCCCCAGCGCGGCTGGTGTCCCGCGAGATCCAGGGACTCGGCCTCGCGCTCGATGCGGCGCGAGTGCTCGACCTCGGCCTCCCACGCCGCGAACGCCTCCTCGGCGCTCGCGTCCGTGGTGTCGTACGCGGCCTGGAAGTCGAACTCCTTCTCCGACCAGACCATCGGGGCGGCGTTGTCGTCGAACACCCGGCGGAACCAGGCCCGTTCGACCTCGGCCATGTGGCGGACCAAGGAGAGCAGGGAGAGGGTCGACGGCGGGCTCGACCGCTCCTTGAGCTGGTCCTCCGTCAGCCCCTCGCACTTCATCGCCAGGGTGGCCCGGTGGAACTCCAGGAACGCCCGCAGGGTCTCCCGCTCCGTACCGAAAAGGGGCGGACCAATGCGTTCGACAGTCACGGTGGGTTCCTCTCGGTGGCGACCTGGGGCATCGAACGTACACCGCGCCGTTCGGCCGCCTTGAACCGGGGTGGATCTTCGGCAGGAGTCATCCGGCCGTGCTGCAACCGAGTTGGGCGGATTTGCCGTTGTGCCTCTCCGCCGATGGCCGCCGTGCTGTCATGGAGGGGTGGACTCCCTCGTAGCGGTCCGGGCCGGAGCAGGCCCGGCGGACGGTAGGGAGCCGCCGACGCCCCCGTCCCGCGGGGAGCGGCGGCCGCAGTGGCAGCAGGACCTCAATGCGGGAACGAACACAGGCCGTCGCGATCCTTCAGCGGCTCTCCCAGGCCGCCCCGGCGGCCCACCGACTCCGCCCGGCGCTCTCACTCAGAAGCCTCGGGCGGCCCCTGGCGGCAGTGAACCGTCTTGACCGGGCCGTCGAGGCCGGTGAGCAGGAGGTCGACGCCTGGCGGTGCCTGGCGCAGGGCGACGAGGGATACGAGTTCGATCTGGCGGTGGCCCTGGAAATGCTCGGCCGACTGCTGACGGCGACCGGCCGGCACGAAGAGACGCACTTACGAAGAAGCCGTGGCGCTCTGGCGGCGCCTCAGCCGCCCTGAGGCCGATCAGCTCCTGGCCCTCTCCCTCATCAAGCTCACGCTGCCACTGGCCGAGCTGAACCGGCACGAGGACGTCCTCGCCAGGGGGGAGGAGGCGGTCGCCATACTGCGGCGGCTGGCCCAGGAGGACCCGGCCGCCCACCGGCCAGGGCGGACACCGACAGCCGGGCCCCTCCGCCGGTCCGCGGGCTGGGGGGCGGCGGACCCTGCCGGCGCGAGAACGTCGGCGCCACGCCCGTACAGCAGCATGTCGCGGCACCGGACGGGACGCCGGGTGGGCCCGCCCTACCCGCCCTCACGAAGGGATGACTCCCGGCCGGAACGGTTCGACGCCGACGATGTGGCGCACCCGCTCCGGCTCGACCAGGACATGCACCCGGCGCTCGCCTTCGACAAGCCAGGGGTACCCGTTCAGGCCCAGGTACTTGAGGGCCAGCCGGTCCATGCCACGCTCGGCCTCCTCGCCCTCCACGAAGCGAACCGCGCGACCGGAGATCTGCACCCGGTCGTAGGGGTTCTCGGGGTCGGCGTGCGAGAGACGGACGCGGGTGTCGTTGCGGAGATTCTCCTCCTTGATCCGGCCGACCGAGGTATTGAAAACGATCAGCCCGTCCTCCAGATCCACCCACATCGGGGACACATGAGGAGCCCCGTCCGGCGTCACCGTGGCCACGTACCAGAAGTTCGGTTCCTCCAGCCGCCTGCGCACCGTCTCGTTCAGCTCCACCGCCATGACCGCTCCTCCCTTTGATCCTCGCTTGCGTCATCACCCTGTCACAGCAGCTCACTTGACGGTGCCTCAGGCACTTGTCACAGCGCTCGGGCTGCTGGAGCGAGGTGGCTCCGTCGGCCTGCGGAGGTAGATCCGTGGGTTGAGGAGGTGGTGGAGTGCATCCGGTGGGCGGATGCGGCCCGGCCGCGGCGGATGACAGCGTTGCGCACATGCGCACGGATCTTGGAGAGCACACCGGTGCGCGACCGCGGGCACAGCTGACGGTCAGGCAGTTGGGTCCGGTTCCGTCCAGGAGACCCAGGGAGGGGTCGTGACCACCACACCGTTCACCAGTCGAGACACCTTGACGCGCCGTCGCCTTCTGGGAGCCGCGCTGGCGGTCGGCGCGGCCGTGCCGCTCGGCCTCGCCGGGCCGGCCCGGGCGGCCTCGGGTGCGTCGGCCCCGGCCCGGCTCACCCTGCCCGCACCCACCGGGCCGTACCCGGTGGGCACAGTGGCACTGCACCTTGTCGACGCCGCCCGCCCGGACCCCGTGGCGGGCCCGGGGCGCCATCGGGAGCTGATGGCGAGTGTCTGGTATCCCGCCCGGGACGTCGATCACCACCCCCTGGCGCCGTGGATGGCCCCCGCCGGCCTGCGGGCGCTGCTCACGTCCGCGGACTTCCCCGCCGACGTCGCGCAGGTGCCGCTCACCGCCGGCCACCAGGGGGCCCCGGCACGGCGGAGCGGTCGCGAGCTGCTGCCCGTCGTCGTGTACTCGCACGGCGCCCACAGCCACCGCGCCGACCACACCGTCATGGTGCAGGAACTCGCCAGCCACGGCTACGTGGTGGTGACGGTGGACCACACCTACGACGCTTTCACCGAGTTCCCCGACGGGCAGGTTCTCGTCCCGGACCATGACCGCGCGATGGGCCCGGCGGACTTCGCCGCCGACATCCGCTTCGTCCTCGACCGCGTCGAGGACCTCGCCGCCGGGCACAGTCCCGACGCCGACGGCCGGTCGCTGCCGGAGGGCCTGGCCTGCGCGATCGACCCGCGCCGCATCGGCATGTTCGGCTGGTCGAAGGGCGGGACGGCGACCGCCCTCGTCATGCTCGACGATCCCCGCGTCCGGGCCGGGCTGAGCCTCGACGGTCCTATGCTGCCCACCATCACAAGTGATCTGGACCGGCCGTTCATGATGATGACCGCCCAGTTCACCCGGGCCGAGGAACCCAGTGTCGCCGAGTTCTGGACGCACCTGCGCGGGTGGCGGCTCAACATCCAGGCCGCGGGTGCCGTCCACTCGTCCTACGGCGACAACCAGGTGCTGATCCCACAGCTGGCGGAGGTGGTGAAGATGAGCGACGCGCAGCTGCGTGCCTTGATCGGCACCCTCGCCCCGGACCGGGCGGTACGCATCCAGCAGTCGTACCCGCTCGCCTTCTTCGACCTCCACCTGCGCGACCGACGCGGGCACCTGCTCGACGGCCCGTCCAGGGCCTTCCCGGAGGTGACCTTCCTGCCGTGAGGCGACGCCGCTTGCCTGGCTCGGCGGTTCCGGTACAGCGCGCGAGGGTGCGGGGCGAGGAACAGCGTGCGTGTCAGTTCGGGGCGGCCTTCGGGTGGCCCGTGCGGGGTGTCGGAGCCGAGGTGGCCGGCCGGCAGGGCGTGCGACCGGGCACTCGGCCGGCGTGCGCCCGCCGGGGCCGACCCGGCGTCATGGGGCTGCGCTCGGGCCGATCCGGGGGAAGGCGGTCAGTCCCGGCGGGATCGGGGTACACCCCGGCAACGTCAGTTGATCGCCCGCCCCGGGGGCACCGCGGCGACGGTCCTCGTCCTGAGGGCCAAGTGGGCGGTCACCGCCGCCGTGCGGACCCCGTCGACAGCGGTGAGTTCCTCGGCAGGTCCGCATGACCGTCACCTCAACGATGCCGTGGCCCGGAACGGGCCTGGCGCTGGGACGGATCGCCGCTGCCAGCGAGTCACTTCTCGATGCGCTGCGGCGAGACCGTGACGCCGTCGCCGCCGGGAACGAACCGCAGCCCTGCTGCCCGCGTGAGGGTGTGCGGGATCAGTACGCGGAGTTGACGTTGTCGATGGAGCCGTAGCGGTGCGCGGCGTAGTTGGCGGCGGCGGTGATGTTCGCGACCGGGTCGGTGACGCTGTGGGCGGTGCCGGCGACATGGTAGGCGTTGAAGGTGGGGTCGATCACCTGCAGCAGACCCTTGGACGGCGTGCCCTGCTTCGCGTTGACGTCCCAGTTGTTCTGGGCCTTGGGGTTGCCGCCGGACTCACGCATGATGTTGCGCTTGAGACCTTCGTAGCTGCCGGGGATGCCCTTGGCCTTCATGATCGCCAGGGACTGCTTGATCCAGCCGTCGAGGTTGCCCGCGGTGCCGCTGGTGCCCTTGGGGTCGGTGTGGCTGCCGCTGGGAAGGGCGGCGACCTGGTGAGCGGCGATCGCCTGCGGTGCTTCGGCGGCCTGCGCGGACGCCGGCATCAGGGTGAGCGCGACGGTCGCGGCGCCGGTGGTGGCGATGCCGGTCAGGGCGAGGGTACGGAGGCGGGCAAGGCGGCGGGTGGCGGTGATCGCGGTCATGAAGGGGTCTCTCCTGTGGGGACGTCGTAAGGCGCCGGCCGGATGTCGGTCGCGGCCTGTAGGGCGTCGGGGCGAGGCCCCGTGCTGCAGGGCACGGCGGGCGGGCCTGGGGATGTAGGCCCGGTGCGTCCCGCGGCTCCGGCAACGAGAAACATGGTTAGCGGGGTGCGGAAACCGGCGCAAGGATGTGACGTACTACCCAACTACGGAGGAATGTCCAGATTCGGCCGTTATGAGGGCTTTATGGCCTGATAGGGGCGTGATGGTGCTACTAGGCACGGTAGGACGTGACATGGCTCTCGTGGGGGGCGTCACCCCCCACCGCACATCCAGCACCCCCAGGCGAGGCTGCCGGGCAACGGGCGGACTCGCCCTCGTGCGCCTCTACGCCGTCACCGATGACGGGCCGGACCGTGGCCGCCCGTGGCCGTGCCCGTCGTCTCAGCCGCGCGCGGCCACGTACAGACTCTGGGTGCTGCGGCCGAGCGGCCCCTTCTCGTCGTGCAGAGCGGACTCGGCCAGACCGATGCCCGCGCCGTCCACCATCGTCCGGGCGTCCAGGCACACCCACTCGCCCTCGGGGTGGCGGTGCAGGCTGACGGTGAGGTCGGCGTTGATGAAGACGTAGCGGCGGAAGTCCAGCTCGGCACTGACGCCGTTGCCCGAGTCGGCGGCCGTCAGCACCCGGCTGAGCGGCGCGATCTCCTCCCCCTCGACCAGGGGGACCCTCATCCGCATCCACGCGGTGGCCGGGCCGGACTCGAGGAAGGAACCGGCGGCGAAGCGTAGGTCCATGGCGGTGTGGTAGCCCTGTTCCCAGGGGACCGGGAAGAACGATTTCAGGGGTGCGGCCGACAGCCCGGGCACCTGCCGGCCCGGTGACACCCGCGGTACCGAGTCCGGCACGGTCTTCATCAGCAGTACCGTCGCCCGCATCACCTCCTGGCCGCCGTCGGGGGTGAGCACCGCCTCCACGAGTTCGACGTTGCGCCCGGCGCGCAGCACGCGGGTGGCCACGGTCAGCGGCCGTATCGGGACCGGGCGCATGATCTCGTAGGTGAGCCGGGCGACCCGCATGTCCGGCCGTCCGCCCGGCCGCTGCTCCACGGAGAGGGCGAGCAGGGCTGCCGGCGGGCCGGCGTGCTGGGAGTCGGCGTCCCAGGGCCCCCGGGTGTAGGCGGTGGGCAGGAACCGGCCCGCGCCCTCCCGCTCATAGAAGGCCTCGGCTTGCGACGTCGGCACAACTGCCCCTTCCTGCCGCGCGGACTCCCGACGCCCTCATGTTACTAAGCGCTTGTTCACTTCGCAGGGGTTTCCGCGGGAGGACTTCACAGGAGAGCCGGGCGGCTGCTCGCCGCCGGAGCCGCTCTATCCGTGGAGCCAGATCCGCAGGGGACCGATCGGCTCGAAGCCGTGGCGCACGGCGGCCTCCAGGCCGTCACCGTGCTCGTAGCCGACCGCTGCCAAGGCCGGGAACAGGCGTTGCACCGCCCCCAGTACGACCGGCCAGGCGGTGTCAGGTCCGCCGTCCGATGCGAAGACGTTGGAGATTCCGACCACCTCGTCGCTGCGGCTCGCCACCGCTCCGGCGACCACCCGGCCGCCCGGGGCTCGTCCGGCGAGCACGAAGGTGGCGGGGTCGTCGAGCAGTCCGGGCCGGAAGAGGTCCGCGTTGCCGTCCCCGTCGTCCCAGGCCAGTGCCCAGGCACGCAGCGCATCCGGAGCGTCCACCACGTCCCAGTCAAGATTCGACGCGATGGCCGTTGCACCCACCGGGCGATGGATCCACTGCGCCTCGAACAGGACGTGGAAGCCGGCCTCGGTCAGGTCGAGGTCGGCGAAGCTGTCCTTGACGGAGGCGCCGGGCGCCGTGGTGTCGATCCGCTTCGCCAGCGCGGCCGGTTCGACACCGGGCACGAGCGTCACCGCGTCGGGATAGTACAGCGGCGTGCGGGCCGGGGCTGCCCAAGCCTGCGTGCCGAACTCGCCCGTCAAGCCGTGCGATCGGCTCATCGCCGCGCACCACTCGGCGTTGTTGCGGGCGGCGGCCCGGACCATGCTTTGCTTCGACGTTGTCACGCGCGGATCATGGCACCGGCCTGGCCCGGCGGTCGAAGGCTTTTCCGCTGCCGGGTGACTCACGACCAGCAACCGGGGAATGACGCGACGTGCAGCCCGGGAAGTATGACCGTCTCTCTCCCCCGCAGCACCGCTTCAGGCCCTCAGGCAGAGGACTGGGTGAAGACCTGCTCCCCCTCACCGTCCGGTTCCTCGAAGTCGGCCAGGTAGCGGTGGAGCAACTTCTCGTCCACGGTGACGGAGTTGGCGCCGTTCTCGCCGTTCCGGACCGCGAGGCGACGCTCGAGCGTCGTCCGGTCGGCCTTGAGGTGGATGAGCTCCCAACGACAACCGTGGCTTTCGATCAGTGCCTTGTAATCCTCACGGGCGGCTCGGCTCCAGAAGCTGTAGTCCACCACCACGTCGCGCCCGGACAGCATCAACTCAACCAGTTCCTGCCGCTGTTGGCCGCGCACCAGTTCCATCGCTCAGGTGGTCTTGCCCGCCCCGGGAAGACCACACATCAGCACCACCGTGCTCATCTGCCGTGCCACGGAGCCAGTTTCGGTCCCAGTGAGGTCATGTGCGGGAACGTCCGAACGATGCGGGCCACCGGACCTGGGGTGTCGTGGTCGCACGGACCGCCACGTGGAGGGTCCTGCCGGATCAGGCCCCACTGTCATCGCCGGGCCGTCCCGCCTCCACCCGGAGCTTCGCCGCGCGTTCGCGTGGGTCGTACTCCGGTCCGACGCCTTCGATCAGCAGTACGTCCCCCTCGATGTGGTCGATCCGAAGCCTCAGGATCTCCTGGTACGCGGGGGACGCGTACCAGGCACGCGCTGTGGTCAGGTCGGGGAACTCGATCAGCACCATGCTGCCGGGCCAGGTGCCCTCCAGCACGTCGGCCGGAGGGCCGTGGACGACGAAGCGCCCGTGGAAAGGGTCGAGAGTGGCCTGAATGCGCTCCAAGTACTCCAGGGTGTCGGGGTGGTGACGACGGTTGCGCAGATGCGCGAAGCCATAGGCGGACACGTCGGATTCCTTTACCGGCTCGATTGTCTTCCCCGTGCGGAACGACGCTCCGAACGTAGCCTCGAGGACCAGCGCCCGGCGATTACCTCTGAGGTAGTCACCACCAACGACGTGGAGTCAGCCCGGCGCAGGGCAGCGCGGCGCGCCCGGCGTCCGCTGGTGGGGATGTTCAGCCGGCCTCGGGAGTCAGGACGCGGCGGATCTTGTCGAGCATGGGGGCCGGGATGAAGCCGGTCTGTGCGCACAGCGTGCCGAGTTCCTTCACCGCCCGCTGTTCGTCGCCGGGGTTGACGGTGAACGTGAGGATGCCGCCGTGGTCGTGGCCGTCGATGACCAGGTCGTGACAGGTGACGAGGTCGATTCGGGCGCGGAGTTCGGCGAGCAGCGCGGGCGTGGGCTTCGCGGTGAGGCACTCGATGGCGAAGCGTTCGGCCGGGGCTCCGGTCCGGGTCGGCCAGGCGCCGCTGAGGATGTCGAGCAGGACGGCGAAGGTGTTGAGTCCGCTGGCGGCGATGGACAGGGTGGTGGCGCCGCCGATGCGGGGGTTGATCTCCAGGACGTGGTAGTCGCCGTCGGCGTGGATCATGTCGACGTTGACGGAGCCTTCGACCCCGAGTTCCGCACACAGGTCCACGAGGCGCTGTGCGGTGGGCCGGAAGTCGTCGTCCTGGGCGGGGGCGACGTACCGGAGGTCCTCGAACGTGAAGGCGGGAGGGCCTCCCGCGGTTCCGGTCCAGATGAGGGGCATGACGGTGTAGTGGCCGCCGGCTCCGACGATGTCCACCGAGCAGAGCCGTCCGGTGACGCACTTCTCCAGGACCGCGTGCGCCGCCGGGCGTGCGGCCAGGTGGCGATCGAGGGCGGCCGGGTCCGGGATGAACTCGATGCCCATGCTGGTGGAGTCCCACAACGGCTTGGCCATGAGGGGGTAGCCGATGTCCTGAGCGGCGAGGCGGACGGCGTCGGGGTAGGCCGGGACGGGCAGCGCCCGGTCGTTGAGGAGGTCGCTGTCGACCAGGACGGCGGGCGGGGTGGTGATGCCGTGCGTCTCGAGGACCCGCTTGGTCTCCCACTTGTCGCACAGGACGCGCGTGGTGGCGAGGGGCGTCATGACGGTGCGGATGCCGACCGTTTCGAGCTTGGCCTTGACCACGGCGTCACGCAGGGCGTTCTCGTCCGGCAGCGAGATGGCCACGGCGGCGTCGGCTCCCCAGGCGCGCACGCGCTTGACGAACTCGTCCGGTGTAGCGGCGGGGTCGAGCCGCTCGCTCGTGCCGGGGAACAGGTCCGGGCGGCAGTCTCCGTGGGTGTGGAAGAGGCGGGCCTCGGCGCCGAGCCGCGCCAGGGCGGGGGCGATGCCGTGGACGTAGGGGTCGGCGCGCTGGATGTCGACGGACCGGAGGAAGGCGATGCGCTGCATGTGTCAGCTCACTTCTATGCGGGTGTGCGCGAGTGCGTGGGCGGCGTCGGCGTTGACCTGTGCGGGCGTGGGGGCGGCGAAGACCAGGTGGCCGACGGGGGCCGAGTCGCCGTGGGCGCTGCCGACGGTGGCACCGGGCGGGGTGGTGATCTCCTGGTCGACGAGTCCGGTGTGCCGGCCGGCGATGGTCACCCCGTGGAAGGTGCCGGCGCGCGGCGGGGTGAGGAACCGGATCGCGCACGCGCCGTCGCGGGGCGCGGGTATGTCGGGCTTCTCGTCGAGGACGGCCTGGAGGTAGGCCCGGGCGGCGTCGATGCCCGAGGCACGGCGTACGACGTCCACGAGGTGGTCTCCCGGCAGGCGGGCACCCACCTCGATGACGACGGGGCCCTCGTCGGGCGGGATCTTGAGTTCGGTGTGGGCGACGCCGTTGCGGATGCCGAGCGCCGAAAGGGCCACTTCGACGGCCGTCCGCACGGCGTGGAGATCGGCGGGCGGCAGTGCGGCGGGGCACGTGTGACCGGTCTCGGCTCGGTTGGTGCCGTCGGTGGTGTGTTTCTCGACCAGGGGCAGATGGAAGTACTCCTCGCGGCGGACCACGGTGTCGAGGCTGAACGCGGGGCCGGGGACGTACTCCTGGACGACGACGCGCTGATCCATGGGCAGGCCGTGCGGGGCGGCGATCGGCCAGGACTGGGCGTGCTGTACGGCGGTGTCGAGTTGTTCGGGGCTGTCGGCCATGCTGACGCCCCGGGAGCCGCCCCGCTCGGCGGGTTTGACGACGACCGGGAATCCGATGCCGGCGCGGCCGAGGGCGTGTGCCGCCTGCCAGGCCGTGTGCACGCTGACCGTTCTCGGCGCGGGCACGTGGCCCGCGTGAAAGGTCCGGGCCATGTCCGCCCTGTTCCGGCAGGCCTGGGCGCGCCCGGGGTCGTTCCCGGGAAGCCCCAGGTGGCTTGCCAGGTGAGCGACGAGCGGGGTGAAGACCTCCCAGCAGCCGGCGACCGCGTCGATGCCCGTCGCCCCGGCGAACGCGGTCAGGTCCGCCAGCGCCCGTTCGGGGTCGGTCAGGTCGGTGAACACCGTGCCGTGGATCTTGTCGCGCAGAGCGGCGGGGTAGCTCTCGTAGACGTCCTCGTGGGTCGCGACGAAGACGTGCGCGCCGAGTGCACGGGCGGCGTCCAGTACATAGGGGCCCGAGTTTGCTAGCGCTTCGATCAGCAGGATCCTCTTCACGCCGCGTAGTAGACCGCACCCGCCGGGCCGGGGCCATGAACGTAACACCCAGAGCAGGGAGGAGATTTCACGACCTCCGTTGTAGCAAGCTCCAGCCGTCTGCGAAGGCACGGGTCCCGGGGGTTCAATTTGCGGAAGCGACAAGCACACACCTGTCTTCCGCAACCGGCCGACGACCTCTGAGCCAGGGTCCCTGGGAACCGGCGCCGAAGGAGGCGGCGTCCGTGGATGTACAAGATCACTCGTGGACGCAAAGGAGTTCGGCATGTCCGGCACGGCCACCCGTTACCTCTATCTCGTGCGGCACGGTGAGGCGTCGCCGGACGAGAGCGGGCTGACAGAGGGCGGCCGTCGGCAAGCCGAGCTGCTCGGCCGGCGCCTCCGGGACGTCCCCCTCGCCGCTGTCCACCATGGTCCGCTGCCACGGGCGGAGCAGACCGCACGTCTCATCGGCGACCAGCTGAAGAACGTCCCTCTGCACGTCTCGGAAGTCGCCGGGGACTACGTCCCGCATGTGCCGACGAGGGACGAACTCCCGGCGGAGTCAGCAGACTTCTTCCTCCGCTTCCTCGCCGGCGCCACCGACGAGGAACGGGAGCAGGGGCCTGCGCTGGCCCGCCGGGCGCTGGATCTGTTCACGGGGCCGGTGGAGGGAGAGGAGGAACGGCACGAACTGGTCGTCACCCACAACTTCCTCGTCGCCTGGCTCGTCCGGGACGCCATGTATGCGCCGAAGTGGCGTTGGCTCGGCCTCAACCACGGCAACGCGGCGCTCACGGTCATCCGATACGCGCCCGGTCGGCCGGCCTCCGTCCTCGTCTCCAACGACATGCGGCACCTGCCCGCCGAGCTGCGCTGGACCGGCTTTCCCGAGTTGCACATCTGAATACGCGCCAGGCCAAGCAGCCGAGCGCCGGCTCGCGCCGCCGCAGCCGCCGTGGAGTACGGTCGCCCGTACGGCCGCCCCGTTCTGTCAGCGACGGTTGGTGTCCGTGCCGTCGGCCGCCTCGTCGCCGGCCTCGATGCCTCCCTCCGGGGCTCCAAGGGCCTCCCTCCCCGGGGGTCCGGCTTCGCCGAGTTCCCCGGGGCGGGAGCCGCGAACCGCTTCGGCCCGGTGAGGGCGTCCGGGGCCGAGACGCCGGTGGCAGCGGTCGACCGTGCCGGAGGTCAGCTCTCCCACGACCAGTCGGCCACCTCGGGCAGGTCCGTCCCGTGCTCGCGGATCCAGACGTGATGGCGCTGCCGGGTGTCCTGCATGCGCTGGCGTAGGGCCGCCGCCCGCACGGCCAGACCGGGGACGCGGTCGATGACGTCCATCACCAGGCGGTAGCGGTCCAGGTCGTTGCGCACCACCATGTCGAACGGCGTGGTCGTGGTGCCGATCTCCTTGTATCCGCGCACATGCAGGTTGCGGTGACCGGTGCGCCGGTAGGCGAGGCGGTGGATCAGCCACGGATAGCCGTGGTACGCGAAGATCACCGGTTTGTCCGTGGTGAAGAGCCCGTCGTACTCGAAGTCGCCCATGCCGTGCGGGTGTTCATCGCTCGGCAGGAGACGTGCGATGTCGACGACGTTCACCACCCGCACCACCAGCCCGGGCAGGTGGTGGCGCAGCAACTGGGCCGCTGCCAGCACTTCCTGGGTGGGTACGTCCCCGGCGCAGGCCAGCACCACGTCGGGTTCACGCGTGCCGCCCTCGGTGCCGGCCCACCCCCAGATACCGGCGCCGCGGGCGCAGTGGACCTTCGCCTGGTCCATCGACAGCCAGTCGAAGCAGGGCTGTTTGCCGGCGACGACGACGTTGACGTAGTCACGGCTGCGGAGCACATGGTCGGCCACGGACAGCAGGGTGTTGGCGTCCGGCGGCAGGTAGACCCGCACGACTTCGGGGCTCTTGTTCAGGACGTGGTCGACGAAGCCGGGGTCCTGGTGGGAGAAGCCGTTGTGGTCCTGGCGCCACACATGGGAGGTCAGCAGGTAGTTGAGGGAGGCGAGGGGAGCGCGCCAGGGCAGGCGGCGGGTGGTGCGCAGCCACTTGATGTGCTGGTTGACCATCGAGTCCACGATGTGCACGAACGCCTCGTAGCAGGAGAACAACCCGTGCCGGCCGGTGAGGAGGTAGCCCTCCAGCCAGCCCTGGCAGGTGTGTTCGGACAGGATCTCCATCACTCGGCCGTGCCGGTCGAGGTGCTCGTCGACCGGGAGGGTGGCGGCCTGCCATGCCTTGCCGCTGGCCGCATAGACCGCGTGGAGCCGGTTGGAGGCGGTCTCGTCGGGGCCCACGAGCCGGAAGTCGCGCCGGCCGGAGGTGGCCGCCATGACGTCCTTCAGCATGTCGCCGAGCACGCGGGTCGGTTCGTGCAGGGTCGCGCCGGGTTTGTCGACGGCCACGGCGTAGCGTTCCAGCGGAGGCAGGGGCAGCTCGCGCAGCAGGAGTCCGCCGTTGGCGTGCGGGGTCGCACCGAGCCGTCGGGTGCCGTGCGGGACGCAGGCCAGTACGTGGGCGCGCGGGGAGCCGTGTTCGTCGAACAGTTCCTCCGGCCGGTAGGAGCGCATCCACTGCTCCAGTCGGCGCAGGTGTTCGGGGGTGTCGCGGACGGCCGCGAGCGGCACCTGGTGGGCGCGCCAGGTGCCCTCGACCGGCAGTCCGTCGACCTCCGCGGGGCCGGTCCAGCCCTTGGGTGTGCGCAGGACGATCACTGGCCAGCGGGGCCGGTCGGTGACACCGTCCTGGCGAGCGGCGCGCTGCAGGGCGGCGATGCGGTCGACGGCGGTGTCCATCGCCTCGGCCATCGCACGGTGGACGGCGGCCGGGTCGTCGCCGGTGACATGGATCGGCTCGTGGCCGTAGCCGCACAGGAGTTGGTCGAGTTCGGCCTCGGGCAGGCGGGACAGCACCGTCGGGTTGGCGATCTTGTAGCCGTTCAGATGCAGGATCGGCAGCACGGCGCCGTCGTGGACCGGGTCGAGGAATTTGTTCGAGTGCCAGGACGCGGCCAGCGGGCCGGTCTCGGCTTCTCCGTCACCGATCACGCAGGCGACCAGCAGGCCGGGATTGTCCAGTGCCGCGCCGTAGGCGTGGGACAGGGAGTAGCCGAGCTCCCCGCCCTCGTGGATCGAGCCCGGGGTCTCCGGGGCGACATGGCTGGGCACCCCGCCGGGAAAGGAGAACTGCTTGAAGAGCCGGGCCATGCCGGCCGCGTCCCGGGTGACGTCGGGATAGGTCTCGGTGTACGACCCCTCCAGCCAGGAGTTCGCCAGAACGGCCGGACCGCCGTGGCCGGGCCCCCAGACGCACACGGCGTCCAGTCCGCGGGCCTTGATGACGCGGTTCAGATGGGTGTGGACGAGGTTGAGGCCCGGCGAGGTGCCCCAGTGGCCGAGCAGCCGAGGCTTGACGTGGTCCGGGCGCAGCGGTTCGGTCAGCAAGGGGTTGGCCATGAGGTAGATCTGGCCCACGGAGAGGTAGTTCGCGGCGCGCCAGTGGGCGTCCAGGGTGGCGAGTTCCTCGTCGGTGAGTCCGGTGGACACCTGCTGCGTGTCGAGGGACATCGGTGGTCCTTCCCGGTTCGGGCGGCGGTCGGGGGGTGACAGGTGCCGGGCCTCGGCGCTGGGGGCACAGCACATCACCCTCCGGCGAACCGACCGGTGCCCGACAGGGGCCGTTCGGCCCCGTCGCCGGGCCGAACCGTCCGTGGTTCGGGTCGCCCTCATGGCGCCAGGTCCACCCCGTAGAGCGTCCGCCCCCGCACCGGTTCGCGCTCGGTGACCGGCTCCGTATGGAGGCGCGGGAACACTCCCTCGGGGGAAGAGGAACACCCCCTCGGGGATCGGACGACGATCGTTGCCCGCCCGATGACGACGGCGCTCCCTCCCGGGGCTTTGTGCACGTCGGCGCTGTGTTGCCGCCGGATGCGGAGGAGGCGACCGGCTACGGTGGCCACGGGTCGACTGTCTGAGGCGCTCGTATGCCGACTGTCTGAGGCGCTGGAGGAGTGAGCGGTATGGAGATCACGACGTCGCAGAAGATCACCACGTTCCTGATGTTCGAGGGTGACGCCGAGGCGGCGATGACCTTCTACGTCTCGCTCTTCGACGACGCCGAGGTCGTCAGCGTCACGCGCTACGGTGCCGAGGGCGAGGGCGAGGAGGGGAGCGTGCAGCACGCGACGTTCTCACTCGCCGGGCAGCGGTTCATGTGCATCGACAGCCCGGTGAAGCACGGCTTCACCTTCACGCCCGCGGTCTCGCTCTTCGTGCAGTGCGAGGACGAGCCCGAGATCGACCGCCTCTACGCGGCCCTGGTCGACCGGGGCACGGAGCTCATGCCACTGGGAGAGTACGGGTTCAGCAGGAAGTTCGGCTGGGTCAACGACCGGTTCGGTGTGTCCTGGCAACTGAACCTGCCGGCCTGAGCCGAACGGCCGCTGCCTCAGGCGGGAGGCTTCGCCGTACCCAACGAACCGAAGCTGCAGCGGAGAATGCTGAACCTCTGCACCCGGCTGATCCGACCGAGAACCGAGAGCGGATACACAGAGGCGGCAGGCCTCGGCGCTGTCACCGCCGACGCGCCCCCCGCTCCCGGAGTCACAGCCGGGCCGCGATGTGGGGCCGGTGCCGCATCCCCCACGTGCGCGGCATATGATCACGCGCATGTCCGACCTCCGCGAGCGTTCCGCCCTCAACCAACTGGCGCCCGGTGAGCGGCTCTTGGGCTACGGCACTGTCGTTCCCGCCAAGAGCGCCAAGGGCATCGGCCCGACCATCGGCCGTTCCCTCGGGAACGACCTGGTCAACAGCGTAGGCGCCCAGTCCGGCGGAGCCGGCAGCATCGCCGCGCAGATGCCACACACCTCCGGCGCGTTGCTGCTGCGCGTGACCGACCAGCGCATCGGACTCGTCCAACCTCTCGACGGCACTCCGGTGTGGGAGGTGCCGCGGGCCTGGGTGACCCGCGTCGAACGCCGGCCACGGACACAGCTGATGGCCCGCTTCCGGCTGCACTACGCCGACGGCTCCTGGCTGGCCTTCCTCACCATGCGGCGCCGTACGATCGAAGAGTTCCGCTCGCTCATCGGCTGATGCCGTTCCGGGCCGCCTCGCTGTGGCTCCATCCGGTTCGCCGTTTTCGGACGGGAGAGCACTCACCGTCGAGACGGCCGCTGGGGCGTGCCGAGAGCAGGGCGACCACGCCGCACCCCATCGGCCCACCGGCCTCCCCCTCAATCGCTACGCCGACCAGCCCTGACGGCCGAGGCCTCCGGTGGTGAGCCGAGGGCCCGCGGCTGCAGCCTGGGCGGCTCAATATGACCTGGACCACACATCTACAGGTCTTCCGCCACCGCCGGTGGAGGCGTAGGTTCCACTTACCCCGCGACGGCGCCTCCCAGGCGCTGGTCCGCCAGTCCCGGGCGGCGGACCAGCGGGGGCCAAATCTGCATACATATGCGGCGGGATCACCGCCACGCTGTATCCGCTCCGACGGGCCGGGGCCGAGTTGAGTGCTCCCGCCCAGAAACCGCCGGGCGAGAAACCGGTGATCGAACTGATCACTGCCGACCGGCCCGGCCCATCCCTTCCCCCGCATTGCGGACGTGACGGCCCACCGCACGAGCAGGTGCGGCTGCGGCTGCGGCTGCGGCTGCGGCTGCGGCTGCGGCTGCGGCTGCGGCTGCGGCTGCGGCACCAACCAAACGCAACCGCCTAGTCCAAGGTCATCGTTCCCTGGGTGTAGCGCATGCCGTATTTCTCGCCGACCACATTGACCTTCTCCAGGTCCATCGCGCCGCCGGCGGCCCTCACCGCGGGTCCGGCCTCGAAGAGATCCTCCATGAACTGGTCCCAGCCGCCTGGCGTGGACACCTGCAGCGCTCGTGCCGGGGGCTGGGAGGCGTTCCGCATGGCGTGCGGGACGCCATGGGGCAGCAGCGCGCACATGCCGGGTGTCAAGCGGTACGTCCGCCCCTGGAAGTCGATCTCCATCTCGCCTTCCAGGACATAGACGAACTCGTCCATGAGCTCGTGTACGTGGGGCGGGACATCGACGTCCAGGCGGTTCTCCAGGACGGCGAGTCGACCTTCACTGTCAGTGGTGGCGACCTTGACGCCGAAGCCGGGCGGCAACGGGACCCGGGTCCGCCGGGTCTCTCCGGGCTGCAGCAGTACAAAACGGTCAGCGGACATGAGTGGTCCCTCCCTGTCGGCCCCACGCCGATCTGGCAGCTCTCACCCTACGCGCGAAGCGGAGAAAAATCTCCAGTTATCTCGCGACCGCTTACGATCGCCGTATGACCACTGAGCCGCCCCTGCGCGCCGACGCCCAGCGCAACCGCGAGAGAATCCTCGCCGCCGCTCGCGAACTCTTCCGAGAGCGGGGCACCGCGGTGGCCCTCGACGACATCGCACGCCGCGCCGGGGTGGGCCCAGGAACCCTGTATCGCCGGTTCCCCGACCGCGACGCGCTGATCCGGCAGGTCATCGTCGACGGCTTCGAGATCTGCCTGGCGGCGGTACAGGAGGCCCGTCAGGAACTGGCCGATCCCACGAGCGCGTTGGAGCGGTTGTTCCTGCGTGTGGTGGCGCAGCGCGAACGCCTCGTGCTCCCCTTGATCGGCGGGCCGGTCGTACATGATCCACGGGTTCAGGAACTCCAACACTCCATCCGCAGCAGCGTCGAGGAGATCATCGCGGCCGGCCGAGCCGCCGGCGTCGTACGCGCCGATGTCACCGCGGAGGACCTGATCACCGCGGCTGCCATGGCCTGCCGCCCCATGCCGCATCTGCCCGGCGAAGCAAGCGCGGCGCTCGCCGCCCGGCACGTGGCCGTCTACCTGCACGGACTGCGCCCGGAAGGCGCCACACCGCTGCCTGCGGCCGCACCCTCACCCGCGACCCTCGCCCGGTATGTCGCCATGGAGCAGAGCGATCCGGAAGAAGCGCGCTGAGACCATGTCCTGCATGGCCTCAGAGGTCCACCCGTGGGCGATCGTTCACCGCCTGCCGGGTGCCCCGGCAGGCGTCAGGAAGCCGGTGCGCCGGCGGCGTCGTAGGCGGCGCGGGCCGCGGCTATGTCGGGCCGGTGGCGTTCCGCCCAGCCGACGAGCCCGGCGAGGGTGGCGTGGAGTTCGCGGGCCATGGGCGTGAGGCTGTACTCCACCTTGGGCGGCACGGTGGGGTAGACGGTCCGGATGAGCAGGCCGTCGCGTTCCAGCTTGCGCAGGTTCAAGGTGAGCATGCGTCGGCTGATGCCTGTGATGGCGCGTTCCAACTCGGTGAATCTGACTGGTCCGTGTGCGGCGGCGACGAGGATTCCGATGCTCCACTTGCCCGCGACGTGGTCGAGGACCTCCGTGAGCGGGCACGCCTCGTTACTGACCTGGTCGGACACATCGGTGTGACTGCGTGACATGAAAGTGCCTCCTTCCGCCGCGCCCCATGGTTACAGAGGATGACTGCTGTAACAAACCGTGCACCATGGGAAGAGGTCGTCGTGCGGAGAACCAACTCATCTGTGAGTCCATCGCGTTGGTCGGCGCTGGCTGTGCTGTGTGTCGGGCAGTTGATGGTCATTCTTGACGGAACCATCGTGAACGTGGCGCTGCCGTCCATCCAGCAGGACCTCGGTCTCTCCGCGTCGGGCCTGGCCTGGGTGGTCAACGCCTATCTGGTCCCCTTCGGTGGTCTGCTGCTGCTCTCCGGACGGCTCGGTGACCTCATCGGACGCAAGCGCGTCTTCACCACCGGCCTGACCGTCTTCACGGCTGCCTCGCTGCTGTGCGGTGTGTCCCAGGATCCGGCGATGCTGCTCGTCTCCCGGTTCGTCCAGGGCATCGGCGGCGCGGTGACCTCCGCCGTCACCCTCGGCATGGTCGTCACCCTGTTCCCGCAGCCGAAGGAGCGGGCCAAGGCCATCGGCGTCTACAGCTTCGTCCAGTCCGCCGGTGGCTCGATGGGCCTCCTCGCCGGCGGCGCCCTGACGCAGACCATCAGCTGGCACTGGATTTTCTTCGTCAACGTCCCGATCGGCATCGCGGCAGCGCTGTCGGCCGGGCGCGTGCTCGCGTCCGAGCATGGTGTCGGCCTCGACAAGGGGACCGATTTCGCGGGCGGGCTCCTGGTCACATCCGCACTGATGCTCAGCGTCTACACGATCGTCGAGACCCCCGACTACGGCTGGACCTCCGCACACACGCTGAGCTTCGCCGCCGCGGCGCTCGCCCTGCTCATCGCGTTCGTCGCCCGCCAGGCGAAGGCACCCCACCCTCTCCTGCCCCTGCGTGTGTTCCGCTCGCGCGACGTTTCAGCGGCGATGGGCATCCAGGCCCTCATGGTGGCCGGAATGTTCAGCTTCCAATTCCTGTGCGTCCTCTACCTGCAGAAGGTGCTCGGCTTCGACGAGATACACACCGGCCTCGGTATCTTCCCGGTATCGGTCGCGATCGGCGCCCTGTCCCTCGGCCTCTCGCCGATGCTGATCGCGCGCTTCGGCCCGCGTGCCGTACTCCTTCCAGGGCTCTCGCTGATCACGACAGGTCTCGCCGCGCTCGGCCGCGCACCGGCGGACGGGAGCTATGTCGTGGACGTCCTGCCCGCGCTGCTGCCGCTCGGCATCGGCTTCGGCCTCGCGATGCCGTCGCTGGCCACGCTCGCGATGTCAGCGGCCACGCCCCGGGACTCGGGGATCGCCTCCGGCATGTTCAACACCATGCAGCAGGTCGGCAGCGCCTTCGGCCTCGCGGTCCTCAGCACGCTCGCCACCTCGCACACCGATGCCCTGCTCGGCGACGGGGCAAGCACCACCTCCGCGCTCGCGGGTGGTTACCAGCTGGCCTTCCGAATCGGCTCGTGCCTCGTCGCCGTCGCCCTCCTCCTCGGCGCCACCCTGCTGCGCTCCCCCACCACGGCGCGACGTCCAGCGGCCGAGAAGGAGCCGGTCACCGAGAACGCCGCGCGCTGACCAGGCAGCGACACCACTCCAGGTGTCGCCGCCGGTCGGCTCACCGCACGGTGTTCACCATGCCATCACGTCCAGAACGCCTCAGGCCGTTCCTACGGGAGGCGATCACGGTGGTCACCGCCAAGGTCGTGGCAAGGCTGCCGATCATGACCATCCCTACGCCGATCACGAACAGCCCACTGGAGTCGTCCGACCAGTCCACATAGGCCGCTAGAGTGAGACCGACCGTCGTACCCAGCACACCACCCGCGGCGTAGCCCCGGTACGCCGCCCAGCACACCGGCACCAGCAGAGTCAGCACCAGCCCGATCACCTGCCACGCCTCGTACGGGCCGGTCGTCGAACCATCGGCGTGGACGTCGCGGTGCTGGTCCCAGCCCAGCCAGACAGCCCACGCAGCCAGTGCCACCCCCGTCAGCACGGGAATCGAGAGCAGGTGGGGAGCGGATTTCAGTAGTCCATGACGCATGCCCCCAGCGTTGCGTCCGGCCTCCTCCCCCACCAGAGCTCACATACTCAACTCCAACCGAGTACATGAGCACCACGCACAGAGCCGGGCTCCGCCCGCCAACCCGGGTCCTCACCGCGCCTTCTACTGTAGACAGCAGTACGAACGTGAAGGGGGCGGAGGACATGACGACGTGGGCACTGGTGGTCGAGACGACCTTGGGCGCCGGGGAGCGCAAGCACATGGAGGCCCACGTGGTGGCGCACGTCTCCGGTACTCGTGCCGAGGCGCTCGCGGAGCTGGAGCGGCGGGCCCGGAGCCACTCACCCGAGCATCCCAGAAGCCCCAGACGGCGTCGGCTGCTTCGGGACGGCGACGGATACCTCGTCGTCGTGGACGGGGCATGGCAGTCCTTCGCCACGCGGTTCACGGTGGCGGAACTCCTGGAGGACTCCGACGCGCCCGCCGCCCCACAACCCGTGGAGGAGCCGACCGACTCCATCGCTGCGCCCGAGGAGCCGGTGGAGCGCGGTGAGCCGGTCGAGCACATCGAACAGGTCGAGCCGAAGGAGCAGGTCGAGCGGTACGCGGACGGGGTGCCGGTCAAACCGACGTGGCTGGGGCGCGACGACCTGCCGTAGGTTCGCGTACCACCCCGGGCGCCGAGGACGCGCGAACCCCTCCTTCTCCCACCGGCCGACACGTGCCGGGCCCTCAGCCGCCGACCAGGGCGACGAGCTTGATGAAGACCAGGTCGGGGTCGGCGCTGAGATCCACGACTTCGTAGAGGTCCTCGACCTGGCGATCCCCGGCCAGCACGAAGAACCCGTTGGCCAGGAAGGCGCGTTCGGCGATCGTGGCCTGCCGCTCCCAGTCGATGCGGCGCGGCTCTCGAAGCAGGTAGCCGTTCAGGTCGGTCTCGGCTTCGTCGGGGCGGACGAGGCCGTTGAAGCGGTTGCCCGGACGGGCGTTGTACCGGGCGACCTCCTCCTGGACCCGGAGCCTGATCAACTCCCGTACGGTCATCCGTTCCGGCAGGCCGGCGACCTCCCACTCGGTGACCGGCTTGCCCGTCGCGGTCTCGTCCCGGAACGTCACGGTGGCCATCAGGCACCTCGCTCGATCTGGTGGAGGATGGTGTTGTCGGTGATCTTCGTGTCGGCGGCCAGCAGGAACGCCTTGCTCAGGATCAGGGAGAGCCGTTCGTCCTCGAACGGCAGGAAGACCTTGCCCTCGCCCTTGCCACGTGACGGGACGATGCACAGGTAACTGTCGTCCGGCTCCATCAGGATGTTGGCCGACCCCAGATGGATCTTGTACGTGCGCACATCGCCCCGCACGACCAGGAAACGACCGTCCAGCACACACCGGTCGGCGATCCGCAGACGCGGCAGGATCCGTGCCAGCGCCTCCCGGCGCACCTCGGCACTCGCCGTCAACTCACCGAACGTGGCCCCCCGCCAGTACCCGGCATACCGGTCCCCGCCCCGGTCGGCCCAGTCGGGATCAGCGGCGATCGAGGTCACCCCCACGAACAGATCCACATCACGCATCGCCTCGCTGAACACCAACGGGGGCACCTCCGCCAGGGGCGTCTCCCGCCAGTGCCGGCCGTCGCGTCGCTCGAAGCGGACCTGATCGGTCGCGGCGTGCTCGGGTGCGTAGCCGCCGCGGTCGTCCGCGGCGGGCTCGTGGTGGAAGCAGGCCCGCCACTCGCCGTCGCCGAACACGGCCCGCGCCGTCCCGTCGTAGCCGCCGTCGTAGCGGCCGAGGAAGTTGGCCTGCCAGCCGCGCTCCTTGAACAGCGCGTAGAGCTGCGGGTAGTGGACGATGTGGGCGGCGAACCGGTTGGAGTAGCCGCCCGTCTCCCGCTCCGCCGGAGTGAGCAGGTAGATCTCCCGGAAGGCCTGTTTGAACGGCTGCCGCAGCCGCGCGGCGACGAGCCGCTCCCGCCACTGCCTGATCTCGTCGGTCGACGCCCGGATCGGATGCCACAACCGGACGCGTTCGGGCCGGCCGGGCGGCTCGGCCAGCGGTGCCACCGCACGCCACTCGCCGTCCTCGTCAGCGAGCTCCCAGATCAGACCGCGGACGAGGGTCCCGGTGACCGGATGGTCGCGGTAGTAGCGGCACCATTCGTCGTACGGCCATGCGCGTCCGGTCGACATCAGCGCCTCCATCCGCGCCCGCTCGCCCGACAGTGTGCCCCGTACCTCCTTGGCCAGAGCCTTCAACTCCCGTAGCTGGTCCGGGAAGCCGTCCTTCAGGGCGGCCGGAGCCGTGCGGGAGCTCTTCCCGTCGGGACGTGTGAAGGTGAGCCGTACGGTCGTGGCTTCCTCGATCGCCACCCGTATCCGGTGTCCGCCCACCTCCCGTTCCAGGGATCCGTCCGGCCCCAGACCGTGGTCCGGCACGCTGCGCTCGATGAGCTGAGCCGCCGTGATGCCGTGCTTCCCGGCCGCTGTCACCAGCGCGGTGTCGAGCTGTTTGCGCAGAGCCCGGTGCCTGATCCGGGACTGGAGCCGCCACAGGGCTTCCAGGGCGGCCTTGTCGCCGCTCTCGGCCAGCGCGTTGATCGCCGCGCCCGCGAGCTTGAGGTCGTCGATCACGCCGGGTCCCGCGCCGCCGGTGCGCAGAGCCAGCGTGCCGAGGTGCTGCACCGCGGCCGGGGCTCCGGTCAGCGCGGCCGCCCAGACGACGCCGCGCGCCAGGTCCCCGTCGTTCTGGTGGACGAGGTAGTGGTAGTGGTAGCCGCTGCCGAGCCAGCCGGCGTGCGCTCCGCTTGTGCTGCTGCACAGGGGATCACCCTCGGCCAGCGCCCGCAGCACGTCGGCCATGAGGTCCCGCGCCGCGGCCGCGTCCACGAGGCCGAGGCACGTCCGCCGCCACCTCTGGGCGGGACGCGGACCCGACAGGCTCGCCAAGTGCCTTACGAAATCCGCCAGTTCCGGCGTCGGAGCGGTCTTGGCACGGTCCCTCAGCGGGACTGCCCAGGGAGCGTGGGCGGGGATCAGGCCCTCGGGGATGTGCGCCTGGTCCGCGCTCGCGAGCAGCGCGCGCAGGCGCTGGCCGAGCGAGGCGCGCAGGCGCTGGCCGAGCGAGGCGCGCCCGCGCGCCTCGACGGCGGTGTTCATCAGCTCCATGTGCGCATGCCGCAGCCAGGGCAGGACGGCGCGGTGGCCGTCGGCGTCGAGCTGCTCGACGGCGTTGAGCACCAGCCGCAGTGCGTCGGCGAACCAGAAGCCCATGTCGTACTCGGTGGCGCGGAGCAGCATCACCGCGACCTCGTCGGGCGTCCAGCCACGCACCCGGCGGATCAGGGACTCGATCTCTGTGCCGTACCGCCACAGGCTCGTGTCGTCGAAGCAGGCGGCCAGCATGAGGACCAGGACCGCGGCCCTGCCCTCCTCGTCCGTGCAGGCCGCGAGGCGGCCGCCGATCTCGGACCGGGTCGCCGCGCCCTCCGCCCCGGATGGCCGGCCCTCGGGCCCCATGGATCGCCGGAACGCGGTCCGTTGGCGTTCCAGGAGGTCGACGAGCCAGCGGACGCGGTCGAGCGCCGCGGACCGCACGTCGTCGAGCGAGTCGCTCCTGCGGGATTCGGCCATCAAGGTGTCGTAGAGCATGGCGGGATGATGGCAGGGGGCACTGACAATGCGATCAAGCCCGGCGATCGGCAACTACGCAAGGTAACCGTCCGCCGAAGCGCAATCCCGAAGCCCGCCGCTGACGTACTGAGAGTAGGGCGCAGTCCGGAAAGAAGAGGGTGCATCCATCATGCGAGTACAAGGCGCGAGGCGTCTCGTCGCGGTGTCCGCGGCCGGCCTGCTGATGGCCGGCGGCGCTGCGATCGGCGCGGCAGGCACGGCCGCAGCGGCGGTCCCGGCCGTACACACCGGCGTGATCACCGACCAGTGCTTCGGCCACGACGACTGGCGCTGCTTCGGCCACGGCGGGTTCCGCTTCGACCACGGCGGGTTCCGCTTCGACCACCGGGACTTCTGCTTCCACCACTCCAGGTTCTGTTTCGACCACCGCTTCGACCACCGATTCGACAACGGCGGGGTGGTGGTCATCGTGGTCCGCTAGCGGTCACCACAGGCGATCGAGGGCGCACCCACGGGCGCGCCCTCCCCCGTGCGGGCGGCCGTCTACCTATGCGAGTTGAGTACCCGTGCTCAGGCCGGCCGTCCCGGTCCGCCCATAGCGTCCAGCCCATGCACACAGACCACGCTGTCCGAGGTCCAGTGCTCCGGGTGGGCATCACATCAGTGGCGTCCTGCCTGCCGGAGCTCGAGGTGACCTCCCAGCACTTGCAGGAGCGGATCTCCACGGCGTCCGGGCTGCGGTTGCCCGCGCGGATGCTCGAACGCGTCACCGGGATCGCCTCGCGCCGGGCCGTGGCGGAGGGCGAGTACGCCTCCACGCTCGCGGTGCGGGCGGCCCGTACGGCACTGGCCCGGGCCGGGCTGGCTCCGTACGACGTGGATCTGCTGGTGTTCGCCTCCGCCACGCGCGACATGGCCGAACCGGCGACCGCCCACGTCGTCCAGGCCGAGCTGGGCTCCCGGGCGCATGCGCTGGATGTGACCAACGCGTGCAACAGCTTCGTCAACGGAATCGACACGGCACGGGCGATGATCCTGGCCGGCCGGGCCCGCCGGGCTCTGGTGGTCACCGGGGAGACCCCGAGCCGGGCGGTGCGGCACGCGCCCTTGGGCCCCGGCCAGTTCCGGGACGGCTTCGCGGGATACACCTTCGGTGACGCGGGAGCCGCGGTCGTGCTGGAGGCCGTGGAGCAGGGCGGCATCCTCGATGTCGACACCGAGACGCACTCCGAGCACTGGCGGGTCGGCGGGATCTTCGGTGGCGGTTCGCGTCACCCCCGCGGGGACGAGCACACGTACTTCCACGGCGACGGGACCGAGCTGCGCGAGGTGTTCGAGAAGATCGGCACGTCGGTGCTGGACCGGATGAGGCTGCGCACCGGGCTGGCCTGGGGCGACTTCCGGTACATCCTGGTGCACCAGGTCACCGTGCCGTACCTGGAGAGGTTCGTGGAGCTCACCGGCATACCCCGGGACCGGCTCGTCGTCACGGTCCCCGAGCTCGGCAACATGGCCAGCGCCACATTGGGCGTGCAGCTCGACCGGGTCCACGGGCGGCTGCTTCCCGGCGACCGGGTGCTGTTCGTGGGCCTGGGCGGTGGCGTGAGCCTGATGACGATGGTGTGGGAGAAGGCGTGAGCGCCCTGTGGGTGGTGGTGCCCGCGCACCAGGAGGCCACGCGGATCGGCGACACGCTGGACGCGCTCGCGGCCCAGCGGGACCGTGACTTCACGCTCGTCGTCGTGGACAACGCCTCGACCGACGCCACGGCGGCCATCGCGTACGACTTCGCCCGCCGGGCGCCCTTCCCGGTCCATGTCCTCAGCGAGCCGGAGAAGGGCGTCGGCTGTGCGGTGGACACCGGCTTCCGGTACGCCATCGGCAACGGCGCGACGATGCTCGCCCGCACCGACGCCGACTGTCTGCCGCGCCCCGGCTGGACGGCCGCCGCCCGCGACGCCCTGCGGCAGGGCGCAGGACTGGTGTGCGGCCGTATCGACGCACGTCGAGACGAGCACGGGCCCCTCGGGCGTGCCCTCTTCCGCACGCTGGTCCGTGTCGCCGCGTTCTTCGGCCGGGTGCGCCCGGCGCACCGGCGCCGGCACGGCTACCTCACGCCGTACCGGATGCACGCCGGCAACAACATGGCCGTCACGGCCGCCCTGTACGAAGCCGTCGGCGGTATGCCGCGCCGCCCCTCCCCCACGGACCGCCTCTTCCTCAACCGGGTCCGGCGCCGTACCACCGCCGTCGTCCACGCCCGCGCCATGGTCGTCGAGAACTCCACCCGGCGGCTGCGCGCCTACGGGCTGGTCGGCACGGCCCGTTGGTACCTCGACCGGGGCCCGGGCCGGCACACGGAGGACCCGCGCTGATGCTCGACACACTCGCCCACGCGCTGCGCAAGAGCCCCGACCGGCCCGCCGTCCTCGGCACCGCCCGGAACGGAGCGGTACGCGTCAGGGCCACCCGCGGGGACCTGGCCGACCTCAGCGACCGTTACGCCGCCGCCCTGCACGCACGAGGCATCGCACCCGGCAGCACCGTCGGCGTCGCGGTACGGCCCGGGCCCCGGGCGCTGGCCGTGATGCTCGCCGTACACCGACTCGGAGGGCGGGTCGCGGTGCTGGACCCCGGCGCGGGACCGGACGTGCTGCGCGCCCGGCTCGCCCTCGCCCGGCCCGATGTCGTCCTCGCCGACGCCACGGCCCAGGCGGTCGCCGGGTGGGCCCGCCCGCTGGCCCGCCGGGCGCGCCTGGCCCTGCCGGACCTCGCGACGCTGGGGCCGGTGGCCACGGTCGGGCCGCGACTGCCGGGCTGTGCCCCGGCGTTGGACAGCGGTGTCCGGTCGGTGTTCCCGCCGGGTCCGGTGGACGAGGACGGCGACGCGGTCATCGTCTTCACGTCGGGCACCACGTCCCGGCCCCGCGCGGTGGTGCACACCCGTTCCTCGCTCGCCGCCGGGATGGACACGGTGGCCGGGCTGGTCCGCGTGGAGGCCGGCCGGCCGGTGCTGGGCGGGACGTTCTTCGTCCTCGTGCCGTCCCTGGCGAGCGGCGCGCCGGTCGCGCTGCCCGCCCGCTCGCCGCGGGTTCTGGCCCGGCAGTTGCGCCGACTGGACCCGCAGGCCACCTATCTGACGCCACCGCAGCTGCGGCTGCTGCTCGCCGCGGGAGCCCGGTTCACCGGACGGGTGTGGACGGGGTCGGCTCCGGCGAGCGCCGATCTGCTCACCCGCGTCAAACAGGCGGGCGCACAGGAGGCGTGGGGCGTGTACGCGCTGACCGAGCTGTTCCCCGCCGCCGCGGTGGAACAGGCCGACAAGGCCGCTTTCACCGGCGGGGGCGATCTGGTGGGCGCTCCGCTGCCGGGGGTGACGGCGAGGACGGACGCCTCCGGTGAACTGCTGCTGTCCGGCCCGGCGGCCAGGGACCGGTACCTGGGCGAGGCGCCGGACCCGTGGGTCGCCACCGGTGACCGTGCGCACCTGGAGGGCGGCCGGATCGTGCTGCGGGGTCGCCTGAAGGACATGGTGCTGCGGCACGCGGAGAACATCTACCCGGGGTTGTACGAGCCGGCGTTGCACGTGCCCGGCGTCGAACTGGCCCTGCTGGTCGGGGTACCGGCCGGTGACGGCGATGAGCGCCTGGTCGCCGTCGTGCAGCCGGGCCGGGGTGCCGACCGTGCGGCGCTGCGGGCCGCGCTGACCGGTCCGCTGGAGCGGATGGGGTCCGCACGGCCGGACGCGGTGCTGCTGGCCGACATCCCGCTGTCCGGGCGCTCCCGCAAGCCGGACCGCGCCGCCACCGCCCACCTGGCCGCCACGCGCCTCGCGGAAGGGGCCCGGGGATGAGCGCGCCGCTGTGGGTGGTCGTACCGGCCCTCAACGAGGAGGCGGGCATCGGGGCCACCCTCGCCGCGCTCGCCGCCCAGACCGACACCGGCTTCACCCTGGTCGTCGTCGACAACGCCTCCACCGACGCGACGCCGGATGTCGTGCGCCGCTTCGCCGCCGCCGCGCCCTTTCCCGTGCACCTCGTCGATGAGGAGGAGCCGGGCGCCGGGGCCGCCGCCGACACAGGGTTCCGGTACGCCATCGGGCAGGGCGCCGCACTGCTCGCACGGACCGACGCCGACTGTGTGCCCGCCGCGGACTGGATCGCCGCGGTGCGCGGGGAGTTCGGGCGCGGCACAGAGCTGGCCTGTGGCCGGAGCGTGCCACGCCGGGACGAGCACCCCTCGCTCGCCGAGCGGTACCTGCTGCCGGCGGTGCTCCGGGCGACCGCGCTGTACGGCCGGTACCGCAAGGAGCACCGCCACCCGCGCTACCGCGCGCCGTACGTGCTGTGCCACGGCCACAACCTCGCCGTCACTGCCGCCCTGTACCTGCGCTGCGGGGGCACACCGCGCGTCCCGCTGCAGGGGCCGCCCGAGGACGTGGTGTTCCTCAACCGGGCGCGCACGCACAGCGACCGGATCGCGCGGGCCGAGCGGATGGTGGTCCACACCAGCCTGCGCCGCCTGCGGGCGTGGGGCGCGCGCCGGACCCTCCTGTGGTCCTGGGACCGACGCTACTGCCCCGCCGACACGAAGGAGGTGCACGTCCGATGACCGCCACGCCCGTCCCGTCCCGCGTCCGGGCGGCACGCCGCCGCGACCGACGCGTGTACACCCGCTCCCACCCCGCGCTGTTCGCCCTGCTCGCCGCCACCCGCCGCCGGACGGTGACCCGGCTCGGAGGAACGGTGCTCGTGCACGGCGGTGATGCGTTCCGGCACGCCCTCACCCGAGTTCCGCTGGACCGTACCGCGGCCGGCACCACGGGCGGCGCCGCGCGGGAGCTGTCCGGCGGCGGAACACTGTTCGACCAGGAGGGCGCCGGTCACCGGGCCACCCGGCGTGCGGTGTCCGAAGGCCTCGGCATGGCCGGGGTGGAGCGGCTGCGCCCGGTGTGGCGGGAGGTCCTGACCCGCCGCCTCGCCCCGCTCGCCACCTGCCGTACGGTCGACCTGGTACCGCTGGCACGCGAACTGGCCGGTGCCACCGTCTGCGCGCTGCTCGGTACGGGTGGGGACCCGGAGGGTGTCGCCGAGGCGGCCGCCCGCGCGGCGGCCGCCGCCGTACGCGACCACCTGCCCGGGCCCCGGCTGCCCGGCACCGCCCGGGCGGCGGCCACGGCGACGGCCCGTCTGGAGGCCCTGCTCACCCGGGGCACCGCGCCCAGCGGGACGGGGGAAACGGCCTTGCGGGCGATGCTCGCGGTGGCCGCCGTCAACACCACGGTGGCAGCCCTCCCGCGGGCCGCCGCCTGGTGTGCCGACGCGGCGCTGTGGGACCAGGCGGCCGACGACCGGCTGCGGCCGGCCCTGGTCACCGAACTGCTGCGGGTGATCGCCCCCTCCCCGCTGCTGCCGCGGGCGGCAGCGGCCGGCGACACCCTGGACGGGTGCCCGGTACGGGCGGGGGACCGCCTGATCCTGGTTACACGGCACGCGGCCCGGGCCCACACGGATCCCCCGGACGCCCGCGACCCCGCACCGCCCGAGGTGGCCCAGCTCGTCTTCGGCGCCGGACCCCACGCCTGCCCCGGCGCACGCCTGGCCCGCGCACAGCTCGACGACGCCCTCGCCGCACTCGCACCCCACCGCCCCGGCGTCGTACGGGCCCGCGTCGACCGGACCGCGGCCCTGCCCGGCTGGCGTTCCCTGACCGTCCGCTCCACCACCGGCCCCGCGGAGGCCCGATGACCACGATCGCCGTCACCGGGGCGAGCGGCTTCTGCGGCTCCCATGTCGCCGCCACGGCCGCCGCCCGGGGCGCCGAGGTGCTGTGTGTGGGGCGCCGCCCCGGCCCGGTCGGCCGGCACGTGCCGTGGGACGCCGCCCGCGAGGTGCCGGACCTGGCCGGCGCCGACCTCGTGGTGCACTGCGCCGCGGCGGTCGGCGACCCGGTGCCCGGCTCCCCCGCCGAAGCGGCGATGCGTGCCGTCAACGTCGACGGCACCGCCCGTCTCCTCCGGGCCGCCGCCGGCCGGCCGGTGGTCTGGGTGAGCAGTGCCAGTGTCTACGCGCCCGGCCCCGGCCGGGCCCGGATCGCCGAGGACCATCCGGTGCACAGCCAGCTGAACGCGTACGGCCGCACCAAGGCCGCCGGTGAGGCGCTGGCGCTCGCTGCCGGTGCCGTGGTGCTGCGCCCGCGGGCGGTCTACGGGGCCGGGGATCCCCATCTGGTGCCGCGGCTGGTGTCCCGCGTCCGGGCCGGCCTGCTGGTGCTGCCCGGTCCGAGCGTCCGCCTCAGCCTGACGGCCGTCGAGAACCTCACCGAGGCGTGCCTGGCCGCCGCCGACTGGCCGCCGGGCGCCTACAACATCGCCGACCCGGCGCCGTACGACAGGGACCGGGCCGTGCGGGCAGTCCTCCATGCCCACGGCGTACGGGCCCGGATCCACCACCTTCCGACAGCCCTCGCGCACACCGCAGCGGGCACCGCCCAGTGGCTGGCCCGGCTGCGCCCGCGCACAGAGGCGTTCCTCAGCCGTTACGCGGTCGACCAGCTGGCCAACTCCGTGGTGCTGGACGTGTCCAAGGCCGAGTCACGGGGGTGGACAGGCGGTCGCGTGCTGGGGGATTACACGGCGGCCCTGCCGGCCGGGTGAGCGGCAGGGGACACCGCGTCAGCCGCGGGGACAGGAGCCTCCCCTGACCGGGTGGGTTCAGAGAGCGAGGGTGATCGCGGCGGCGGCGCCGCCGAGGCCGAGGGCCAGGGCTGCCTGTTTCCAGCCGCCCCCGCCCCACCGGAAGAAGCGGTCGGCGGCCAGTCGGCCAGGCCCGATGGCGGCGACGGACAGGGCGACGACGGCGATGCACACGCTGTATTCCACGCCGCCGTCCGCGTCCCACAAGCCATGCGCGGCGGTGACCGTGACCATCGCGTTGATCATGACGCCGATCAGGGCGGCGGCCGCCAGTGGCGTCAGCAGCCCGAGGGCCAGACCGAGGCCGCCGAGCAACTCGGACAGACCCCCGATCGCGGCGAAGAGCTTTCCCGGGTGATAGCCCAGGGCCGCGAACCCCTTGCCGGTCGCGGTCAGGCCTGGGCCTCCGAAGAGCCCGAAGACCTTCTGAGCTCCATGGGCGGCCATGAGCAGGCCGAAGGTCAGTCTGATGAGCAGCAGGCCGACATCGGCGGCGGTCACCGTGGAGGCGGTGGCGGGTTGGGCTACCGGTTCCGTGGAACGAGCAGCACGGTTCAGGATGCGCTTGGACAACATGGCACATGCTCCGGTCGGAACGCCGGGACGGGCGTTTCCCCCAGCTCGGGCAGACACCGAGCAACCGGTGACGGGCGGGCCGCGCACAGCGTCGCAGAGCCCGCTCCCCCACACGATCCTTGCGCCGGGGGCAGTGCCGTGCATCTGGGCGGTGGCTCACCCTGGGGACGGCGGATGCCGCCCTCAGCGATCCGGTGCGTCCCCCTCAGCGGTCCCTGGTGACCGTGCCGATCGGCGCCCTGCTGGCGGCCACGGCCGGATTCCTCGACCTGTTCGCGATCCCCGGCGGCACCCCGGCCTTTCGCACCGCCGTGGTCCACATGGCACTGAACCTGCTGGTGACCGCCGCCTACGCCCTCAACTTCCTGTGGCGGTACGCGCGATCACGCGGGCGGTGGAAGTGCCGGCATCGGGCGGCTCGTCCTGTCCGCGCTGAGCGTGGCCGCCCTGGGTTTCTCGGGGTTCCTCGGCGGCAAGCTCGCCTACCGCTACGGCGTCCGGGTCGCCGACGAGGCTACCCAGGCCGAGGGGTTCACCACGGACCGCAGCCCGGGGAGCGCCCGCTCCGTCGCGTGACCCCGCTCGCGCGACCGTCCCGGCGGCCGGTTGACCTCCACCCTGCTCGGACTGCTGCGGTCCGACGCCCGTTCCCGGAGCGAATTCCCGGCCCTGACCGGTGTGGCCTCATGACCGCGGGCACCGGCGCCCCGCTTCGGACGCCCGTCCGTCGTGCCGCGGCGCGTCACGTCAGGCCGCGGGGCGGGGAAGGTCGACGGAGCGACTTTCCTCCACGACCTGGTAGCCGGCGCTCGTGTACAGGTTCATGGCCACCTCGTTGCCGCCCCACACCGTGAACATCAGTGCCGAGTCGCCGGCCGCGAGCGTGGCCTGTTCACCGGCCGCCATCGCAGCCCGCCCGTACCCCTTGCCGCGGTACCGCTCCTGGATGTACAGCGAGTAGCCGTAGGTGACCCCCTCGAGGTGTCCGTGCTTCAACCAGCCGGTGCCGATCTGCTCGCCCGCCGCCTCCAGCACCAGCAAGGTGGTGTCGGGCGTGGCCGGGCCCTCGGGAAGCAGCTCCGCGAAGTCGCGGTCGGACTTGCGTGCGGCCTGCTCGGGGCTCATGGCTCCCGACCGGACGATGTCACCGGCGTAGGCGGCCTTCTCGGAGGCCAGCCACTCGGGATATTCGGTGTCTGTCATCGGCCGTGTCGTGACGCCGTCGAGGGGTGCCGGCGGGGAGCCGATGCGCCGCATTCTGAGCTGGCCGCGGACACCGTAGTCGTCGAACAGGTCGCCGGCGGGCTCGGTGAGCCGTATGTCCAGCCGGCGTGCGCCGCGCTGCGCGCACCACCCCTCGGCCCAGTCCCGGGCGGCCTGCTCGTGGCCCCGGCCGGCGTGTGCCGTGTCCACGCGGAGGTCGCCGATGCGCCCCGCGAGCGCGC
Source organism: Streptomyces sp. NPDC001135 (assembly GCF_053598395.1). Taxonomy (NCBI): domain Bacteria; kingdom Bacillati; phylum Actinomycetota; class Actinomycetes; order Kitasatosporales; family Streptomycetaceae; genus Streptomyces; species Streptomyces sp. NPDC001135. The sequence goes on along the minus strand of NZ_JBSFKD010000011.1, from coordinate 92,515 downwards.
CGTTGTGGTCGGCCACCACCACGGCGACGTGTCCCACGCGGTTCCCGGCGTCCGTGATCTCGGCGACGGTCCAGTCACCGGTGCCGTCGAGTACCTTCTCGACCACGCGCTCCACCGCGGCGGCGCCGAGCCCGGCCGCCGTGTACCGAGCGCGCAGCCGCCGCTCGAAGTCCTGCCGCCATTCCGTGGTGTCACCAAGGACGCTGAATTCTGTCACCTGATCACACTAGCCATTTTGTCATGGACCTGAACTGCACTACAGCAGGCCCACCGCGGGGACCGCGACGTTGAGGGGTCCCAGGCCGATGGGATCGGCGGTCCTGCCCGGCGCCCCGCCCGTGGACGCCCCGTCGGCTCCGTCACCCGCGGGCGGCGCCGGGAACCACGCGGGGCCGGGAACGAGGCCACCGATCGGAGCCGAGTCGGCCCGAGGAGCGGCGGCCGACGCGTCGGCCGCGTGCACACCGAGGCCGCCGGCGGCGAGAAGAGCGGCGGCCACGATCCGGAAAGACTTGATCATTGCGATCCTTCGAGGCGTTTCGTTGTCTGTCGGCACGTTCTCCGGGCATGACCCTCACCTATCCGAGGGGAGGATCGCCGTATCGACGCGCGGGCCGGTCCACCGATGACGCCCGCCTCGTACAGCAGGGGCCGGGTGAAGCGGCTGCGCCGGTGATCCCTGCCTTGCCCGTGCCACGTGCCCGGCGCAGTCTGGTCCTATGAGCGCTCAGGACGGCCCCACGCTCATCACGTCCGTGCAGCGGGCCTTCCGTTTGCTGGAGGCGGTGAGCGCGCACGAGAACGGCGCACCGGCGAAACAGCTGGCACGCGAGACCGGGCTGCCCCTGGCCACCGCCTATCACCTGCTGCGCACCCTGGTGCACGACGGATACGTACGGAAACTGAGCGACGGCGGCTTCGTCCTGGGCGACAGACTGAACTCCCTGCACTCGGCCGGCGGCACACAGACGCTGCTCAGCCGCGTGCGCCCCACGCTCACCGCCCTGCGGGACGAGTTGTCCACCGCCACGTACCTCACGTTCTACGAGGACGGTGAGATCAGGGTCGCCGAGATCGTCGACGGGCCCCGTGCACCACGGGTGGATCTCTGGGTGGGGTTCGAGGACGCCGGACACGCCACCGCCCTGGGCAAGTCGGTGCTGCGCGAGCTGGACGAGGAGGCCCGCCGGGACTACCTGTCCAGGCACCACCGCCCCGACCTCACACCACGGACGATCACCAGTCTTCCGGAGCTGCTGCGCAGGATCGCGTCGTCCCCTCTGGCGCCGGCCGTCACGGACCTGGAGGAGTACTCACTCGGCACGGTGTGCGTCGCCGTGCCCGTCTACCGCGGCGGCACACTCGGCTCGCTCGGCGTCTCCCTGCCCGCGGAACGGCAGGCGCAGATCCAGGAGATCCGGACACGGCTGCTCCCGGTCGCGAGCCGCATCACCAGAAGCCTCTCGCTCACTATCTGAAAATCCGCTCCTTGTGGCTGCCGCACCCAGCCCGTTTCCTTGAACGAAAGGGACATTCCGGGTGTGCACCCCGTAGAGGCGAGGACTGCGGACGAAACATGAGTCAGGCTCGACACCATGGCGGCGACCACCAGCCGAGGCTGTTCAGAAAGCGTGCGGCCGACACCTGGGGATCGGCCTGGCGGCGTGCCGCCGGTCGGCTGGCCCCCAGACTGCCCGCGCTGCCCGTCCTGGTCCTCGCCGTCGTCGTGTTCATGGACATCGCCGGAGGGACGGGCACGGTATGGCTGCCGCTGCTGGCGGCCGGACCGGCACTGGCCGCCGCCACCAACGGGCCGCGCGGGGTGCTGTGTGCCGGTCTCCTCGCCGCGGTGCTGGGCACGGCGCTGGGCATCGGGAGAGCCGTACCCGCCGGTGAGCTGACGGCCGTACTGTCCGCCCTGCTCGCCGTCACGGCGGCGAGCGGCCTGGCCAGCGCGCTCCACGGTCGGCGCGAGCGGGTCCTCGCGGCCGTCCGCTCGGTCGCCGAGGCCGCCCAGCACGCCCTGCTCCAGCCCGTCCCGGAGACCGTCGGGCCGTTCCGGGTGGCCGTCCGCTACAGCGCCGCGACTGCGGAGGCCCGGATCGGCGGGGATCTCTACGCCCTGGTGCCCACCCCGCACGGCGTCCGGCTCATCGTCGGCGACGTGCGCGGCAAGGGGCTGCCCGCCGTGGGGACCGCCGCACTCGTGCTCGGGGTGTTCCGCGAGGCCGCCCATGACGAGCCCGACCTGCTCGACGTCGTCAGCAGGATCGAGCGGAGCCTGGCGCGCAACCTCGGCCCCGACGACTTCGTCACCGCCGTGGTCGCCGGATACCCCCCGTCCGGACATCTGGAGGTCGTCAACTGCGGACACGCGCCCCCGCTGCTTATCTCCGCGTCCGGGGAGGTCAGTGCGGTGGAGCCCGCCCACCCCGCGCCGCCTCTCGGCCTGCGTGCCCTCTCGAGCCAGGCCCCTCGCCTGCAGCGGCTGCCGTTCGCGGTGGGAGAGCAACTGCTGCTCTACACCGACGGGGTCACCGAGGCCCGCGACCACGCGCGCGAGTTCTATCCGCTCGCCGAAGGGGTCGCCCGCCATGTCTCGGACGAGCCGGCCCGCACACTCACCGCGCTGCACGACGAGCTGCTGGGGCATGTGGGCGGTCGGCTGCACGACGACGCCGCCCTGCTCCTGATCCGCAAGCAGACCGCGGACGACGCAGGGGCCACCGTGCCGTCACCGGTGGAGGCCGCGCTCTAGACCGCGACGAGATCGGCCCAGCGGGTGACGCCGCCCGGGTGGAGGCTCATGCCGTGGCGGGTCGCCAGGGCGTGGACGATCGTCTCGCCGCGGCCGTGCTCGTCCGGGTCGGTCCCGGCGCGGGACCCGCCCATCGGGAGCCAGGCTCCCGCGTCGGTGACCTCGACGCGCAGGGTGCAGGCGCCGTCGCCGGGTATCCAGGACAGCCGGAGTACGGCCGGGGGGCGGGCGTGCAGGAGCGCGTTGGTGACCAGCTCCGACACCACGAGCAAAGAGTCCTCGACCAGCTCGGGAAGAACCCTCCAGTCTGCGAGAACCGCCGCAACACGTCGGCGAACGGCCGAGACGGCACCGGCGACGGGGGGCACCGGACACACGTATTCGCAAGCCGTCCGAAGCAACGTGTTGAGCTGAGCCGTCATGGTCTCTCCCCATGGTCTGTACTGCCGGCCCGGCGCTGTGTCCCAACGCATCCCGGCTTCGCAGCAAACTATGAAGACAAATCGGGCACGTCAATGAACGGTGGTCGGCATTACCGAACGCCCCTCCCTTTCCCGCGACCCCGAGGCGCCGTCCACCCGCGGAGCGAAGCATCCGTGGCGGTAATAGGCTCGCCTCATGGCCGGCCCAGTCCAGTCGATCGAACGGGCGGCGGCGATCCTGCGCCTGCTCGCCGGTGGGCCCCGCCGACTCGGGCTCGGCGAGGTGGCGGCCTCGCTCGGGCTGGCGAAGGGCACCGCCCACGGCATCCTGCGCACCCTCCAGCACGTGGACTTCGTGGAGCAGGACGCGGCGACCGGGAAGTACCAGCTCGGGGCCGCCCTGCTGCACCTCGGCACCAGCTACCTGGACGTCAACGAACTCCGCTCGCGCTCCCTGAACTGGGCCGACGCCCTCGCCGCCCGCAGCGGCGAGGCGGTACGCCTGGGCACCCCCCTGGAGGGCAGCGTGCTCATCGTCCACCATGTGTTCCGGCCCGACGACACCTTCCAGACCCTGGACGTGGGCTCACTGCTGCCCCTGCACGCCTCCTCGCTCGGCAAGGTACTGCTGGCCTACGGGACCGCGGCGATCGAGCCCGGCGACAGGCCGGGCCTGGACGCGTACACCCGCCACACCCTGGTCGACCGCGAGCGGCTCACCCGCGCGCTCGGCGAGGTGCGGGAACTCGGCTGGGCCGCCGAGATCCAGGAGATGAGCATGGGCGAGGCCGGGCTCGCCGCGCCGATCCGCGGCCACGGCGGCCTCGTCGTCGGCGCCATCGGCCTGTCCGGGCCGGTCGAGCGGATCTGCGACAACCAGGGCCGTCCCCGCCCGAGTCTGATCACCCTGATCCGTGAAGCGGCGCGCGCGATCTCCCGAGACCTGGGAGCCGCCCGCTGGTAGGCCAGGACAGCCGCCCCTCGACCCGTCGGAAGGCAGACCCGATCATGGCTGAACGGTATGTAATGTCCATCGATCAGGGCACCAACTCGACCCGATGCATTCTCTTCGACCACCGTGGGCGGCTGGTCTCGGTCGCACAGAAGGAGCACCAGCAGCACTTCCCGAAGCCTGGCTGGGTCGAGCACGACGCCGTCGAGATCTGGCAGAACCTGCGACGCGTCGTGCCCGAGGCCCTGTCCGACGCCGGGGTCGACATGGGCCGGGTCGCCGCCGTCGGCGTGGCCAACCAGCGCGAGACGACCGTGCTGTGGGACCGGCGGACCGGCGCCCCGGTGGGCCGGGCGATCGTCTGGCAGGACACCCGCACGGCGCCGCTCGTCGAGGACCTCAGGAAGAGCCCCGGCGAGGAGTTCTTCATGGCACGGTGCTGTCTGCCGCCCTCGACGTACTTCTCGGCGCTGCGGATCCGCTGGCTGTTCGACCACGTCAAGGGTCTGCGGCAGCGCGCCGTCGACGGGGAGGTGCTGTTCGGGACGATGGAGAGCTGGCTGATCTGGAACCTCACCGGAGGCACGGACGGCGGCCTGCACATCACCGACGCCACCAACGCCAGCCGCACCATGCTGATGAACATCCACACGCTCACCTGGGACGAAGAACTGCTGGCCTTCTTCGGGGTCCCCCGCTCGATGCTGCCCGAGATCAGGTCTTCCGCCGAGACGTACGGCGACGCCCGCTCGCTGCTCCCGGGCGTCGCCCTCGCCGCCGCCCTCGGCGACCAGCAGGCCGCGCTCTTCGGCCAGACCTGCTTCTCTCCGGGCGAAGCGAAATGCACCTACGGAACGGGGAGCTTCCTACTGCTGAACACCGGGGCCGACGTCGTGCGGTCCCGGCACGGACTCCTCACCACCGTCGCCTACAAGATCGGGAACCAGCGGCCGGCGTATGCCCTGGAGGGGTCCATAGCCGTCACCGGCGCACTCGTCCAGTGGTTCCGGGACCGCCTGGGCCTGATCAGCAGCGCCCCGGAGATCGAAACCCTCGCGCGGACGGTCGAGGACAACGGCGGCTGCTACATCGTCCCCGCCTTCTCGGGTCTGTTCGCACCCCGCTGGCGCAGCGACGCACGCGGGGTCATCGTCGGCCTCACCTCGTACATCACCAAGGGGCACCTGGCGCGCGCCGTCCTGGAGGCCACCGGGTGGCAGACACGCGAGGTCGTCGACGCCATGAACGCCGACTCCTCGGTCTCCCTGCAGCAACTGAAGGTGGACGGGGGCATGACCGCGGACAACCTGCTCATGCAGTTCGTGGCCGACGTCCTCGACGTGCCCGTGGTGCGGCCCCTGGTCGCCGAGACCGTCTCCCTCGGCGCCGCCTACGCGGCCGGCCTCGCCTCCGGCTACTGGCCCGACCTGGAAGTCCTGCGCCGCAACTGGCACCGGGCCGCGCAGTGGTTGCCCGCCATGGATCCCGGACTGCGGGAGGCGGAGTACGACAACTGGCAGCGGGCGGTCGAACGTTCCCTGGGGTGGGCCCGACCGCCGCGCTCAGCCGAGCCGGACCCGCCGAAGTGACGTATTTCGCACCTTACTTCAGGTAGGACTTGCACAGTGGGTGCCACTCTGTGATCAAATCTACCGATGCGTACCCCCCACATAAAGACGCATCGTGCTGTTCAGTCGGACGGTCCTCCCACCGAAGGGGTTCCACCCCGCCGGAATCCATACGACGAACTGGCCTCCCTGGCAGACCATCCGCTGGACGACTTCCTCACCGAGGGCAGCGCGCCGACCCGGCAGGAGGACGACACCGAGGAGCCCTGGGCACCCCCCAACCACCGGCGCGGCAGCCGCCGTCGCAACCGCGCCACCGGCCTGCCCACCGTGGTCCGGGGCCTCGCCTGGGTACTCACCCTCGCCTGCCTCGCCACCCTCGCCGACCGCTGGGCGTTGCTGTACGCCGAGCACAAGGCCTCGGAACAGCTGAAGGACAAACTGCATCTGGCCGCCGCCCCCGAAGTACGGATCGGCGGCTTCCCCTTCCTCACGCAACTGGCCGCACAGCGCCTGGACTCGGTCAGGGTGACCGTCCCCGACATCCCGGCCCACCGGGTCACCCTCACCCAGGTCACCGCCACCGCGGACGACATACGCATCGACGGCGACGGACCCACCGCGGTGCGCGGCGCACTCGTCCGGCAGGTGCACGGCCAGGTCCTGCTGTCCTTCGCCGACATGAACCGTGAACTCGGCGCCTCCCAGGTGGCGTTCACGGCGCACGGGCCGGGCCTCGTCCAGGCCCGCGGCTCCCTGCACATGGCGGGCCGCGACCTGACCGTACGGGCCGACGCCCGCATCCGGCGCGACGGGGAGCGCGGCATCGCCACCTCCGTGGACGGCATACGGCTCGACATCGACGACCTCGCGACATACCGGCCCGGCACCAGGCCCACCGAGGGCCTCCACCTGACCCCCGCGTCAGCGAGACGTCTCACCCAGGAGGCAGCGAAGATCAGGGCCTTCCTGGCACTCCCCGAGATCGTGCACCGTCTGGGCGTCCCCGACAGCGCGGTGCGCGCCGCGCTCCACGACGAGGACGAACTCCACCGGCTCACCGGCGCGCCGCGCTTTTTGCACCAGCTGACCCGCATCAACCTCGTGGACGCCGCACTCGCCCACCCGGCACTCCTCAAAAGGCTGGGCCTGGACCCGTCCCTGCTCACCGCCCTGACCCAGCTCACCCGCCCCCAGATCGCCGACCGCTTCTCCTTCGCCTTCCAGATCCCGAAACCCCCCGGGGGTACTCTGAGTCTGCGACGCGTGACGGTGGGCAAGGACGGCATCCGCGCCGAGGTGTCGGGAACAGGGCTGCTCCTGGGCCACTGAACGCACGCCGCACGGGGCGTCGGCGAGCCGTCGGTCGGTGGGCCGTCGTTCGGCGCCGGCCGAGGTCCGCCGTACCTGTCCACCCCGCGGGCAGGCGGCCAGTACCCGGCACGGCGCTGAGGTGCGGCGGACGCCTGCCAGGCTGGTGAGTTGCCCCCCCCGGCGGCATGGCCGATGACGGCAAAACGGCCGAGCCGCCGGCGGCGAGCAGCCAACCTGCTGTTCCTGGCCGCCACCGGACAGGGCCGGCTCACCGTCGTGGCCGTACTCACCGCTCTCCACCCCGCGGTGACGGTGCTGCTCGCCCGCGTCCTGCTCACCGCACGCTCAACCCGCCTCCAGACCGCGGGCCTTCGCGCGGCAGCGGCGGCAACCGCCCTCACCGCCCTGGGATGACCCCACAGACCTCGAAGCAGCCGCCACCGTCACGCACCGGCGGCCGTCGGGCCCGTCAGGCGAGCCAGGCGGCGGTGAGGTCCTGGATCGCGGAGCCGTCGGCGTCGGCCAGCTTGGTGCCGACGAAGGCGCGGGCCCAGTCGGAGGTCTGGATCCGGAAGGCGGGCCGGTCGGCGTCGAGCGCCTCCATGACCGCCTCCGCCGCCGCAGCCGGGGTCTGGGCGCTGCCGTCAAGGAACTGCTCGGCGGTACGGTCGATGTAGTGGCGCAGCGCCTCGGAGTACGGGCCGGCGTCGATGTCGGCCTCGAGGTCGAAGCCGATGTTGTTCACGAACTCGGTGGCTACGGCGCCCGGTTCCACCACGGACACGCTCACGCCCAGCGTCCGCGCGACCGGGGCCAGGCCCTCCATGTAGCCCTCGACCGCGAACTTGGCGGCGCAGTAGGCCTCGTTGAACGGCTGGCCGATGACACCGCCCACGCTGGTGACGGTGATCAGGCGCCCGCCGGCGGCGCGCAGGTGCGGGAGTGCGGCCTTGGAGACGTTCAGCACGCCGAAGAAGTTGACCTCCATCACCGTGCGAACGTCTGCGAGGGAGTCGTTCTCCAAGGTGCCCAGGTGGCCGGCGCCCGCGTTGTTGACGACGGCGTCCAGGCGGCCGTAGTCGGCGATCACGCCGTCGACGGCGGCGGCGACGGACGCCTCGTCGGTCACGTCGAGCTGACGGATGTCGAGTACGACACCCGCTTCGGCGGCGGCCTTGCGCAGCGACTCGGCGCGGGTGGTGTCGCGCAGGGTGGCGACGGTGCGCCAGCCGGCCCGGGCGGCGGCGATGGCGGCGGCCAGGCCGATGCCGGAGGAGGTGCCGGTGATGAGGACGGTGCGAGGGGTGGCGGACATGGTGAAGCCTTTCGGGCCGTTTATGTGCGTGCACACACAACATAGCTTTATGTGTGTGCGCACGCAACACGCCTATACTGGGGATCATGCCGAAGAAGCTCCCCCAGGCCGAGATGCCCGCCGCCGACTACGCCTTCTACGGGCTGGTCTGGGCCGGGACCGTGCTGACCGAGCGGGTCGACCGGGCCCTGACCAAGGCCCACGACCTCCCCGTGTCCTGGTTCGAGGTCATGCTGTGGCTGGCGTCGAGCCCCGAGGCCGTGCCCGCCTCCGTCCTCGGCAACAGCACCATGCTCAGCCGCAGCCAGGTCTCCCGAGTCGTCGACGCCCTCCAGGCCCGGGGCCTGGTGGCCCGGACCCCGTCCGCGCGCGACGCACGGTCGGTCGAGGTCTCCCTCACCGACGAGGGCCACCGCGTGTTCGCGGAAGCAGACGCCACCCGCCGCGGGGCCCTGGCTCCGGTCTTCACCGACCTCCTCGACGAGCACGACATCGCCTCCCTCGGCAGGGTGTGGCAAAAGCTCAAGGCGGAAAAGGCACGACTGGCGCAAGAACCCACGACCACGCCCCGTCCTGCCGCACCCGATCGGTGACCTGACCCCGTCGGGGCCGCACAGTCACCTTTCCCAGCCTTGGGCGACCCGTCGGCGTGGCGACGTTCCCGGTCGGGGCGGTCGGCTTACATGGGAGGGAGGAAGGAGACCCGCATGAGAGCACAGGGACCCGCCAAGCAGCCCGTGTCCGAGCTGGATGCCCGCTACAGTTCCGCGCTCCACCCCCGCCCGGGTGCCGCGGACGTCACCGCCACCCCATGGGCCGAGGCCGAGCGGCAGCTGGCGACCGCCGAGATCTTCTGGGTGTCCACGGTGCGCGCGGACGGCCGGCTGCACGTCACCCCCGTGATCGCCGCCTGGCACGACGGGGTGGTGTACTTCTCCACCGGCAAGGGGGAACAGAAGGCGAAGAACCTCGCTCACGACAGCCACTGCGCGCTGACCACCGGCGGGAACTCGCTCGGCGAAGGACTCGACCTCGTGGTCGAGGGCAGGGCCGAGCCGGTGACCGATCCGGCCGCGCTGGACGAGGTCATCGCGGCGTACGAGGCGAAGTACGGGCCGCACATCACCTCGCCCGAAGGCACCTTCCACGGCATCGGGGAGGCGTTCCGAAGGGGGGACGCGGTGGTGTTCGCGGTGGTCCCCGAGACGGCGTACGGCTTCGGCCGGAGCGACGGGGTCTACACCCATACGCGCTGGACGTTCTGAGCGGCGGCGGTCTCCGGTGCGCCGTCCGGCGCCGGTGCCGTCCGTGGCCGACATCCTCACGAGGGGCGCCCTCGTCGGCGAATGGCCGACGAGGGCGGCGCCGAAGCCGCCGGGCAACCGCGTACCGCCGAGGGGGAGCACCACCAGGTCGGCGTCGGGGAATCGGCGCGCGATCCGGTCGAGTCCGTCGTACAGGAGAGTGTCGCCGCGGACGTACCGCCGCGGGGAGTTCCGGTCCGGCGGCGCCGTGATCCGCACCGGTGGGCGGCCCTGTGGCGGGCGGCGTGCCGGGTGGTCTCGGTCGGCGCCGGGCGATCCAGGTGCCGCCCGGCCTCCCGGCCCCGGTGGTCCCCGTGGAGGCGACCTGCCACCGCTGGACGCCGTGGTGGTCACGGCCACGGCGGGTCCGGTCAGCCGCGGGCTCGTCAGCCCGGGCTGCCACGCGACGTCACCGTCCGGGACACGGGCCGCCCGGCGTACCGGATCACTCCGGGTGGGCCACCGCGTCCCTCTGCAGCTGTACGGACGCCAGGAGGCTCAGCGCCGGCTCTGCCTGGCGCAGCGCCTTGACCGCCGCGACCGAGGCGACGTCCCCGGTGAAGCCCACGGCGGCCAGCCGGGAGCGGACCCAGCGGGCGCGCAACTGCGCTTCGGTGGCGGCGGCGGTGGACTCGACGAGTGCGGCGGCCCGTTCCAGGCCTGGGCGCTCTTCGGGGGACGCCTCGGTCAGCGCCTGGCGGAGCGCCGCCGTGACCAGGTCGGAGTCCCGGATGAGCAGTACGGCGTCGTGTTTCTTGGTCAGCCCCGTGAATGCCTTCATGTGGATCACTGTGCCTGTCACCTTCGCGGTCGGCCAAATCACTTGAGGAACCTCAGAGGCTGCCTCCACCGAGTGGGTGCCTTCCGGCCCGCCGAGCGGTGTGCTGCCGCCGCCGACCGCACGAGCCTTCTAGCCTCGGCGACATGCTGGGGCTTCCTGCTCACGTCCGTGCCTGCCTCTTCGACCTCGACGGGGTGCTCACCCAGACCGCGAAGGTGCACGCGGCCGCCTGGAAGGAGATGTTCGACGGCTACCTCCGCGAACGCGCGACCCGTGAGGGGACCGCGTTCGTGCCCTTCGACGCGGCGGACGACTACGACGAGTACGTGGACGGGCGCCCCCGTGAGGACGGGGTGCGCACGTTCCTCGCGGCGCGCGGAGTGCACCTGCCCGAGGGGGCGCCGGACGACCCGCCGGAGGCCGAGACCGTGAACGGGCTGGGCAACCGGAAGAACGACCTGGTGCTGCGGCGGATCCGCGAGGACGGGGTGGAACCCTACGAGGGCTCGGTCCGTTTCGTTCACGCGGTGCGGGAGGCCGGCCTGCGCTGCGCGGTGGTGTCGTCCAGTGCGAACTGCAGGGACGTCCTGGTCGCGGCCGGGATCGAGGACCTCTTCGACGAGCGGATCGACGGAGTCGTGGCGCACGAGCGTCACCTGCGCGGCAAACCCGCCCCGGACACCTTCCTGGAGGCGGCCCGCGGCCTGGACCTGGGCCCGGACGAGGCGGCCGTGTTCGAAGACGCCCTGGCCGGCGTCGAGGCGGGCCGGGCGGGAGGGTTCGGCGTGGTCGTGGGCGTGGACCGGGTGGGCCAGGCGGAGCAACTGCGGGCGCACGGGGCGGATGTGGTGGTCCGGGATCTGGCCGAGCTCCTGGAGTCGCGGTGATCACTCATCCCAGCTTCACGGTGGAGCCGTGGTGCCTGCGTGAGACCGAGCTGAATCTCGAGGTGCTCGCCCAGAGCGAATCGGTGTTCGCGCTGTCGAACGGGCACGTCGGGTGGCGCGGGAACCTCGACGAGGGCGAGCCGCACGGGCTGCCCGGCGCCTACCTCAACGGTGTCTACGAGCGGCACCCGCTGCCGTACGCGGAGGCGGGCTACGGGTACCCCGAGTCCGGCCAGACGATGATCAACGTCACCGACGGCAAGATCATCCGGCTGCTCGTCGACGACCACCCGTGCGATCTGCGCTACGGCCGGCTGCTGGCCCACGAGCGGGTTCTGGACTTCCGCTCCGGTGTGCTCAGCCGGACCGCCCGGTGGACCTCGCCCGGCGGCCGTACGGTCCGGATCACCTCTCACCGGCTGGTGTCCTTCACCCAGCGGGCGGTGGCCGCGGTGGTGTACGAGGTGGAGGCCGTCGACGGGCCGGCCACCGTGGCCGTGCAGTCCGAGCTCGTCGCCAACGAACAGCTGCCCCGCTTCGAGGGCGACCCCCGTGTCGCCGCGGCGACCGGGGCCCCGCTCGTGCCCGAGGAGCACTTCGCACAGGAGACCCGGCTTCGGCTCGTGCACCGCACCGACCGCAGCGCGCTGCGGGTGGGAGCGGCGGCCGACCACCTCGTCGAGGGGCCGGAGAGCACGAGTTGGACGGCCCAGAGCGAACCGGACGTCAGCCGGCTGACGGTGACCGCGGACCTGGTGCCCGGACAGCCGCTGCGGCTGGTGAAGTTCGTGGCCTACGGCTGGTCCGGGGAGCGTTCGCTGCCGGCCGTGCACGATCAGGTGGACGGGGCGGTGGCGGCCGCGGTCAGCACCGGCTGGGACGGACTGGTCGCCGGCCAGCGGACGTATCTGGACCGCTTCTGGGCCGGCGCGGACGTCGAGGTGGAGGGCGACGCGCAGATCCAGCAGGCGGTGCGGTTCGCCCTGTTCCATGTGCTCCAGGCGGCAGCCCGCGGCGAGAACCGGGCGATTCCCGCGAAGGGCCTGACCGGCACCGGGTACGACGGGCACTCCTTCTGGGACACCGAGTCCTATGTGCTGCCGGTCCTGACCTTCACCGCGCCGGAGGCCGTCGCGTCGGCGCTGCGCTGGCGGCACCGGACCCTGCCGGCGGCACGGGAACGCGCGCGCCAGCTCGGGCTGGCCGGGGCGACGTTCCCCTGGCGGACCATCGACGGCGCCGAGTGCTCGGCCTACTGGCCCGCCGGGACGGCCGCCTTCCACGTCAACGCCGACATCGCCGTGGCCGTCGTACGGTACGTCATGGTGACCGGGGACGAGGACTTCGAGCGCGCCGAGGGGCTCGACCTCCTCGTGGACACCGCCCGGCTGTGGCGCTCCCTGGGTCACCACGACGCGGAAGGCGTCTTCCACATCGACGGGGTCACCGGCCCCGACGAGTACAGCGCGTTCGCCCGGGACAACCTGTACACCAACCTGATGGCCCGGCAGAACCTGCTGGCCGCCGCGGACGTGGCGGTGCGACATCCGGAGCGGGCCGCGGAACTCGGTGTCGACGAAGAGGAGGCCGCGGTGTGGCGGGACGCCGCGGCCCGCATGGCGCTGCCGTACAACGCGTCTCTCGGCGTCCACGAGCAGTCGGCCGGTTTCACGACCTTCCAGCGCTGGGACTTCGAGGCGACCCCACCCGATCACTACCCGCTGCTGCTGCACTACCCCTATTTCGACCTGTATCGCAAGCAGGTGGTGAAGCAGGCCGACCTGGTCCTGGCGATGATGGAGTGCCCGCACGTCTTCACCGAGGAGCAGAAGGCGCGCAATTTCGCCTACTACGACGCGCTGACCGTGCGCGATTCCTCCCTCTCGGCGTGCTGCCAGGCGGTGCTCGCCGCCGAGACCGGGCACCTGCGGCTGGCCTACGCCTACCTCGGCGAGGCCGCGCTGATGGACCTGGACGACCTCGAGCACAACACCCGTGACGGGCTGCACATCGCCTCCCTCGCCGGAACCTGGATCGCCCTGGTCGCAGGTTTCGGGGGGATGCGCCGCTACATCGGCGAGGGCGGACAGCAGGACCGGCTGGCGTTCACACCGCGCTTGCCGGAAGCGCTGTCCAGGGTGGCGTTCACCGTCCTGGTGCGCGGACGCGGACTGAAGGTGGACATCGGCCAGTCCCGTACGCGGTACCAGCTGGTGGAAGGCCCACCGCTGGTCGTGCTGCACCACGGCGAGCCGACGACGGTGACCGCCGACGAGCCGGTCGACCGCCCGATGCCCCCCGTACCCGCCCGCCCCGAACCCCAACAGCCGCCGGGCCGGCACCCGGTGGGCCTGCTCGGCGGGGAGGAGCAGCGGGCTGAGACACTCGAGTAGCACGACGGGGGACATGCCGCGTGCGGACAGCGACGAGTGAGGGGGAGGCGCGATGGAGCACGAGGGGCGGCGGCGCCTCGGTCTGGAGCTGGAGGGCGTCCCCGAGACGTTGTTGTGGAATCTCTACCAGCGGGCTTTCGAGGCCCGGCAGCCGCAGCCGGTGCTCGACGATCCGAAGGCCGTCGAACTCGTCGAGCGCATCGACTACCCCTTCGAGGAGACCTTCGGCACGCCCTCCCCGTTCCTCGCCCAGGGGCAGGCCCTGCGGGTACGCACCTTCGACGAGGCCGTCAGGGTTTTCCTCCGGGAGCACCCCCACGGCACCGTCGTGACGCTCGCCGAGGGACTGGAGACACAGTTCTGGCGGGTCGACAACGGCCGCGCACGCTGGCTCTGCGTCGAACTTCCGGAGACGGCGAAGGTGCGCGGCGCGCTGCTGCCGGACGGGGAACGCCGCCGGACGCTGGCGCAGTCGGCACTGGACCTGTCCTGGCGGGACGAGGTGGACGCCTCGCAGGGCGTGCTCGTCACCGCCCAGGGCCTGCTGATGTACCTCCGCCCGGCCGAGGTGCGGAAGCTGATCGCGGGCTGCGCCGAAGCGTTCCCGGGCGGAACGCTGGTCTTCGATGCGGTGCCTCGGTGGTTCAGCCGGCGCACCCTGCGTGGGCGGATGAGGACGGCCCAGGGTTATGTCACTCCGCCCATGCCCTGGGCCCTCGACGCCGGGGAGCTGCGCAAGGTCGGCACGGCGCACCCGGCCATCACCGAGGTGCGGGAACTGCCGCTGCCCCGGGGGCGCGGCGCGTACTTCGGCGTGGTGTGGCCCGTGCTGCAGAGGCTGCCAGTGGTGCGCGACATCCGGCCGACCATGACCGTCCTGACACGTTTCGGTCCAACTGCCTAGTGCCTTCGTGCTGATGCCTTCGTGGTCAGTCCCTCCTCGTGGTCAGTGCCTCGCGGTGCTTCGCCCGGACGCGGTGCGCTCGCCTGCCACCGTGTGTGGCGGTGCCGGGAGGACGGGGGCCGTCTGCCTCGCTCCCAGGCATGTGAGGGAGACGAGGACGAACAGCCCTTCCACGATCAGGGAAAGGGGGCCGTACGGCGGTTCCCAGCCGGATTCGTAGTAGCCGCCGGGCAGACCGACGGTGCGCGAGAACAGAAATCCGATGATCATGCCGAGGCTGACGAGGGCTCCGGTCAGCCAGGCGGCTGCCGAACGCCTCATGGTCACCAGTGCCGCGGCCACGACGAGCATGACGGCACTGCCCAGGGCGAACAGCACACCGATGTAGAACTTCTCCTCGAGGTGATCAGGGACGAGGAGGCCGTGCAGCACCGCGTTGCCGATCGCGCAGCACGCTCCCAGTCCTCTCAGGGTGATGTCGGTGGCAGAGAGGGAGTTCATGGTGACTCCAGCCGTTCCTGTGCGGTGAACGCGGGCGAAACTCCTCAGCATTGCTCTGTCTCGGGCGGCGTCGCCTCCTGTGAGGGGGATACGCAAACGACGTTGGAAGGGATTGCGGCGGACGTCTGCACAGGCCTGGCGGACCGCCGGCCCGGCTGCCCGGACCGGCGCTTGACCTTGCCCCCGAGGGCAGGGTCTAGCGTGTGGACAGCGAGGTGAACGGCATGAGGATCAGTGAGCTTGCGCGTCGGGCCGGCGTGACGACGAAAGCAGTGCGGTACTACGAGTCGCTGGGGTTGATCACTCCCGAGCGCCTCGCCAACGGCTATCGCGACTACGGCGAGGACGACGTGCGCCTCGTGCGCGAGATCAGGTCGCTCCATCATCTCGGCATCCCCGTCGAACGGACCCGGCCCTTCCTGGAGTGCCTGGCCGCCGGGAGCCCGCACGCCGACGACTGCCCCGCCTCGCTGGCCACCTACCGGGAGGCCATCGACGCACTCACCGAGCGCATCGAGGCCCTCAACGCCCGTCGCGCCACACTGATCACCAACCTGCGGGTCGCGGCCCACCGGGGCAGCGGTGTCGCACCCCTCGGGGAGGCCGGGGCGGCGGACGGCGGCCACCTGACCCTTCCCCCGGACCTGCCCGTCCCCGAGGACGACGGCGCCGCCGCCCATCTGCCCGGCACGGCGATGCCACCCCTCGCGCTGCGGGACACCGCGGGCAGAGCGATCCGACTGGACGCACTGGGTCCCCGCCGCACGGTGATCTACGTCTATCCCCTCACCGGCCGCCCCGGCACCGACCTGCCGGAAGGCTGGAACACCATCCCCGGCGCGCGCGGCTGCACCCCCGAGACATGCGGCTTCCGCGACCACTTCCAGGACCTCCTGGAAGCCGGCGCCGGCCGCGTGTACGGGCTGTCCAGCCAGGACAGCGACTACCAGAACGAGGTCGTGGAGCGGCTCGGCCTGCCCTTCGACATGCTCTCCGACCCCGCTCTCGACCTGGCCGGCGCCCTCGGGCTGCCCACCTTCGAGGCCGCCGGGACGAGGCTGTTCAGACGACTGACCCTCGTCGTCCGCGACAGCGTGGTCGAGTACGTCTTCTACCCCGTCTTCCCGCCGGACGAGCACGCCGAACAGGTGCTGACCTGGTTGCGCGAGAACCCGCTGTGAGACAGACCCTTCGAGGGTTTCGCCGTCCTCGGGGGACGGCCGGTCGGCGCAGGTGTACGGCCACGACCCGGGTGACGCCGCCGAGCGGGTCCGGGCGGTGCTTCGCGGCGAGCGGACGGCCGGTGTCCAGAACGACGTCGTCCAGGCCGCCGCCGGGGTGGTCGGTCTGCTCCTGGCAGTACACGAGCGGGCCGCGTCCGATCGCCACGCAGCCCCGTACGGCGTCCACCCGGGGGTCGGCCGCGGTCAGCCGCGGCTCCAGTCCGAGATCGAGGCGGACGCGACACCCGGGGCGCACACGGTGCCGTGCCGGCTGGTGGTGCGGGAGTCGACCTGAACGGGGGCAAGTCGGGCGGTGTGGGGTGTGCCCGAACCGCGGTCACCTCGTTGCCGACGTGGCCGGTGCCCACCCCGCTGGGTCGGAGCCGGTCCGATGCCGCGCCTGCGCTGCCGAGCGGCTCACCGCGACGGTGTCCCGCCCGGGCGGCCGGCCGGCCCGTCCGTCACAGGCCGGACGGGTCTTCGTGGTCGGCCCGCCGTGGCAGGTCCCTGAGGTGGCCGGTCACCACCAGGTCGCCGTCCCCGGTACGCCGGACGAGGTCGCCGGTGCGGAAGTAGCCGTCGGGGGTGAAGGCGCGAGCGTTGTGGTCGGGCGCCCGGTAGTAGCCCCGCAGGGTGTACGGGCCGCGGGCGAGGAGTTCGCCGGGCTCCCCGTCGGGCACGTCCTTGCCGTCGACGTCGACGATCCGGATCTCGTCGTCGGGCGAGAGCGGCCGGCCCTGTGTCGTGAGCACGGTCTCCTCGGGGTCGGCGGGCCGGGTGAGGGTGAGCGGCCCCTCGGCCTCGCCGAAGACCTGCTGGAGGCGACAGCCCCATGCGGGGCCCATCCGGTCGGCGGTCGCCCGGCGCAAGGGCGCACCGCCGATCTGCACGAGACGCAGACTGCTCAAGTCGGCCCGGGCTGGGGCGAGTTCGTCGGACCAGCGCCGGGCGACGGCGGGCACCAGCGAGGTGACGGTGACCCGCTCCCGTTCGATGACCGGAAAGCACGCGGCGGGTTCCGGGTTCTCGACCAGGACGACGGTGCCGCCGGCGGAGAGGGTGCCGATGATGCCGGGGCAGCCGAAGGTGAGGTTGAACTCGGCGGGCAGCGCGGCGAGATACACGTCGTTCTCGGTGAGGGACACCAGCTCGGCGGCGGCCCGCGCCTGGTAGGCGTAGTCGTTGTGGGTGCGCGGAACGAGGTGGGACGCCGCGGTGGCACCGCCGGAGAGCAGGAGGAACGCCACCTGATCGGCGCCCTGTGCGAGCGCCGGCCCGGGCGGGGCGTCGACGGAGCCCAGCGGGAAGTAGTGGCAGCCCGACGGGTCGGTCCTGAGGCCGCCGTACGGGGAAGCGGAGGCCGGCGTCTCGAGGGTGAACACCCGCCGCAGGAAGGGCCCTCGGGCCGCGATGTCCCCGGCCATCGCCGTGTGGTCGAAGCCCTGGTACGTCGAGGGGCCGACGTAGCCGGAAGCCTCGGTGACCCGCACGAGGTGGGACACCTCGGGCGCGCGGTGCGTGACCGGGCAGAACACGGGGACCGCGCCGGCGCGCATCAGCGCGAACACGGTGATGACGAACTCGGGAACGTTCGGCAGCTGGACGACGACCCGTTGTCGGGGCCGCAGGCCGCGCAGCCGGAATCCGGCGGCCATGCGGTCCACGCGCCGGTTCAGGTTCGCGTACGTGATCCGGGTGCCGCCGTGCACGAGCGCGGTGCGCGGTCCGTGCTGCTGGGCCCAGTCGCGCAGCAGGTTGTCCAGCGTATTGCCACGCCAGTGCCCGGCCGCCCAGTAGCGGTCGACGAACTCCTCGGGCCAGGGCGTGCAGCCGTCGAGCATGGATGTCATTCGCTTTCCTCTGTACCGCTGTCCTGACCTTGACAACCCAATCCGTCAATCTCCCCGCGCACCATGCGCTTTCCCGACCACGGATGCTGAACTTCCTCGGCGGAAAGTCCAATGAGCGCCGCTGACCAGGAGGAACGGGCCTGAGTCGGGTTCGTACCTCTGCCGGACGACGACGAGCCGCTCCGCCGCGCTGTCCATGGCGGGTGGCAGGCCCGCTGGGTCCTGGAGATCCATCCGACCGACGAGGACCAGACCTTCGGCGGCTCGTACCTGGGCCTGCTGGACCTGGTGGGAACCATCGTCCGGACGTAGCGGGCGCACCTCCGGTGGCCGGAGGTGCGCCGGGTGGACGTCCGGGGTGGGCCCGCTGCTCTACACCGCGAGCCAGGCCGCCTGGTCGGGTGCGAGTCGGCCGTCCTCGAGGGGGGCGCTCGAGACGAGGACCGAGGTGTGGGCGGGCAGCGGGCAGGACTCGGTCGACAGGTTGACCACGCAGGTGAAACCGGGCTCGCGGGCGAAGGCCAGGACACCGTCGGGGGCGTCCAGCCAGGTGAGGGTGCCGTCGCCGAGCGCGGGGTGTTCACGGCGCAGGCGCAGGGCGCCGCGATAGAGCTCCAGCATCGACGTGGCGTCGCCGGTCTGCGCTTCGACGCTCAGCTCGGCCCACGTACCGGGCTGCGGCAGCCAGGGTGCTGCGGAGGCGTCCTCGGGGCTGAAGCCGAACGGCGCCGACTCTCCGCCCCATGGGAGGGGCACCCGGCAGCCGTCGCGGCCCCGGTCGGTGTGTCCGGACCGCTCCCAGACGGGGTCCTGGAGTACGTGCTCGGGCAGGTCCTCGACCTCGGGCAGGCCCAGTTCCTCACCCTGGTAGATGTAGGCGCCGCCGGGCAGGGCGAGCATGAGCAGGGCCGCCGCGCGGGCGCGCCGGGTGCCCAGCGCGAGGTCCGCGGGGCCCTCGGGGCGGTACGGCTCGTTGGCGGTCCACCGCTTGACCGTCCGGCGGCCGTAGCGGCTCGGGTGACGCATGACGTCGTGGTTGGACAGCACCCAGGTGGCCGGTGCGCCCACCGCGCCGAGCATGGCGAGTGAGTCGTCGATGACGGCGCGCAGGTCCTTCGCGCTCCAACTGGACATCAGGAAGTCGAAGTTGAACGCCGTGTGCAGGCCGTCCCGGCGGACGTACGCGGCGAGCCGCTCAGGCGTGTCCGCCCAGGCCTCGGCGACGAACGACCGGTCGCCGGGGAACTCGTCGGCCACCTTGCGCCAGGCGCGGTAGATGTCGTGGACCTCGTCGCGGTCCCAGTGGGGGTGGTCGACGTGCTGCCGGGGCCCCGGGTCGGACGGTTCCCGGGAGACGAGGGGGCCCAGCACCGCCGGTTCCCGGCGGGGCGGCAGGTCGGGCAGTTCGGGGTGCTTGACGAGTCCGTGGGCGACGTCGATACGGAAGCCGTCCACTCCCCGGCTGAACCAGAAGCGCAGGACCGACTCGAACTCGGCCCGGACGTCGGGGTGTTCCCAGTTGAGGTCGGGCTGCTGCGGGGCGAACAGGTGCAGGTACCACTCGCCGTCGGGCAGCCGGGTCCAGGCCGGCCCGCCGAAGCAGGAGACCCAGTCGTTGGGCGGCTCGCAGCCGTCGGGTCCGCGGCCGGGGCGGAAGACGTAGCGCTCGCGTTCCGGGCTGCCGGGGCCCGACGCCAGGGCGGCCTGGAACCAGGCGTGCTGGTCGGAGGTGTGGTTGGGCACGATGTCGGGGATGACGCGGATGCCGTGCCGGTGCGCTTCCTCGATGAGCTGCTCGGCCTCGGCCACCGTGCCGAACAGCGCGTCGATCGCGCGGTAGTCCGCCACGTCGTAACCGTGGTCCGCCATCGGCGACTTGTACCACGGGTTGATCCAGATGGCGTCGATCCCGAGGGACTTGAGGTACGGCAGGCGGGAGCGGATGCCGGCGATGTCACCGACTCCGTCGCCGTTGGCGTCGGCGAAACTGCGGATGTAGACCTGGTAGATGACGGCGCTGCGCCACCACGGCGCGGTGCTGGGCATGGTGTGGAGTGGGCCCTTCGGGAGTGAGGGACGGTCCGAGGTGTGGGACGGTCGGGTGTCTACTTGGCTGCGCCGGCGGTGAGTCCGGCGACGATACGGCGCTGGAAGAGCAGCACCATCACCACCAGCGGGACGGTGACCAGCACGCCCGCCGCCATCTGGCTGCCGAACGGGGTCTCGAACTGGGTCGCGCCGGCGAACTTGGAGATGGCGACCGGTGCCGTCTGCATGGCGGACTTGTTGGTCATCGACAGGGCGATGAGGAACTCGTTCCAGGCGGCGATGAACGTGATGATCGCGGTGGTGAAGAGGCCCGGCGCGGCGAGCGGGATGATGACCTTGCGGAACGCCTGGCCGCGGGTGCAGCCGTCGATCATCGCGGCGTGCTCCAGCTCGTCGGGCATCTGCCGGAAGAACGTGGTGAGGTTCCACACGGCCAGGGGCAGCGCGAACGACATGCTGGGCACGATCATCGCCTGGTAGGTGTTGATCCAGCCGATGTCGGTGAACAGCTTCAGCAGCGGAACCACGATCGACACCACGGGGAACATCGAGGTGGCGATGATCAGCGTGAGGATCAGCCGCTTGAACCGGAACTCCAGCCGGGCCATCGCGTAGGCGGTGAAGGTGGCCAGCAGCAGCGCCAGTGCCGTGGTGACACCGGCGACCACCAGGCTGTTGAGCAGCGCACGGGTGAACCCCTGGGACGGGTCGAACACCGCCCGGTAGTTCTCGAAGGACACGGGGGCGGGCAGCAGCGAGGTGTCGAAGATGTCGGAGGTGCGTCGCAGGCTGGAGACCAGCATCCAGTAGAACGGGGCCAGGCAGTAGGCCACCACCGCGGCGACTCCCAGGTACAGCAGCCGGGTGCGCCAGGTCGCCGTGCGGGTCATGCCGCCACCTCCGTCCGGCGCGGCACCGGAACGCCCCGCGGCCTCCGTCTCCTGCGGTTCGCCTTCCTGCCGCCGCGGTCGCCGACGAGGTCCGCGCCGAGCAGCCGGACGAAGGCGAGCGCGATGAGCAGGACGTAGAGGAAGAGGATCACCGCGTAGGCGGAGGCCGGTCCGAAGCGGACGTTGGAGGCCTCGTTCTGGGCGAGCATGGAGAGGGTTTCCACCGAGTTCTTCTGCGCGCCTACGAGGATGTAGGGCAGGTCGAACATCCGCAGCGCGTCCAGGCAGCGGAACAGCACCGCCACCAGCAGCGCGGGCTTCACCAGGGGCAGGGTGACGTGCCAGAACCGGCGCGGGGCGCTGGCCCCGTCGATGCGGGCGGCCTCGTAGACCTCCTTCGGGATCACCTGCAGGCCCGCCAGGACCAGCAGCCCGATGAAGGGGGCGGTCTTCCACACCTCGGCGACGATGACCGCGACCTTGGCGTGGAAGCCTTCGGTGGTCCACAGGATCTGCCGTCCGAGGATCGCGTTGGCCACGCCGTTGCTGTTGAAGATCCACCGCCACAGCAGGCCGGAGATGGCCGTGGGCACCGCCCAGGGCACGAGGATGCCTGCCCTCACCAGGGCGCGGCCCCTGAAGGCCTGGTGCATGATCAGTGCCATCGCCACGCCGATCACCGTCTCCAGGCCCACCGTGACGACCGTGAAGAACGTGGTGTTCCAGAAGGCGTTCCAGAACCGGTCACCGGCGGCGCCGAGGATGCCGGCGTAGTTGTGCAGCCCGACGAACGGCTCGGTCGTACGGATGAAACCGGTCCTCGGGTCGAGGCCCTTGGGTCCGTAGAGCGACTCGTGCAGCGCCATGAGGGTCGGGTAGAGCACCACGATGGCCAGCACCAGGAGCGTCGGCGAGACCAGCAGGGCCGCCATCCGGCCCGAACCGGCCGTCGCCCGGGCGCGCGTACCGCGGCGCGGGCTCGGCGGCGCGGGCTCCCTCCCGGAGGTGCCGCGGCGTTCGGGCACCGTGGTGTCGGGTGGGATCGTCGTGTCGGTCATGATCCGGCCCTTCACTGCCCGGCGGACTTCTGCAGGGTGCTCTGCAGGTCCTTGAGCGCCTGCGCGCTGCTCTTGCTTCCGGTCAGCGCGGCGTACGCCTCCTGCTGGATCGCCGAGGTCACGTCGCCGTAGCCCACGACCCGCGGACGGGGCACGGCGCGCAGGACGGACTGCTTGAGGACGGGCAGGTACGGATACTGCTTGACCAGCGAGGCCTCGTCGTACAGGTCGGCGTACGGCGGGGCGAGGGAGGCGTCCTTCAGGAACGTGCTCGCGCTGTCCTCACCGCTGAAGAACTTCATGAAGTCCAGGGCGGTGGCCTTGTTCTTCGCGAAGGACGACAGGGCCAGGTTGTGGCCGCCCAGGCTGGAGGATCCGGGGCCGTCGAGGCCGGGCAGCGGCGCGGTCGCGAACTTCCCGGCGAGCCCGCTCTTCTCGGCGAGGGCGTACACGTAGGGCCAGTTGCGCAGGAACACCAGCTTTCCGGACTGGAACGCCTGGCGGCTGTCCTCTTCCTGGTAGGTGACGGCCTCCTTGGGGATCGTGCCGTTCTTGACGGCACCGGCGAGGAAGTCCAGGCCCTTCCTGGCCTCGGGGGTGTCGACGTGCGGTTTGCCGCTCGCGTCGGTGACGACACCGCCGGCGGAGTTCACGGCCTCGGCGAAGTTGACCGTCAGGCCCTCGTACTTCTGGAACTGCCCGGCGTAGCAGGACATGTCCTTGGCCTCGGGCAGCTTCCTCACCTTGGCGCAGTCGGCCGTCATCTCCGACCAGGTGGTGGGCGGCTTGGCGATGCCGGCCTTCTTCAGCAGGTCGGAGCGGTAGTACAGCAGTCCTCCGTCCGAGCTGGCCGGGGCCGCGTACAGGCCGCCGCGGTACTTCGCGGTCTCCACCACGGGCTTGAGCATGCGCTGCAGCGGGAACTGCTTCTCGGGCAGTCGGTCGATCCACTGGTGGGCGGCGAACTCCGACGTCCACACGACGTCCAGGGAGAGCACCGTGTAGGCATCGGACTTCGTCTCCGCGTTCTGGATCATCTGCTGTCGCTGCGAATCCGCGTCCGTCGGCAACTGGACGAAGGTGACCTTCTCCTTGGGGTGCAGCGTGTTCCAGCGGTCGATGACCTTCTGCACCACTCCGGAGGTGTCCTTGCCGGCCACGTACGTGATGGGGCCGCGCCCCTCGAAGGACATACTCCCGGCCTGCTCCCCGGAGCCACTGCCACCGCCGGAACCGCAGGCGGTGAGGAGGAGCGCGGCGGCGACGAGCGCCGACGAGCACTGAAGGGCTCTGGTGGTCTGGGTCTTCACTGTCTCTCTCCTGGTCGTGCGGAACCGAAGGCGCGACTGATCGCCCGTACGAGACTGTGCTGTCACGGCACTCGGCGCTTCGAATGCACAGGTCAAAGCCTTGAATGAGGGATTCATGGCGACGGCGTCGACCCCGCCGTGACAACGCTTGCACGCTAGGAGTGCACCTGGGTGAAGTCAATCCGTAACTCGCCGGTATCTCGAGCAGATTTGAATGCTGTGCGCAGCCGTTTACCGGACATAACGGGGCATAAGCCTCGCCGACGGGGCGGCGTGACAGCGCTGTCACGAGAAGAGGACCACGCGACCCGCGGCTGTGCTAACTTCCGCTCATGCCACCCGCTCAACGACACCCCACGATGGCCGACGTCGCCGAACGGGCCGGCGTCTCCCCGTCCACCGTCTCGCGCACCCTGCGCGGCCTTCCGACCGTTTCGCCACAGGTGCGCGACCGCGTCGAACAGGCCGCCAGGGAGCTGGACTTCGCGGTCTCGCGGCAGGCGGCGAGCCTGGTCACGGGAAGGACCGGGGTCGTGGCGGTGCTCGTACCGACGCTCAACTCGTGGTTCATGGGATCGGCGCTGTCCAGCCTGGGCCCCCTGCTGCGCGCGGCCGGCCGGGAACTGAACGTCTACGTCATCCCCGACATGGCCGAGCGCATCTCGTTCTTCGAGCGTCTCCCGGCCCGCCGGAACGCGGACGCGCTGCTGGTCTTCGGCTTCGACCTCACCGACGAGGAGACCGCGCGCCTGGACGACCTCGGGATGCCGGTCATCTACGTCAGCCAGCACGCCGAGGGGCGGCCCAGTGTGTACGTCGACGACGTCGCCGGCGCCCTGAAGGCCACCCGGCACCTGCTCAACCTCGGCCACCGCCGGATCGCGTTCGCGCCGACCACGGGGGCCACCGGCTTCAGCTTCAGCTCGCGCGAACGCCTGCTCGGCTACCAGCAGGCGCTGACCGAGGCGGGCATCCCGGTCGACGAGGAACTCGTGGTCACCATGGCGGCCGACGACACGCGGAGTCTCGTCACCGGTGTCGGACAGCTGCTGAGCCTGCGCGAGCCGCCCACCGCTCTCTGCGCCGAACAGGACGAGCTGGCCGTGGCCGTCATCCACACCCTGCGCCAGGCCGGCATCCAGGTACCCGACCGGATGTCCGTCATCGGGTTCGACGACCATCAGGTCGCCCAGTGGTTCGACCTGTCCACCGTCGCCCAGTCGCCCTCCGACATGGGCCGGCTCGCGGGAGAACTCGCCCTGCGACTCATCGACGACACCGCGGCCGACCACACCCGGCACATCGTCCTGCCCACCCAGCTGATCCCGCGGGCGACCACGGCGCCGCCCCCGGCGCCGCCCCGGCAGGACGGCGAGACGGCACGGACATGCCCGTGAGTACCCGCGCACGGCCGCGGGCCGGTGAGGATCCGACGTCCAGATCCAGAGGTCCAGGCCGCGCCGCACGCCCCACGTGGCGGCCGGCAACTCCAGGCGCACAGGGCGAGTTCACCGGTCACGGTCGTAGCACCGCACGCGTGGTCAGCGCGAGGTACATGGCTACGACGAAGCCGGTCGCGGTCGGCATCGGCCAGCCTCCGTGCCGCGCGGACAGGAACCGCCGCGTACCCCAGGCGGGCAGGACCGCCGCGAGACAGGGCAGCAGCCCGAGCGGGCCGTCCGGCGCGCACAGCAGCACCTGGCAGCCGACCGCACCGGCCGCGAGCCCCGCGGTCACCGCCGCGCTGCGACGCGGCCCGAGATCCGCCGCGTACAGACGGGCACCGGGTGGCGCCTCCCATGCCGTCTTGCGGGCGAACTCGAAGTGCAGGAACACGCAGGCGCTCAAGGCGAGCAGCGCCGCGCCACGCCAGTCGGCGGTGACGGTCCCGGCGGCGACGAGCGAGCCGTACACATAGGCGCCGAGCAGCGCCTGTACCGGGTAGGTGACCGCCAGGTTCGGCAGCTGACGGTCGCGTACCGCGGGTGACAGCCGTTCCAGGGCGGCGAGGAGGAGCCCGTATGCGAGGGCCGCGAGGAGCAGCAGGGCGGCCGTGGCCGAGAGGGCCGCGTTCAGGGCCGTCGCCCCGACGGTGATCGCCGTCATCGCGCCGCGCAGTTCGGCCGTGGTGATCGCGCCGGTGACGAGCGGCCGGTCCGGGTGGTGGACGCGGTCGTGCGCGAGGTCCTTCTGCTCGTCCAGCATCCGCAGGAACAGCAGCGCCAGTACGACGCTCGTGACCCGCACCCAGGTGGCACCGGAGGGCCGCCAGGCCGTGCCGGTGGCCGCGACCGCCGTACCCTCCAGGGCGAGAACCCACAGCAGCCCGTAGGTGACGTAGAGGTGCGGCCGGAACCTGTGCACCACGAAGAGGCCCAGTCTGCCCGGGGCCTGTGGCAACGACGTCATGCCGCTCCGTGTGCTGCCCGGCCGGCGAGGACTCCGGCGCTGCCGGAGCGGGGCGGATCGGCCAGCCGGATGTGGGCCTCGGCGGCGACGGCGCCGTGCTGACGCAGGGTGCACTCGATGTCGGTGCCGGGCTGCACCGCAGCGGTCCGGCACCGGAGCGGCAGGTCCATCTCGGCGAAACAGCGGAACCGCGCGGTCAGGCCGACCGGCAGCGCCGTGGGTGTGCGGACGGTGCCGGCGGCTACGGCCGCGGTGAGAGCGAGCTGGCGGAAGGCCTCCAGCTCCAGCATGCCGGGCACGTGGTCGACCCAGTGGTCGTACAGCGTCGGATGCGTGGTGTCGACGACCAGTCGGGCTGTGCGGGTGCCGTCGCCTGCGGAGCGGGGTGGGGAGATGGCCGCGTTGGCCGGGTCACGCCGCCCGACGAGGGCGGGATCGACGCGTGGTCCGGACAGGGCGACGGGAACGTCGGGCAGGCCGAGTGCGCCCCGCTGACGGGCCCGCAGGCGCGTCCAGTCCTCGGGGGGCATCCAGGAGTAGTCGATGCGGGCCAGCAGGGCCTCCTGTGTGCCGATGGTGCAGGTGAAGCGCAGCCGCAGTCCCGTGACCGCCGCCCGGGTGCGGAACCGGTGCTCGATCCGGACGGCGATGACGGCTTCGGCGGGGAGGTCACCGCAGCCGAGGGCCGCCGGGTCGGGCACCTCGAACTCGACCGCGCGCAGCAGGAACTTGTGGCCGAGGGGGACGTCGAGGTAGCGGTGGGCCACCACGAAGATGCCCTGCCTGCACGCTTCGAACAGCAGCAGTGGATCGTGGTGGGCAGGCGGGCCGAGGGTGTCGTGGTAGTAGGCGTGTCGGCGGGGAAGCTGCGCGGCCAGCAGCAGCTCGTCCTCGCTGTGGCGCTCGGCGTCGGTCAGGAAGACCTCGGCGACCGCTGCCCGGTGCACCAGTTCCTTGGCGAGTGTCCGGGTGAACCGCATGGACCGCTCCTCACTTCAGGGTGTCCAGGTGGCGGCGCCAGGTCCCGGCGTCGGCCCCGTCGAGTACGGGGACGCGGCCCGGGTGCCGCATGGGGAGCACCTTGGATCCGACGATGACGGTGTCCCACGGGTCGAGGCCGATCCCGTGCTCCCACGCGGTCTCCAGCAGCGGGCGCGGGGCCGCCGTCGGATCGGTGCCGGGCTGCCGGGACACGGTGTCGCGCAGCCGTTCGAGGGCGGGGTCGAAGTCGAGTTCCCGGGGCTTGGTGGCCGCGTACAGCCGGCCGGTCAGCCGCAGGGCGTCCGCGGTGCGGTCCTCGTCGGCCAGGGCGGAGCGGAAGAGGCGGTCGCGTGCGGTGTCGTCGAAGTGGACGGCCAGCTCCCGCAGCACGTCGGCGGGCTCGTCGGGGGTGTGCGCCAGGTTCAGCAGGTAACTGTGGCGGCCCAGGAGGTGACGCAGCTGGCCCGGCCGGCGGGCGTCGGGGTCCGTGGGGCCCTTGAGCCGGGTGAGTTCGACCGACGCGGGGATGTCCAGGGGGTGGTCGGGGCGGACGAGCAGCACCAGGGCGTCGGCGTCCTCCAGGAACAGGGCGGCGAGCCTTCTGCGGTAGGGGGTGGCGAGGTTCCACTGGAAGTACCACAGAGCGCGGATCATGGTGCGGGTCAGCCGGGTGACCGCCGCTCCGACGATCCTGAAGCCCCGCCCGGTCAACCAGGCCACGGCCGCCTCCAGCCTGCGGGCCACCACGGCGTCCGGCTTCAGCAGCAGCGCGGCGTGCCGGTGGGCGAATCCGGTGACGTCGTCGGTGAGGGCGGCGAGCTGGTCGTGGCTCTCCTGGAAGTAGGTGTCCGCTCCGTACAGCCGCTGTTTGGCGGGGTGGCAGGTCAGCAGCGCGGACACGGGTATGCCGTGCGCGGGGCGGGCGAGGTGGGCGGGGGTCATCGGGGGGTGCTCCCGTCGGGTCGGGCTGCGGTGGCCGGCGTCCGGCGCGGGGCCGGGCCGAGATAGCCGGTGGCGAGGCAGTGGTCGAGGAGGCGGCGCAGGTACGGCCGTGCCCCCGTGCGCGCCGGACGGCTGCTGAAGGCCGCGGCCTGGGAGTCGTCGAAGTGGACGCGCCGCCGGAAGTAGGTGTCGTACAGGGAGATGACGCGGTCGTAGTAGGCGCGTTCGCGGTCCGGCAGGGACCCGGCGCGGAACGCGGACGGCGGGACGAAGCGCGGCACCTGGAGACAGGGGTATTCGGCGAGGACGTCGGAGAAGTCCCGCAGGGTCAGCTCGTGCCCCACGGCGTGCAGGGTGCGGCCCTCGGCGTCCGTCGCGCGGATGGCGGCCTCGGCGACCAGGGCGGCGACGCGGTCGACCGGGACCAGGTCGAGGACGGCGTCGTAGTGACCGGGCACGGTCCGTACCAGGCCCTGGGTGAGGATCCGGAGCACGGGGTAGATGGTCCTGAAGTCGCGGACGCGTCCGCTGCGGGTGGCGCCGGTGACGATGGTCGGGCGCACCACGGACACCGGCAGGCCGTCCGCCGCGGCCGTGCGGACCATGGTCTCGGCGGTGAGTTTGCTCTTCTCGTAGCCGTTGCCGGGGTGCTGGCCGACGTCGAGTTCGTCCTCGCGGGCCATGCCGTCGCGTTCCCCGCACACATAGGCGGTGCTGAGGTGCACCAGCGGGGTGCGGACGGCGAGGGCGAGGTCCAGGACGTGGCGGGTGCCGGCGACGTTGATGCGGTCGTAGCGTTCGTCCGGCAGCCCGAAGTCGGTGACGGCCGCGCAGTGCACGATCCGGTCGGCGATGGCGGCGAGCCGCCGGTCGTCGTCGGTCATGCCGAGGCCGGGGCGGGTGATGTCGCCGGTGATCCGGGTCAGGGTGCCCGGGCCGGGCGTGAGCTTTCTGCCGTTGTTGCGGACGATGTCGGGGGTGTGGTGCAGCAGCGCCAGCACGGTGTGACCCTCGGCGGTGAGCCGGGCGGTCACCTCCGCGCCCACGAATCCGCCGGCGCCGGTCACCAGCACCGTCATCGGATCGGACATCGGTGGCTCCTTCGGACGGAAGGTCGGACGGGGGACTCTCACGGGTCCTGGTGCCGGGGCGGGGCCGGGTGGGGCTGGGTGCCGTGGCCGGCCAGCAGGTCGCGGGCCTCTTCGATGGGCAGTTCCGCGTCGAGGTGGGCGCCGATGCGCAGCCAGTCGTAGCCGAGTTGGAGGGTGGCCCGCCAGGTGTCCGCGGAGTCGAAGGACAGCGGGAAGGTGCCCGCGCCCACGGCACCGCGGGCCTGGGCGATGAAGGCGCGCAGCTCCGCGTGCAGGCGGTCGCCGTGTTCCGCCGAGTCGACACTGCGCCTCAGCAGTTCACCGGCGCGTTCCCCGATCGGCCGAGTGTCCGGTGGCAGCAGGTCGAGGCGGCGTACGAGGTCGGGGTCGACGGGCAGTGGATGGACGCCGTGGGCGCTGAACAGGCCGCGCAGCGCGGCGTGCACGGCGCGGCGGGCGGTGAGTGCGGCGACCCGCCACTGGCGGCGTCGCAGGGCACCGGTCAGATCCTCGACGGCGTTCTCGACGACCACGTTGGACCACACCAGCGCCATGGCCGCGGCGGCGAACCGGTCGGCGGGCAGCGGCACCAGGTCGACGGCGCGGGGCCCGCGGACGGCGGCGCCGTGGACCGACAGCAGCGGCTGTGCGGTGGAGGGCGGCGGGGTGACGGGACCGGGCGGGGCGGCGAGCGGCAGTGAGGGGGTGACGGTGCCGCCGCCCTTCCAGGCGAGGCGGACCAGCCCGTAGCGCAGGAAGGCGGCCAGCAGCGGGCCGGGGTCGGCGACACCGGTGCCGGCGGCCGTGCCCAGCACGCGGGGCAGGGGCCGGCCCAGGACGAGGGAGCGCCAGACGGCGCCGGCGTCGTCGCCCAGCGCGAACACGTCGCGCCGGCCGCGGATGACGTGGACCCGTTCGCCGGCCTGCCAGGTGGTCACCCCCGCCACGCGTTCGACGGTGAGCCGCTCGGGGCGCCGGGGGACGCCGGTGAGTCCGAGATCCGCGGCGAAGGCGAGGCAGGCGCTCAGGTGGTCGCGGGCGGAATCCGCGTCACCGGATGAGGGGGCGACGGCTTCCAGCTCCCAGTAGCGGTCGCGTACGTCCGCGCGGCCGGTCCGGTCCAGTTGCAGGGACAGCCACTTGGGTTCGAGGTAGGTCTCGCCCAGGCCGGCCGCCCAGGACTTGACGGTCTGCAGGAGTCCGGCGCGGGTCCAGTCGACCGCCTCGTCGCTCGCGCCGAGGCACACCAGCGCCATGGCCTGCCTGAGGGACTGACGGGCCCGGTGCGCCCACCAGTCGGCGGTGATCCGCCGGAACCGTTCGACGGGCAGCGTCGCCTTCACCTCCTCGACCAGGTCGTGACCGCGCAGCGGGTGGCTGTGCAGCAGGCGCTGGCAGCGGTTGAGGAGGTCCTCGGGAAGCCGGCCGGGCCGTTCGGCCGCCTTCTCCACCGCGCGGAACTGGTCGGCGAGTTGCCGTACCGACCGGGTGCGGATCTCCACCCGCCGGCCGTCCACGAAGAGCAGTGACGGCATGGTCGGCGGCTCGTCCGCGCAGCGGCCGATGAGCAGGAAGTCGATGTCGGAGGAGGGGTTGCCGAACCCTTCCGCGATCGAGCCCTCGAGGGTCACGGCCCACTCGACGCCGCCCGGCAGCTCGGCGAGGGACTTGTCGAGCAGGTCCTGCAGTCGGTCCTCGGTGAGGATCACGGGTGTGCCTCCGTTCGGGGGCCGTCCGGGGCGGCAGTCGCGCCGCCCTGGGTGGCGGTCGCGCCGTCGTCGGTGGCGGTCGCGCCGTCGTCGGTAGCGGTCGCGCCGTCGTCGGGCGGGTCGCCGAGTACGGTGACGGTCCCGGCGGCGCCGTCGACGCGCAGCCGGGTTCCGGTGCGGATCTCGGTGGTGGCGTCCTTGACCTGGACCACGGTCGGGATGCCCAACTCCCGTGCGACAACGGCGACATGGGTGAGCGGGCTGCCTCGTTCGACGACGAGGGCGGCGGCCGAGGGCAGCGCGACGACCCAGCCGGGGTCGGTGCGGTAGGTGACCAGGATGCCGCCCCTGATGTCGTGCGGCTGGTCGGTGACCACGGCGGCCTCTTCGGCGACGCCAGGGCCGCAGGGGGTGCCGCGCAACTCGCGGGCACCACTGCGGGCGGCGGGGCCGCCGGTCCAGCCGGCCCTCTCCAGGTTGCCGGACCAGTACGGGGCGCCCTGGGTCGTGAAACGGGACGGGGCGTGCAGGGCGGTGTCTGCGGCGAGCCGCCTGCGGCGCAGCGCGGCCAGTTCGCGCAGTTCGGTGTGGAGGATCGTGCCCTCGTAGGCCCCTTCGATCTCCTCCAGACGCAGCATGAACACGTCGTCCCAGGCATCGATGGCACCGGTGCGCGCCAGGTCGCGGCCCAGGGCGCGCAGCATGCGCTTGGCCGTGCCGAAGGCCCGGGTCCGGCAGAACCTGAGCCGTTCCCGGTCGGCGAGCGCCGCCCGGGCCCTGCCCCGCACCCGCTCGTACAGCAGGCGGCGCGGGCCGCGCAGGTGCTCGTCGAGGTAGGCGTCGGCCTCACCGCCCCGGTCCGGGACGCCGCCCTCCGTGCTGTCCCGCAACGCGTCGCGCAGCAGCGGGAACAGTCCTGCCGGGTTCTCGTGCAGGTCCGGGACCTCCAGCTTGAGTTCATCGGGGCTGCGGCAGCCGTAGTCGGCGATGTAGGCGTCGACGGCGGCCAGGAAGCGGGTGTGGCCGGCCTCGCGCAGTGCCCGGTGGGCTTCGGAGTCGGGCGTGTGCTCCAGCAGGTGCAGGATCTCGGGGTCGGCATGGGCCCGGGCGGCCAGATCACGCAGTGCCCGCACCGGTTCGGCCGATTCCACGGTGCCGCCGGGGGCGGCCGCGGCCCAGGTGAACCACTCGGGGGCGGCCGGCAGCCAGCTGCGGGTGAGCAGGGCCAGCAGTCCCACGGAGAGCAGGATGGTGGCGTCCAGGGCCTGCATCGGGCCCCATTTCTCGATGAGTTCCCGCTGCAGCCGACGGAAACGGCGGTGGGTCTCGTCGCCGGGCAGTGCGTCGTAATCGACATTGTTGAAGATCGCGTACGCCCGGTGGAAATCCCGGTGGAAGGCGTTCACGGATTTCCGGATGGTGAGGAATCTCCAGGCGAAGGCCGTCGTGCGGACGAGGCGCGACAACCGGGCGCGCGGCCCGGATCGAGGGGTGAACGGATGCAGTGCGTCGGCAATCTCGTCGGGAATGCTCTCGGCGACCCCGAGAGACTTCTCCAGTACGCGCCGGTTGAGCGGGTACAGCGGAGCCAGGCGCACCATGCGGTACCAGTGGAGCAGGTTGTAGTAGACCCGTCCGTGGAAATAACCGAGCAGGTGCGGGGTCCACTCCCCCACCTCGCGCAACTGCTCGCCGCGCACGCCCAGGGCGCGGGCGTAGCCGTCGTACACCTTGGCGTAGGTGGCGGCGGCGAAGCTGAAGGTGAGGGGGGAGACGACACCGCTGAAACTCTCGATGATGTTGGAGTTGTCCCAGATCCGCAGCTCTCCCCCGGGCTCGGGCGCGGGACCCGGGGTGGTGACCGGGCGGCTCTGCAGGATCCACAGGGTGCCGTCGGCGATGGCCCACTCGATGTCCTGCGGGGCGCCGTAGTGGGCGGTGACACGGCGTCCGGTCTGGTGCAGCAGGGCCAGGTCGGCGGCGGTCAGGACCGGTGCGGCGCGGTCCTGTGCGGCGACGGGTGACACCCGGCAGCCGGGTCCGGATCCGGCGTCGTAACGTTCCTGCTTGTCACCGGTCACCGTGGTGAGGGGCCGGCCGGTGGCGGTGTCCAGGACGACGGTGTCCGCGTCGACCGCCCCCGAGACCAGCCCCTCCCCCAGCCCGTGGACGGCGCTGACCACCTGGCGGTCGGTACGGCCGGTCGTCGGGTCGGCGGTGAACAGTACGCCGCTGCGCTCGGCCGGCACCATGCGCTGAAGGATCACGGCGACACCACCGGTGCCGGGCGGCAGCCGCCGCTGGGCGCGGTAGCACAGGACGCGCTCGGAGAAGCCGGAGGCCCAGCAGCGGCGGACATGGGCGGTGACGTCGTCCAGCCCCCGGACGTTGAGGAAGCTGTCGAACTGGCCGGCGAAGGAGTGCCGTGTGCCGTCCTCCTCCGCACCGGACGAGCGGACGGCGACCGCGCCGCCGCCGGCCTGCCGGTAGGCCAGGGCGATGGCTTCGGTGACGCGCGTGCCGAGCGGAGCGGCTTCGATCAGGCGGGCGGCCTTCTCGGCGGCCCGCCGGGCCTGCGCCGGCCGGCCGTCGGCGAGCAGCCGTGCCAGGTGCTCGTCCAGTCCGCTGTCGCGGCAGAATTCCCCGAAGACGTCCAGGCCGAGGACGGACCAGCGCGGTACGTGAAAACCGGACCTGGTCAGGGTGTGGAGGTTCTTTGCTTTTCCACCGGCCCATTCGGCGATCAGGGAATGGTCACTGGACGCTGTGAGAACGTGCAGGGGCAACTCGTTTCCCTTTCAAGGGGGTTACGCAACCAGCGCGCGTTGTGCGATCTCGCCCGAATGTTTCACAGCATGGCCTGTCAAAACCTCCGGTGCGCCCACCGCGGGCGCTTTTCGGCCGTCGTGACGTTTTCAATTGTCCGGCCGTCGACGCCGTTCAGGACGACACGGCGGTGACGCACGGCGGCGCCGGCCGCGCCGGACCCGGAGAGCCGGCCCCGCGCAACTGACCGGATAGCGGTTGGCGGTACGCGGTACCGGCGATTCGGCTCAGCCGCACGTGGACGTGCAGGGCCGGGTCGGGGTCCGGGCCGGCCCGGATACTCCTGCCGGGCAGCCGGCCGTGGTCAGGCCGGCCGCCCCGGTCACGACCTTCACCCAGCCGCTCTCCACACGGGCAGCTCCCCCACCCCGTGCTGCGCCGCCTCGCGCCTCGCCGCCATGCCCGTGCCGCGACCGAAGGGCTCCCCCCGCAATACCTCGAAGGGATGATCCGGGCTGTTCGAGCGACACGGACGCACTCCACCGCAAGGCCCACTTGACCTTGACCGCCCAAGAGAACATGCGTCCACGATCTGCCCCGGATCCGCCCGTTACGGGGCCATGCGAGGGCCGTTGTTAGAGCACCAGTACCCCTCGCGCGTCCATCTGGAGGATCTCGTGAATCCCGTCCCCGCCCCGGTGAATCCTGCCGCCGTATTCGAACATCCCCGGCTTACCACCGCGTCCCGCACCCGCTCCCGGCGCCGGGTTGACGCCGCCCAGCGCGCAGCACGACCGGATACGAGGTGGCGAGCATGAACGCCGACAGCGACGCAGCCGAGACCCCCCACCGCGACGTACCGGCCCCCCGCCGCGCGGAACTACCGCTGCCGCCCGCCACCGTGCCCGCGGGACCCGAGGACGGCGACATCACCGACGGTCTGGCGGAGGCGTACTGGTCGGTGTACGACGGTGCCGCGTCCAAGGCCACGGTGGGACAGATCCTCGCGCGACTGCCGCGGATCGTGCACCGGATCGGCCGACTGGCCTGGCACGCCGACCGCGGTGCGGCCACCGCGGTCGTGGTCCTGCAGCTGGCCTCGGCCGCCATGACGGCGTTCGGGCTCATGGCCTCGGTGTCGGTGCTGCGTCAACTGTTCACCGAGGGGCCCACTCCGGACAGGGTCCGTGCGGCCGTCCCCCAACTGCTGTACGTGGTCGGCTTTCTCGCCGCCCGAGCGCTCCTCGACGCGGGCGTCGCCGTCGCGCAGGCCCGGGTGACACCGAAGATCCGCACCGCGCTGGAGTGCGAGTTCCTCGATCTGACCGCTCATGTGCGCCTGGAAGTCATCGATGACGCGGACTGGCACGACGAGGCGTACCGGGCCAACGACCGCGGGCTGTTCTACGCCCGGCAGATCGTCGGCCAGGTCGTCTCCCTGGCCGCCGCACTGCTCGGGCTCGTGGGTACCGCCGGCGTCCTGGGCGTCCTGCACCCGGCCCTGCTGCCACTGCTCCTGCTGTCCGTGGTGCCCGTCGGCGCGGCCGCCGTGCGCACCGCTCGGGCCCGCTTCCACTCCTTCAAGCGGTGGAACGCGCTGCAGCGCAGGGTGCGGGTCTTCTCCTGGCTGCTGCTGGAGCGGGACGCTGCCGCCGAACTGCGCTCCGACACCGCCCAGGGGGCGTTGCTGGAGGAGCACAGCCGTCTGACGAAGCGGATCGCCGAGGAGGACACCCGTCTCGGCGTGAGTTCAGCGGGGCTGACACTGGCGGGGCGGGCCGTCTCAGGGATCGGCACCGGTATCACCTACACGGCGCTCGGCGCCATGCTGATCGCGGGCTGGCTGCCGCTGGCCGCCGGCGCGGGCGCGGTCCTCGCCATCCAGGCCGCCCAGACTTCGCTGACCCGGCTCGTCGACGTCTCTCATCTGGTCTACGAGCACGCCATGTGGGTGGACGACCTCCTCGCCTTCCAGGAACGCTGCCGCGCACTGCAGCCCCGCCGCAGAGGGCTGCCTGCTCCGCAGGCGGTCAGGACCATCACGCTGGACAACGTGTCCTTCACCTACCCGGGCAAGGACGGCCCGGCACTCGACCGCATCTCCCTGACCCTCCACGCGGGTCAGACGGTCGCGTTCGTCGGCGTCAACGGCTCCGGAAAGTCCACCTGCGCACGGCTGCTCGCCGGACTGTACGACCCCCAGGACGGGGGCGCGGTCCGCTGGGACGGCGTGGACGTACGGGAGATGGACGCCGAGTCCCTGCAGTCCCGGGTGGGCTGCGTGCTGCAGGATCCGGTCCGCTTCCCCTTCAGCGCGCTGGCCAACCTCACGATCTCCCGGGGCACCCTCACCGAGGCCGAACCGCACCGGGCCCTGGACGCCGCGCGGGCCTCCGGCGCCGAGCAGGTCGTCGCCGGCCTGCCCGGCGGGTGGGAAGCGCTGCTGTCCAAACGGTTCCGCGGCGGCCAGGAGCTGTCGGCCGGCCAGTGGGCGAAGATCGCCGTCGCCCGCGGCCTGTACAAGAACGCGCCGGTGCTGCTGCTGGACGAACCGACCGCCAGCATGGACCCCCGCGCCGAACACGCCGTGTACCAGGCGGTGTTGGGAGACACTCCGCGCCCGGACCGGATCACCGTGCTCATCTCCCACCGTTTGGCGAGCGTGGTCGAGTGCGACCGCATCTTCGTCTTCGACGGCGGCCGCATCACCGAGACCGGCACGCACCAGGAGCTGATGGGCCTCGGCGGGGAGTACGCCGCCATGTTCACCCTCCAGGCCGCCGGCTACCGCCCCGAGGCCGGGGAGGCGGCATGACGCCTCGTGCCCGCCGCGGCGACACCGGCGACGCCTGCCTGTGGCACGGCGGCCAAGTCCCCGGACACAGCGTCCCGGTCCTCACCGGTCGGCATGTCGCCGTGCCCGCCGAACCGGACGAGCGGGAGGCGGACGCGGATGCGGCACCGGTCGGCCCGCTCCCCTTCCAACCCAGTATGGAGGCCGTGACCGGCCGGGTTCCGGCGGTCCTGCTGATGGTCCGTGCGGACGGCACGGCCGGCGTGTACGCCGCGCCCGGCCGCCGCTGCGCGGACGGCCTCACCGAGTCCGCGTCCAGTGACGTCAGTGAGCACCGGTGCCCGCTGCGGCGCGCCCGGCCACCGTCGACGGTGGCCGGCTGCCTGTGCGGCACACGCTTCACCCGCGGCGAAGAGCTGGTCGCGGACGCCCTGTTCAGGGAGCTGCTCGCAGGCCGCCCCGGCGGTGACCGGTGAGCGGCGGGCGGCACACCGAGCCGCTGGACGTCCATCTGATCCTGCGCAGGGACACCGACGAAGGCCCCGAGGTGCTGCTGTCGCGCCGGGCCGGGCCGGTCTACGCCGCCGGTCTGTGGCACCTGCCGTCCGGGCATGTGGACGGCCCTCACGAGGACGTCGTCACCGCCTTGGTGCGCGAGGCCCGGGAAGAGACCGGTGTCGTCATCGACCCGGCGGACGTACGGGCCGCCGTCACCGTGCACCATCGAAGCCCTGGCGGGAAGTCCCGGACCGGGTTCTTCTTCGAAGTCCGGCAGTGGCAGGGCGACCCGCGGATCGCGGAGCCCGACGTGTGTGACGCGATGGAGTGGGCGCGTCTCGACGCTCTCCGCACGAGGATGGTGGCGTACTGCCGCGCCGGTCTGGACGCCTACGCCAAGGCGGCTCGGCTCGCGGTCCACTTCCAGATGCCCGGCGACGCCATCGCCCACGACCCCGACACCGACCGCCTCCACATCGTGCCGGACACGGGCCACCCGCCCCGGGCCGACGCCCCGAACGCCTCGGTGGCGGGGTTCGCGGAGAGGGCGGAGGACTGTGGCGGTCCCGCGACCCCGATGAGCGCACCTGGCACGTGACGGTCCACCAGGATGCGAGGTCCCCCACCGGCGAGGTGCGCGCGTACCTGATGTGCGCCGCCTCGCTGGGCATCGCCCTCGCCGACGTCGTACTGCCTCGCGGCGGCGCGCTGCCCCGAGCTGGTACGCAAGGAGGCGCCCGAACTCGCCGCCCGCGCGGTACGGGACGGCGGCCGGGTGACGAAGTCGGCCGGCGGCGTCCGGGCGGCTGCGGGTCGCGGCATCCTGGGTCCGATCACGTCCGTGCCGCAGTACGCACGGGAACACTCCGAGCTGGACCGCCTGGGGGGGGCGGCCGGCGGAGAGCGGCCGGCTCACGGTGCGAGTCGCCCGCACCCTGCCGGCCGGCAAGCCCTGGAAGCGCACCAGCTGTTGGCGGCGGGGTGGCCTGCGGGTCTCACCTTCTGAGCACCACCTGCGGCGGTCATGCGGGAGCCGGCTTGCGCGCCAGTTCATAGGCGTGCGAAACCGGCTGTCTCGGTGAGGCGGCCGTCGGCCGTGTGGGGGCCCAGTTCGGCGGTGAGGTCTGCGTCGAACGCGTCGGCGTGGTCCGCGGGCACAGGGGGCGGCAGGAAGGACGTCGACCGGATGTGCCCGGCGAGTTCGGGGATGGTCCAGTGGTGCTCGCGGGAGAACTCACGGCGCCCGACGGGCGCGAACCCGGTACGACACCACGTCGTGGTCGGGATCCCGCTGCCTGGACCGGTCCCGTCCGGGCGGAACCCGGCCCGACGCCCCGAGGTCGTGCTGCCACTGGCGCAGCATGCTGTCGAGCGCCCGCTGCCAGGGCTGAGGGCCCACCCACGGGGAGGTCGACCAGCACAGCGCGAGACAGCCGCCGGGCCGGAGCCAGGCGTAGGCGCGCTCGGCGACCAGGGTGCGGCGGAGCCGGTGGAAGGCATGGCCGATGACGATCAGCTCGAAGCTGTCCGGCCCCCGGGCGCCTTCTCGTCGTGCAGGAGTCCGTCGAGTGCCGCGAGTACGTGGCCGCAGATCTCGTCCGGTTCCGCACTCGCCAGCGGATCCTGGCCGACCACGACCCGCATCAGGCCGATGCCGAGCAGCCAGGCCATGGCGAGCTGCGCGCGCAGCTTGCTGTCGTCTGCGGAGGAGAGAGCGGCGAGGGCGGCGGCGTACTCCTCCCCCAGCGCGCGCACGGTGTCCGGGGCGGCGTCGGCGCTGCCGATGGAGCGCAGATAGACGGCGAGCAGCCGGTCCGCACCGGCCGCACCGTGGTTTCCGCCTTCGGCCAGGACACCGCGCAGCGCGGTCTCGAACAGCCGGTCCGCGGGCGTGCTCATCAGATGCTCCTTGCCTCCCTGGGCCATGACCTCGGTGAGCAGGGCCCGCTTGGATCCGAAGTAGCGGAATATGAGTGCCTGGTTCACCCCGGCGCGTCCGGCGATGTCACGGACGGTCGCCGCCTCGTATCCGCGCTCGGCGAAGACCGCGCCGGCCGCCTGGAGGATGCGCAGGCGGGTCCCGCGGGCGTCACGCGGGCGGTGCGGGGATTCCCCGCTCGCGGAGCGGCCGCCGGGCCGGTCGTGCTGCCGCGTGTGCTCGCCGATGTCCACCCTCTGCTCCTTCTGCCGTCCGCCCCGGGCCCGCTCCACGCCTGCCGAGGAGCCGTCAGAGTAACGGCCGGTTAGCGTCGTTGACCGCTCCGTGAGCGCCTCGTAGCGTTGTAAGCGTGTGCTTACACAAGGGAGACAGCAGTGACGGAAACGGACCGCGAGCCCCTCGCCTATCCCTTCAACTCCAGCCAGGACCTGGCCCTGTCCGACGCGTACGAACGAGCCCGTGACACACCGGGGCTGTTACGCGTCCAGCTGCCGTACGGGGAGCCGGCGTGGCTCGCCACCCGCTACGCGGACGCGCGGCTGGTCCTCGGCGACCAGCGCTTCAGCCGGGCCCTGGGCCTCGAACACGACGAGCCGCGCGCCTCCGAGGGCAGGCGGGACAGCGGGATCCTCAGCATGGATCCGCCCGACCACACCCGGCTGCGCTCGCTGGTCGCCAAGGCCTTCACCGTGCGCCAGGTCGAGAAACTCCGGCCGCGGATCAGGGAACTGACGTCGACGCTGCTGGACGAGATGGAAGCGGCGGGGCCGCCGGTCGACCTGGTCGACCGCTACGCCCTGCCCATTCCGGTCGCGGTGATCTGCGGGCTCCTCGGGGTACCGGAGGAGGACCGCCCGCGGTTCCGCGCGTGGAGCGACGCGGCACTGTCCACGAGCTCGCTCACCGCCGAGGAGTTCGACCGCAACCGCGAAGAGCTGCGCGCGTACATGGCCCAGCTGATCACCGCCCATCGCGAGCAGCCCCGGGACGACCTGATGACGGCGCTGATCGAGGCGCGCGATCACGACGACCGGCTGTCCGAGCTGGAGCTCGTCGACCTGTGTGTCGGCATCCTGGTCGCCGGGCACGAGACCACCGCCACCCAGATCCCCAACTTCGTGCTCACCCTTCTCGACCATCCGCAGGCACTGTCCCGGCTGCGTGCCGAGCCCGCGCTCATCACCGGCGCGATCGAGGAGCTGCTGCGCTTCGTGCCCCTGGGCAGCGGCGCCGGGCAGCCCCGGTACGCCAAGGAGGACATCGAAGTCGGTGGCACCCTGGTGCGGGCCGGGGAACCGGTACTGGTCGCGATCGGCGCGGCCAACCGGGACGCGCTGCGCTTCACCGCGGCCGGCACCCTCGACATCTCCCGGAGCGGCAACGCCCATCTGGGCTTCGGCCACGGTGTCCACCACTGCCTCGGGGCTCCCCTGGCCCGCCTGGAACTGCAGGAGGCCGTCGGCGCGCTGGTGGCCCGGTTCCCCCGGCTGCGCGTCGCCGGCGACATCACCTGGAAGACCGAGATGCTGGTGCGCGGCCCCCGCGTCATGCCGGTGGGGTGGTGAGGCGGCCCATGAGCTGGCAGCTGCACATCGCCTCCGACCGCTGTATCGGCTCCGGGATGTGCGCCGGGGCCGCACCGGACCTGTTCGTCCTGGACGACGACCACGCGCGCCCCGTGCGCGAGCGCATCGCCGAGGACGACGACCGCGCCCTGGAGGCCGCCGACATCTGCCCGATGCTGGCCATCACCGTCCGGGACGCCGACGGGAGGGAGATCGGCCCGCGCGAGTGAACTCCACGCCGGGATCCGTCTCGGCACCGGCACGCCGGGGACCAGCCGATCGGCCGCCGCAGTGATCCCTCCGCCGGCGGGCGGCCGTCCCGCCCCGGCGCGTGCGCCGTCCCGGGACAGTGAGCCGTTCCGCCGATATACAGGCGGACGGGCCCGGTGAACGGGGCTCTCCCACGCACGCGCGGTAAGGCTTGCGTGGAATGCTGGGAGACGGCCTGTCCGGGACGGACCGAGAGGCGGAGGACACGATGGACTGGGCTCGGTTCGCACAGCAGATGGCGTCGATGGCGCGGGACCTTCTGGCGCAGAAGTCGGTCGCCACCACCCTGGAACGGATCACCGGCTCGGCCACCGAGCTGGTCGAGGGCTGCGACGCGGCCGGCATCCTCGTGCTGCACGGCACGGCGGTGCAGACGCTCGCGCCCACCCAGCAGCTCGTCGTCGACAGTGACCGGCTGCAGGAGCGGTTGGGTGAGGGGCCGTGCTTCGACGCGGCCCGCAACACGGCGAAGGAGCCGGTGTTCCGTATCGCCGACCTCACCCGGGAGCATCCGCGCTGGCCCTCCTTCGCCCCCATGGCCCACCAGCTGGGCGTGGGCAGCATGATGGGGTTCCTGCTGTACACCGAGGACGAGGAGCTGGGCGCGCTGAACGTCTACTCGCGCAGGCCCGGCGCCTTCACGGAGGCCAGTGAACTGGCCGGCTGGCTGCTGGCCTCGCATGCGGCGGTCGCCTTCTCCAGCGCCCGCACACACGCCCAGATGGAGAACGCCGTCGCCACCCGCCACATGATCGGCGAGGCGATGGGCATCGTCATGGGGAGCCACCACCTCACCGAAGAGCAGGCGTTCGACGTGCTGCGCCGTTACTCGCAGGAGAACAACATCAAGCTCCGGGAGGTCGCCCGCCGGGTCTGCGAGCGGGGCGGTCTGTCATAACCGCACGCCCACCCGGCCACACCAGCGGCTCCGGCGGCCACGTCGGAAGCGGGGCGACCCGTGCATCGCCGGAACAGCCTCATGTGCCGCTTCGGCCGCCGCGCACCGGGCGCCGGAACGGCCAAGTCAGTGCCTCGGCAGGCCACTTGCTCAGTGGGAGACGCCCAAGGTGAGACGCCGCGGCATGGGGCGGGTGGACCCCGGTGGGCTTGCCGCCGGGGCGGCCGTGGAGCCCGCCTCGCCGATTCGGATCAGCCCCTCGGTCCCGCGGTCACCGGCGCGCTCGCGCTGAGCCGGGCGGCGTCCCGGGTGACTCATCCAGTTGGCGTAGTCTGCAAGATCAAGTAATGTTCTCCGACGTGAACACCGGACCGGCACTGCGCCACACACGGATTGGCCATCCGGTGGAAGGCTGACCGCACAGCGGGTGCGCAGAACGCACCCCCTCGGTTCGGCACGCGGACCTCCTCGCGCTCGTGCACCGCGAGTCCGTTTCCCGTGTCGAACACCAGTGAGGCAAGCCGCATGACAGCCACGTTCAACCACACCATCATCGCCGCCAAGGACCGCCGTGAGTCCGCCCGGTTCTTCCGGGAGCTCCTGGAAGTTCCGGAAGCACCGTCCTGGGGCCCGTTCACCAACATCCAGCTCACCGACGGCGTGCTGCTCCAGTTCGCCGAACCGCCGGTGGAGATCCAGATGCAGCACTACGCGTTCCTGGTCGACGACGAACTGTTCGACCGGGCGTACCGGCGCCTGCGCGACGGCGGCATCGAGCACTGGGCCGATCCGCAGATGCGACGCCCGGGCGAGATCAACGACGAGCACGGTGGCCGAGGGGTGTACTTCAAGGACCCCGCCGGTCACGCGATCGAGCTGATCACCCGCCCCTACCTGTAGATCACCGGTCTAAGGAGTGACTCCCGCGCGAGGACATGGCCGAGGAGAGGACGGCCACGCCGAACGACCCGGCACGGTACCGCCCACGACCCCGAGGGCTCGTGGCGGACCTTCTCCTGCCTCGCCGTCGACCTGGGTCTCAGTCCGGTATCGTCGACGCGGTCTCCCTCGGCCGGGAGACCGACGTCGAGCAGGCGACGACCGTACGGGAGGCCATCTACCGGCTGGTCACCGCCCGCCGGCTCGGCGAACAGTACGACGGGGCCGCGCTGACCGTGGTGAACAACGCCGCACGCAAA
Organism: Streptomyces sp. NPDC001135; assembly: GCF_053598395.1. Lineage (NCBI taxonomy): Bacteria > Bacillati > Actinomycetota > Actinomycetes > Kitasatosporales > Streptomycetaceae > Streptomyces > Streptomyces sp. NPDC001135. Next base: position 49,975 of record NZ_JBSFKD010000011.1, on the reverse strand, counting down.
CCGCCCGCGGTATCCCGGCTCACCCCGGCGGGCCGCTGGACGCAGGCGCCCCCCGAAGAGGCCCTGTCCATGGTGGCGTGCCACGCCGTCGAACTCCTCAGCGGTCCGGACGTGCCCCTCCTGAAGGAGTGCGGCAACCCCGCGTGCACGCGCACCCACATCGACCGCTCGCGGGGCATGCGCCGGCAGTGGTGCGGGATGGAGTCCTGCGGCAACAGGATCAAGGCGGCCGCGTACCGCGCCCGCAAGAAGACGGCATCTGCCACCGCACCGGCGTGATGCGGCCCCCTCCCGCGGGGATCTAGACTCACTTGGTAGCCGCAAGCAACGGATAGTGAGTGATGATCGACACGGGTAGCCTCCCAGCCGGGCAGTGCCCGGGTGGCGGGGCGAGGCAAGGAGATCCGCACGCATGACCACGCCCGCGTCCCCGCCCCGCGGGGAAGCCGCCGCCATAGCCCCGTCGGCCGCACCGGCCGGCCGCCTGACGCACCGTCAGATCATGACGATCCTCAGCGGCCTGATGCTGGGGATGTTCCTCGCGGCGCTCGACCAGACCATCGTCAGCACCTCGATCCGCACCATCGCCGACGATCTGCACGGACTCAGCTCACAGGCGTGGGTCACCACCGCGTATCTGATCACGTCCACCATCAGCACGCCGCTGTACGGGAAGCTGTCCGACCTCTACGGCCGCAAGCCCTTCTTCCTGGCAGCCATCAGCATCTTCATCGTCGGCTCGGCGGCCTGCTCGTTCGCCACCTCGATGACCGAGCTGGCCGCGTTCCGGGCCTTCCAGGGCATCGGCGCGGGCGGTCTGATGTCGCTGGCTCTGGCGATCATCGGTGACATCGTGCCACCCCGCGAACGCGCCCGGTACCAGGGCTACATGCTCGCGATGTTCGGCTCCTCGAGCGTGCTCGGCCCGCTGATCGGCGGTTTCCTGGCGGGCCGCAGCAGCATCCTGGCCATCGCCGGCTGGCGCTGGGTGTTCCTGGTCAACGTGCCGGTCGGCATCATCGCCCTGTTCGTCGTCGCCAAGGTGCTGAACCTCCCGCACACCCGGCGCGAGCACCGCATCGACTGGTGGGGCGCGGCCGCCATCGCCGTCGGCGTGGTGCCGCTGCTGCTCGTGGCCGAGCAGGGCCAGGACTGGGGCTGGACGTCCACGAAGGCCTGTGTCTGCTACGCGGTCGGCGTGGTCGGGCTGGTGGTGTGGGTCTTCGTCGAGCGTGCCATGGGCGAGGAGGCCCTGATCCCGATGCGGCTGTTCCGCAGCGCGGTGTTCAGCAAGATGAGTCTGCTGTCCGTGCTCGTCGGTATGGGCATGTTCGGCGGGATGATGATGGTTCCGCTGTACCTGCAGATCGTGAAGGGCGTCAGCCCCACCAAGTCCGGCCTGCTGATGCTGCCCTTGATGGTCGGGATGATCGCCGGGACCATCGTGGTCGGACGCATCATCCAGCAGACGGGCAAGTACAAGATCTTTCCGATCGTCGGCACCGCGTTGATCATCGCGGCCATGGTGCTGTTCCACTACCGGGTGCAGTGGAACACCGCGCTGCCGGAGACCATGGCGTACATGGCGCTGTTCGGTATCGGCCTCAGCGGATGCATGCAGATCCTGACGCTGGCCGTGCAGAACGCCGTGGAGCCCAAGGACATGGGTGTGGCGACCGCGTCGGCCACCTTCTTCCGGCAGATGGGCGGCACCGCAGGTACCGCTGTCTTCCTCTCGGTGCTGTTCAGCACCGTCGGCGACAAGATCGGCTCGGCCTTCCGGGCCGCGTCCGGAACGCCCGGCTTCCAGGCCGCGCTCCAGGACCCGGCCGTACGCTCGAACCCCGCGAACGCGCCGGTGCTGGAGATGTTCCAGCACCCCCGGGCGGGCGGCGGAAGCGGCTCGGGTGTGCTGGACGACTCCTCGTTCATCCAGCGGCTCGACCCGCGCCTGGCCCAGCCGTTCAAGGCCGGCTTCACCGACTCGATGCAGCTCGTGTTCCTGATCGCGGCGGCCGTGATGGTCCTGGGCCTCCTGGTCGCGCTGTGGACCAAGGAGGTGCCGCTGCGCAAGGTCTCCGGCCTGGAGGCGCGGGCCGCCGAGGAGAGCGGCGGCCCGGCTGCGGAGCCCGGCCCGGCTGTGGAACCGGTCGCGACCACCGTCGCGGGGTCGGCTGCCGCAGAGGCAGCCGTCGGAGCGTCAGCCGTAGGCGAGGCCGCGGCCACTGAGTCCGTGGCCCCGGCCGAGCCCGCGGCCGGAACCACCGCTGACGGGGAGGGCCGACCCGCTCAGGGCGCCCCGGCGTACGGCGCCCGCGGCCGGGTGCTGGACGGGGCGGGAGTACCGGTGCCGCAGGCCGTGATCACCTTGATCGACGTCGGGGGACGGCAGCTCGACCGAGCCGTCAGCGGCGACGACGGGGGCTATGCGGTGACCGTCCCCCGCCCCGGCACCTACGTGCTGATCGGCGCCGCCGACGCGCGGCAGCCGCAGGCCGTCACGGTGCTCGTCGGCGACGAGCCGGCCGAGTGCGACCTCGCGCTGAGCGGCGGCGCCGCCCTCACCGGATCCGTCCGGGACGCCGTCGACGGACGCCCCCTGCCAGGTGCCCTGCTGGTGGCCACCGACGTACGCGGCGAGGTCGTCTCCTCCGGCACCTCCGCGGCCGACGGCACCTTCGTGCTCGCCGATCTGGTCCCCGGCAGCTACACGCTCGCGGTGAACGCGCCCGGACACCGCCCTACGGCCCTGCCGGTCGAGGTCACCCCGGGAGCGACGAAGGCCCACGAGGTCCGTCTCGAACCCGGTGCCCGGCTCCACGGTGTGGTCAGCACCGCCACCGGCAACGTGCTCGCCGACGCCAAGGTCACCCTGCTGGACGCGGCCGGGAACGTGGTCGGCACGGCGGTCACCGGCCCCGACGGCGCCTACGGGTTCACCGACCTCACCGGCGGCGAGTACACGGTCGTCGCCAGCGGCTATGCGCCGGTCGCCGCGTCACTGCGCGTGGACGCGAGCGGCGTCACCGACCACGACCTGGAACTGTCGCACGAGGAGTCTTCCCGGTAGCACACAGCGGGAGCCGGGAGCGGTGACACGGATGGGCCTCGTCGGCCTGCTCCGGCCCACCGCGCCCGCCGAGCGCGTCACCCGGGAAGCTCGACAGCGAGGTCGTCCACCACCGCCTCCAGGCGGCCCGCGTACTGTTCCGCGACACGTCTCTGGCGCGCGAAGCCGGTCCCGTTGAGCTGGACGTCGCTCAGCCAGTCGCCGACGAACTGGTCGTCGCCGTACCGGCTGAGGTGCGGCTCGACCCGTTTCCACAGCTCCTCGACCAGCCGGCCGACGGGCGTGGCGGCGCAGTCGCGGGTGTGGGTGGCGGGCAGGGCGCCCGTCGGACCGTGCCGGGCAGCCTGCCAGCATGCCGCCCGCAACAGCAGGTCGGGGGCCTCGGGCGCGTATTCGCCGGCGCGTGCCGCCTCGACGGCGTGCCCGACGAGACCGCGGACGAGCAGCGCGTACGCGGTGGTGGTCCCGGCGTCGGGCATCACGTCCGCGATGCGTACCTCGATGGTGGGAAGGTGCGCCGAGGGCCGGACGTGCCAGTAGATCATCCCCGGGTCCATCGCCGCTCCGGTGGCCACGAGTTGGTCGACGATCCGCGCGTAGTGGGCCGCGCCCCTCAGATAGGGTGGCGGACCCGCGGCGGGCCACCGGCTCCAGACCATGGAGCGCCAGCTCGCGTATCCGGTGTCCGACCCGCCGCTGTACGGGGAGTTGGCGGTGAGGGCCAGCAGCAGGGGCATCCAGCCGCGCAGGTGGTTGACCGCCTCCACGGCGTCTTCCCGGTCGGTCACGCCGACGTGCACGTGGCAGGCGTTGACACCCTGGTCGTGGACGAGGGGCCCGAAGCGGCGCGCGAGGGCGAGGTATCGCGGCTGGTCGAGGAGGGGTGGTGGCCCGGAACGGCCGAGGACCGCCGTGCCGCTGGGCACCAGCAGGCAGTCGTACTCGGCGGCCGCGACGGCCGCACCCGCGCGTAATCGCAGGATCTCCCCCTCCAGTTCGGCGGCCGTACGGCACACCGCGCTGACGGTCTCCACCTGGGACTGCGAGAGTTCGGGTGTGGCATGCGGCGCACCGAGGTGCGTACGGGCGGCGTGTACGACGGACAGGGACCTGTACACAGCCGACCTGCTGTGCCGGTCGGCCAGGACGAACTCCTCCTCCACACCGACCGTCGGCGGTGCGGTCGCCTCCGGCGGGAACGCGGACCCGCCGGCGGCAACAGGGGTCACGGCATCAAGCGGCTCTGGCACGTCCATCCCCTTCGGGAGACACGGGACACCGGCATCGCTCGTCGCGGGATGCGCGCGTCTCGCGCTCACTGCTGACGAGCTCGGGCGCATGGGCCACTCCCTGCCGGACAACGGGTGGGAACCGCCATGCTGCGCCTTCGGCCGAGGCCGCTGCAAGCGATTGCCAAGCCACCCTCAGGGCACGCGGACCGCACGTTCGGCGGGAGGTGCCGCACGACGGAGCACGGGGCGAGGGACGAAGCGGCCGGCCGTCCGTCACATCAGGCCGTGCCGCGATCGCCGAGGAGGCCGGTGACCTGTGAGTGGACGGCTCGCCAAACGAAGCCCTGCAGATCGCCGAGGGCCGTCTCGCTCAGCGCGTGCACGGTCTGCTCGGCATCGGCACCGGTGTCGTACGTGACGCTGCCGCTGAGCACGTCATGACCGTCGCGTACGGCGACCCGCAGGTGGTTGCCGCCGTTGCCGGCGTGGACCGCCGAGGCGACGACGAGGGGTGGCGGCCCGCCCGCCTCTCCGGCCAGTTTGCGGTACGAGGAGGCGATCGGTGCACGCCAGCGCAGGCTGACGAGGACAGGACGTTTGGCCACCAGCTCGGCCATGTCCGTCTCCTGGACGCCGTCGGATTCCAGCACCGTGGCCCGGGCGTCCAGGACGAGCGCCGCGGGCAGCAGACAGCGCAGCGTACTGCCGACGAGGTTGCCGCCGACCGTCGCCGTCCGCCGCACGGCCCCGGTGCCCACCCCGGCGGCCGCCAGGCGGAGCACGTCAGGTACCCGGTCGTCGATCCGGTGCAGGACCACGGCGCCGCCCACCGTCTCGCGCCCCAGCGCGTTGGCCTCCGGCAACTCCCGTAGGGACATGGCCAGTTCAGGAAACCCGTCCCGCTGCCAGGTGGCCCAGACGAGGGTCGCCCCGCCGATCGGCACGGCCCCCTCGGCCAGGCACTCCTGGGCTTCGGACACGGATGTGGGCAGCCTCAACAGCACAGCAGCCGACCTGCCTTCCGGAGAACTCGGACCCATACCGGTGGGTGAGGTTCTGGCCAACCACCCACCGCCCAGGCAGTCTTCTCGCCTGGGCGGGGGCGCGTACAGGGCTCACACGAGCACGGCGTGCGCCGCGCGGCCCGCACCGCCCGGTTGCGAAACTCCCCGGCCGCCTTGCCGAGCCGGGTGTCAGGGGCGCGAGGGCCGTCTCGTGTCAGCGGATGCGGCGGAGGGTGTCGGGCGTGAGGTCGGCCAGGGTGGGGTAGCCGTCGACGGCCATGAGGAGGTCGGCCTCTGCGAGCAGGGAGCGCAGGACGTGGACGATGCCGTCGGTACCGTCGAGGGCCAGGCCGTAGGCGTAGGGGCGGCCGATGCCGACGGCGGTCGCGCCCAGGGCGAGGGCCTTGACGATGTCGGCTCCGGAGCGGATGCCGGAGTCGAACAGGACCGGCAGGTCACCGGCGGCCTCGACGACGCCGGGCAGGCAGTGCAGCGCGGGCAGTCCGCCGTTGGCCTGGCGCCCGCCGTGGTTGGAGCAGTAGATGCCGTCCACGCCGGCGTCCTTGGCGCGGCGGGCGTCGTCGGGGTGGCAGATGCCCTTGAGGATCAGCGGCAGGTCGGTCATCGACCGCAGCCAGGGCAGGTCGTCCCAGGTGAGCGGGTTGCCGAAGGTCTGCGCCCAGCGCATCACCGCGGCTGCCGGGTCGTCCTCGGGGGACCTGGCGAGGCGGGAGCGGAAGACCGGGTCGCTGGTGTAGTTGGCCAGACAGTGTCCGCGCAGCTGAGGGAAGTTGCTGATGGCGAGGTCACGGGGACGCCACCCGGTGATCCAGGTGTCCAGGGTGATCACGATCCCCTTGAACCCGGCCTTCTCGGCGCGGTGGACGAGGCTCTCGGCCAGCTCCCGGTCGGTGGGGGTGTAGAGCTGGAAGAAGCCGGGGGTGTCGCCGAGCTCGGCGGCCACCTGCTCCATCGGGTCGACGGTCAGGGTGGAGGCGATCATCGGCACGCCGGTCCGGGCGGCGGCGCGTGCGGTGGCGAGGTCGCCGTGGCCGTCCTGGGCGCACAGCCCGATCACGCCGATCGGGGCCATGAACAGCGGCGCGGCCAGGCGCGTCCCGAACAGGTCGACCGACAGGTCCCGCTCCCTCGCACCGACCAGCATGCGCGGAACGAGACCCCACTGCTCGAAGGCGGTGACATTGGCTCGCTGGGTGTACTCGTCCCCGGCGCCGCCCGCGACGTAGGAACGCACCGACGGTGTCAACGCGGCCAGGGCCGGCGGCTCCAGCTCCGCGCAGGTCATCGGCAGCCGCGGTGCCACACCGTGCAGCCCGGCGCGGTAGATCTCGTTCTGGTAGTCGGCGAACGCCATGTCCCGGTCCTCCCGCTGCGGCCCGCCCCGTGCGAGCCTGTGCCCCTTCCACAGTGCGAGACTGACCCTTCAGGGAAGGGAAAACGCAGGATTCTCGCCAAGGGGCACGTGCCGATGCAGGAAGACGCGCAACAGCTGAGCGAGGACGACCTCGCGCTGATCCACGCGCTGCAACTGCGGCCGAGGGCCTCGTGGACCGAGCTCGGCCGCGCCCTCGGGGTGGACCCGGTCACCGTCGCCCGCCGCTACAACCGCCTCACCGAGCACGGCATGGCCTGGGTCGCGCTCTCCCCCGGCCCGCGGATGCTGGACCGGATATGCCTTTCCTACGCCCAGATCGACTGCGCCCCGGGCGCCACCGCCTCCGTCGCCCGGGCCCTCGGCGGCCATCCGCACATGCTCACTCTTGAGCGCTCGGCCGGCGGCCACGACATCCTCGCCACCGTCGCCACCCGGGACCTGCACGCCCTGTCCCGCTACACCCTCGACATGCTCCCGCACATCCCCGGTATCACCGCCGTGCACGCCCGGATCGTCACCCACATGTTCACCGAGGGCGGCCAGTGGCGCATCGCCGCCCTCGCTCCCGACCAGCGGGCCCGGCTCACCCCACCACCCGCCATCCGGTCGCCCCGGTCCGGACCCAGTGACCTGACCGCCTTCGACCGCGCCCTCCTGGGCCGGTTGGTCCACGACGGCCGCGCCTCCTACCAGGCGCTGGCCACCGCCCTGGGTGTCAGCCTGTCCACCGCCAAACGCCGTGTCGAGCGACTGACCCGACTCGACGTCCTGCGCTTCCGCTGCGACTTCGCCCGCCCCCTCGGCGGCTGGCCCGTCGCCATCACCTTCTGGGTCAGGGTTCCGCCCACCGATCTGCCCGCCATCGGCCACGCCCTGGTCCGCCTGCCCGAAACCCGCAACTGCGCCGCCGTCACCGGCCCGTACAACCTCGTCCTGCAGGCAAGCCTGCACTCCGTGGCCGACGCCCTGCGTCTGGAGACCCAGCTCGCCACCACCCACCCCAGCCTCGACATCGTCGACCGCGTCATCACCCTGCGCCACGACAAGCTCCTCGGGCGGCTGCTCGACCCCTACGGCCGGTCCACCGGCATCGTCCCGCCCGACGTCTGGGCCGAGCCGTCGATCTGACATCACGTCAGCGCCGAGTCCATGCCCGGCCCGGCGACCGGTACCGCGCCGGCAGGACGGTCGACCCCCACAGGCTGATCCAGCCCTCGCCCTGACAAACTGGTCAACTGGTCAACTGGCCAGCACCATCAGCTTCGTTCCCCGCGTCCATGCGGCAACGGCCGCCCTCTGACAGGAGATCCGATGACCACGACCCGACCGACCTTGGTCGACGCCGCCGAGGGCCTCGCTCCCACCTCTCCCGACAACGCGGACTCCTGGTGGTTCTGCGCCAGGCTGCACGACCATGAGAACGTCTTCTGGGTGAAGATCCACACCATGCTGATGCAGGGCGCCTGTCACAGCACGGTCGCCGTGCTCCGGGAAGGAGACGGTCACAGCAGCGGCACGTACGCCGTCGAAGCCATGGACGAGGTGAAAGTGGCCGCGGACTCGCTCGACGTGCGGACCTCCGTCCTCGCCGTGAGCGGAGACACGGACCGACTCGACGTCTCGGGAGCGACGGACACCGCCTCGGTGCGGCTCACCCTTCGGCGCGAGGGTCCTGTCCTCTACAGCGGCGGCAGCGGAGTGTTCCCCTTCTTCGGCGGCACGACGGGGCAGTACGCGCTGCCCGGCCTGACCGCGTCCGGAACCCTCACCGTCGAGGGGGTCACGTACCGAGTCAGCGGACACACCTGGCTCGACCGTCAGTGGGTCTCCGGGGCCACCCAGCCCCCGCGCTTCACCTGGCTCGGCCTGGACCTCGGCGCCGGCCGGTACCTGAGCGTCTGGGACACCGCGGGGGACGGTTCCTCCTGGCTCACGGAACTTCAGCCCGACGGCTCGCATCTGATCACCCACGCCCAGCGGACCGACCACGAGGGGCACTGGCTTCTGACCGTTCCCGCCCTCGACGCGTCCCTCGACATCACCCACCGGGGACTGGCCGGCTCCGAGGCCGCCTACACCGGCGCATGCCACGTGACCGGAACCCTCGCGGGACAGGACATCACCGGGCACGGCTACACGGACGTCATCGGCCACTGACCTCCGCCTACCGGGCGCGGCCGGCCCGGGCCGATACCGCCGGCCGCGCCGGTCGGCGGGGTCGGTCGGCGGGGTCGCCGGCGCTCCTGTCGGGCACGCCTGGGTCCGGGAAAAATGGAGACTCTGGCCTCATGGACGGGGTTCTGCTCACTTTTGGGCACAGCACCACCGAGCGCGAGCGGATCGTCTCCCTGCTGCTCCAGGCCGACGTGGCAGCCGTCGTGGACGTACGCACCGCCCCGGGGAGCCGCCGCTACCCGCACTTCTCCCAGCAGCGGCTGGCCGAGTGGCTGCCGCGGCACGGGATCGCCTACCGGTGGGAGCCCGACCTCGGCGGGTTCCGCAGACCCCCTCCGGACAGTCCCGACACCGTCTGGCGCAACGTCTCCTTCCGCGGCTACGCGGCCCACACCCGCTCCGACGAGTTCGTCGCCGCCGCGGACGAGCTACTGCTCCAGGCCGCCGGCGTCCGCACCGCCGTGATGTGCCGGGAAGCGGTCTGGTGGCGCTGCCACCGACGCCTCATCGCGGACTTCGCGGTCCTCGCCCGCGGGGTACCGGCCTACCACCTCATGCACAACGGCCGCCTCGACGCGCACACCGTGACACCCGGCGCGCGCTTGCGCGAGGACGGTCTTCTGATCTACGACGGCACCTCGTAGCCGGCCTTCCGCAGAGCCGGAAACGGCCTTGTGCCGGGTCGGTGGCCGCGACCGCGGACCGGGGGACCGGGGTGCGGCGCGGGCAGCCTCGGGCCGGCGGGCACGCCCTCGGTCAGCGGCGCCTGGGACGCCGTAGCCGAGGACACCGGATGACCCAGGCACGCCGGGACCCCGGCGCAACGGGACCCAGGCGCACCGGGACCCCTTGAAGACGCCGCGTTCGGCCCCGGCCGGCGCAGTGGGCGTTTCCCGGCGGGGTGGCCGGGAAAACAGCAGTGCCATGGGTGACACAGCGGACGGGACGGTACACGTGCCGAACGACGTCTGCCCGCCGTGGGCGCTGCGGGCCTACGCCGTCCTCGCCGACGGCGAACGAGGCGCCGTGGTGGACCCGGAGGGCCGGATCGTGTGGCTGTGCGCTCCCCGCTGGCACAGTGACGCGGTGTTCTCCGCCCTGATCGGCGGCGGGGGGTACTTCGGCGTCGAACCGGTGGACCGCTGGCACGTATGGGGTGGGTACTACGAGGACGGCACACTGATCCGGGTCAGCCGGTGGGTGACCGCCGACTCCGTGATCGAGTGCCGCGACGCGCTGGCGATGCCGGCCTCTGTGGACCGTCTTGTGCTGTTGCGCCGGATGCGCGTCGAGGAGGGCGAGGCACGTCTACGGCTGGCCCTGGACCCGCGTCCGGGTTTCGGCGCGGGCGGGATGCGCGGCCCCCGCCTCGAGGGCGACCTGTGGACCGCGCACGCCGACGGTCTGCGGCTGCGGCTCCGCGGAGCGCAACAGGCCACGTGGCACGGCGAGTCCGTCCTGCGCGGTGAGTTCCGCCTGCGCAAGGGCGAGCAGCACGACCTGGTCCTGGAACTGTCGGAGAAGGAGAGCGCGGCCCCGCTGGATCCGGAGCGGCTGTGGGCGCGGACGGAGGAGGCGTGGCGGCGGGCCGTGCCCGACTGCTCCGGCCTGGCCGCACCGCGCGACGCCCGGCACGCCTACGCCGTCCTGCGCGGCCTGACGAGTTCCTCCGGCGGTATGGTCGCGGCCGTCACCACCTCGTTGCCGGAACGCGCGAACACCGGCCGCAGCTACGACTACCGCTATGCCTGGCTGCGCGACCAGAGCTACGCCGGCCTGGCGGTCGCCGCACACGGCCCGCACGACCTGCTCGACACCGCGGTGCGTTTCACCGCCGAACGCGTCCTCGCCGACGGTGCGGGCCTGCACCCGGCCTACACCGTGGACGGCGGACCCGTACCGGAGGAACGAGGGCTGCCGCTTCCCGGCTACCCGGGAGGCCAGGACCGGATCGGGAACCGCGCGGCCGATCAGTTCCAGCTCGACGCGTTCGGAGAGGCGCTGCAACTGTTCGCCGCCGCCGCTCACCACGACCGGCTCACACCCGAGGCCGAGCAGGCGGTCACGGTCGCGGTCCGGGCGGTGGAACACAACTGGCGGCGGCCCGACGCGGGGCTGTGGGAACTGGACGAACGGTGGTGGACCCAGTCCCGGCTGAGTGTGGTCTGCGGTCTGCGACGCGTGGCCGGGGTGCTGCCGGGGCGAACGGGACAGCGGTGCGCCGACCTCGCCGAGGCCGTCTTCGCGGAGACCCGGCACCGCTGCCTGCGCGCTGACGGCCGGTGGCGGCGGGCCGCCGACGACGACGGGCCGGAGGCCGCTCTCCTGACGCCCCTGGCCCGCGGCTTTCCTCCCGCCGACGACCCGAGCAACGCCATCACCCGCCGCTTCATCGAGGAGCAGCTGGCCGATGACGGGTACCTCTATCGCTTCGTCCACCAGGGAATCCCGCTGGGCGAGGCCGAAGGGGCCTTCCTGCTGTGCGGGTTCACCATGGCGCTGGCCACCGACCACCTCGGTGACCGCACCGGCGCGCTGCGCTGGTTCGAGCGGACCCGGGGGGCCTGCGGGCCGTCCGGGCTGTTCGCGGAGGAGTACGACGTACGCCAGCGCCAGCTGCGCGGCAATCTGCCCCAGGCCTTCGTCCACGCCCTCCTGCTGGAGTGCGCGGTCCGCCTCAACGACGCCTCGACGCTCCCGCACTGAGGCACGGGCCCCGCGAAGCCTCCCGCCCGGCCGGGCCACACGGTGGACGCCCACCGCCTTCTGCCGCGCGGCCCGATGATGATTAGCTTGCCCCGCCATTGACACGCCCACCCCACCCGGGTTCAGGAGGACTCCCCACATGAGCAGCGGTTACACGTACGAGTACAAGGTCGTCACCTTCCGGGAGTCGCTGATCGGCGACGCGCTGGACAGCGACAAACTGGAGAAGGTCCTGAACAAGCACGCCGAGGACGGCTGGGGCCTCAAGGCGATCACCTCCGCCGACGTCAAGGGGCGTATAGGGCCCGGAGCCGTGGAGGGGCTGCTGCTGACCTTCGAGCGCCCGCGCGGGTAACCGTCACGCGGTCGCCCCGCGGACCGCGGCATGCGCACGGGCCCGGGTGGTCGGCCCGAAGACACACCCGGGTCCATGTGAGACCGTGGTGTGAGAAAACCCGCCTGCGGATGCGGCCGACACCATGGGTCTGAGGGATCTGGACAACAAGCACCAGGACGATCCGTTCGGCATCACCTCTGCCGCCGTCGCCCTCGTGGACGGACACGGTCTGATCCGCTACTGGAGTCAGCGGGCGGAGGACCTCCTCGGGTATCCGGCGCCCAGCGTGCTGGGGCGGCCCGCGACTTCCGTGCTCATGAGCGAGGACTCGCCGACGTCCGCGCTGTCCGCGGCGCAGCGGGTCGGCGAGGGCTGGGAGGGCCTGATCACCGCGCGTCACCGTGCGGGCCACCCGGTGGAGCTGGCCCTTCGGGCGTGTCCGCTGAGTGCGGAGCAGGGCTCCGGCTGGCTCGCCGTGGCCTGTGAAATCTCCGACTCGCGGCGATGGGAACTCGATCAGGCCGTGGTGCGCGGCCTGCTGGAGGAGTCACCGATCGGCATCGCCGTCCTCGACAGTGAGCTGCGCTTCCAGTGGGTGAACCAGGCACTGGTCGCCATGGAGGGCCTGCCCCCGCAGCCCGGGGCCGAGCACACCTCCGCTCCCGCTGGACCGGGGCAGGTGCCGTCCGGACCGGGGCAGGTGCCGTCGGCCGTGGACTGGCAGGCGCGCCAGGCGCTGGTGTCGGGCCAGGTGACGCCCGCCGTCGAGCACGTGCCACCCCCGCACGGCCGGTCCCGGCGGAACGCGCAGGGCCACCTCAGGCTCCGCTCGTCGTTCCCGCTGAGGGACATCGACGGGAAGACACTCGGGGTGTGTCACACCGCCGTCGACTTCACCGCCCAGGACCGTGCACGTGAGCGGCTCGCCCTGGTCAACGACGCGGCACAGCGCATAGGCACCACCCTGGACCTCGACCGCACCGTGCAGGAACTGGCCGAGGTCCTCGTACCGCAGCTCGCCGAATTCGTGGCGATCGACCTCTTCCAGGGCGTCCTCGCGGCCCGGGACCTCACCCCCGGACCGGTCGCCTGGGGCACTCTGCAGCGGGCGGTGCACCGGTCGATCCGCCCGGAGATTCCGGAGGCGATCGTCCCCATCGGGGAGCCCACCGGGTACCCGGCCGTCTCCCCGCAACGACGGTGCCTGACCACGGGCCGGCCGATCCTCGATCCGGTGCTGGAACCCACGACATGGTGGCTGGCCGGTGATCAGGAGCGCCTGGCCAAGCTCGTCTCCCTCGGTGTGCACACGCACCTGGTGGTGCCGCTCCGGGCCCGGGGCGTGACCATGGGGGTGGTCACGCTGCTGCGCTGGGAGAACCCCAACCCGTTCGACGAGGAGGACCTGCTGCTCGTGGAGGAGCTGGTGGCACGGGCCGCGGTGTGCGTGGACAACGCCCGGCGTTTCGTCCGTGAGCACCACGCGGCCCTCGCCCTGCAGACCAGTCTCCTCCCGCCGGTTCTGCCCGATCACTGTGCCGTCGACGTCGCCTACCGCTATCTGCCGACCGATGCCGAGGCCGGCGTGGGCGGCGACTGGTTCGACGTCATCCCCCTGTCCGGCGCCCGCGTCGCCCTGGTCGTCGGGGACGTCGTCGGCCACGGCATCCATGCGGCGGCCAGCATGGGCCGGCTGCGCGCGGCCGTACAGACACTCGCCGACCTGGACCTGCCCCCCGACGAACTGCTCGCCCGCCTCGACGACCTCGTCGTGCGCCTGGCGGACGAGGCGGAGGCGGCCACGGACGGACCGGTGGTGATCGGCGCGACCTGCGTCTACGCGGTCTACGACCCGATCTCGCGGAAACTCAGCGTGGCGCGCGCCGGGCACCCCACGCCCGCCATCGCCCACCTCAGCGAACCGGTCGAACTGCCCGACATCCCCGCCGGCCCCCCGCTGGGACTGGGCGGTCTGCCCTTCGAGTCGGCCGAGATCGAACTGGAGGAGGGCAGTGTCGTCGCCCTCTACACCGACGGCCTGATCGAGGCCTCGGACCGCGACGTCGACGTCGGCTTCGAGCGGCTCTGCTTCGCCCTGGCCCACCCCGACCGGCCGCTGGAGGAGATCTGCGACACGATGGTCCGCATTCTCCTGCCGGACCACCCGCACGACGACGTGGCCTTCCTCATCGCCCGGACGCGCGCCCTCGCCCCCGACCGGGTGGCCTCCTGGGAGGTGCCGGCCGATCCCCGGGCGGTGCACGAGGCCCGCGAGAACACCGCCTGTCAGCTGGCCGCTTGGGGCCTGGAGGACATCGCCTTCACCACCGAGCTGATCGTGAGCGAACTCATCACCAACGCCATCACGCATGCCTGCGGACCGATCCGTCTGCGTCTGATCCACGAACGCAATCTCATCTGTGAGGTGTCGGACTCCAGCAACACCTCTCCGCATCTGCGCCGTGCCCACAGCACCGACGAGGGAGGGCGCGGTCTCTTCCTGGTCGCGCAGGTCGCGCAGCGCTGGGGCACGCGGTACACCCCCACGGGCAAGACCATCTGGGCGGAGCAGCAGTTGCCGAGCGACGCTTCGTGGCGGGTTCCCTGAGCCGGCGTTCCCGCTGCCGTCCGCTGTCCTGCCCGATCACGCCTGTCCGGGACTTCCGCAGATTTCCGGCCTTCGGATGATGACACCCTCCACTTCTGGGCACCCGCAGGGATAGGAGCGTTTCGTCAACAGGAGGCGCGTCATGATCGCCCTCGGTATCATCCTGCTCGTCGTCGGTTTCGTCACAGGACTGTCGATCCTGTGGACCATCGGGATCATCCTCGTGATCATCGGCGCGGTCTTCTGGATCCTCGGCTCGATGGGGCACGCGGTCGCCGGCCGGCGGCACTACTGGTAGGCGTCCGGCCCTTTCCCGGCCGCCGGGGCAGACCCTCCCGGCTCGCGTCAGTCCCCCGGGCCCGGAGGTGGCGCGTGCCCGGCCCCGGTGGCCACCGGTCGCGCCCGCCTACGACAGACGGGCTGGGCGGCGGCCTCCGGCTGGGTGTGCCGCGTCGGCGTCCGATGTGCGGACACAGCGGCCCCGCTCGCGACGTTCAACGGTGAACCTCGCGAGCGGGGCCGCCCACAGCCCGACGAAACTGACGCACTCCGCCGGCAGGTACCGGCGTGCGTTCACCGCTGACCGGAGCCGGGCTCTTCGGACCAGGTGCGGACGCGGTCGGCGTGGTCGCGGTTGTTGCAGGCGTCGTCCACCGAGTCACCGGTCCACGGTGCGGCGAAGGGGACGAGTCCGAGCGCCTGCTTGCACAGGTTGGCGGCGGTGAAGGGCCGGCCGGCGATGTTGATGCGACCGTGGTTGGGGTGGTTGCCGTCGCTGTCGGCATGGGCCGGGGTGGCGAGGGAGAAACCCGCCACGGTGACCGCGGCGAGCGCAGTGATCTTCTTCATAGCCTGGTCAACGACCTCGGACAGCCCCATGTCACGCCGGCGGTCCTCGTTCCATCGGGTGATCCCGAAGCGTCAGGTTCCGCCCCGGGCATCGCCGTTGGGGTGTCTGGCCGATCAGCCGGCGAAGACCTTGCCCTGCCTCACGACGTAGTGCGTGGGCGCGGAGCAGCCGATGGACGGAGTGATCAGCAGGCTCACGGTGAGGGGCGCGGGCTCCGTGCTCGTGGTCGAGAACGCGCAGACGGCACCGCTGCCGGTGAGCGGGTACCAGAACCACCCGTCGACATCGCCCACGGTGACCCGGTCGGACTCCTTCCACGCGCCCCTGGTGTGGGTGTAGACCTGCAGCCGTACGGAGGCGGCGTACTGGTCCTGCGGCGAACGCACCGCGGTCAGGGTGATCTTGTAGTCGCTGCCGAGGACGGAGGAGGCGATCACCCGAGTCCGCGGCGGTGCGGTGGTGGCGTGGGACGCTCCGGCGCCGACGGCCCCGAGAACGCCCGCCATGAGGACGGTGCAGGCCGCGGTCGCGACGCCGCGGGTGTGGTGACGGACGAAGCTCATACGGTCCCCATGGAAGAAGCCGCGCGGAAAGGACGGATCGGTTCGTACGGTGATGAAGACCAGTCACCCGGCTCCAGGGTTGTACGGCGATGAGTCCCACCGCTCCCGCGGGGCCACGGCGCGTCAGGTCGTCGAACCCAGCCTGTCCAATTCGCCGCTGATCGTCTCCCGCAGCACGTCATGCTGCGGACCGAGCCGGAACCGCTCGTCCCGCCACCGGTCAGGCGGATACAGCCACACCGGCTTGCCCACCAACTCCGGCGGCTCCCACTCGAACCGCGGCCACACGTGCGCGTGCAGGAACGGGTCCGTGTTTCCCAGGATCTCCAGGTTGACCCGGCGGAAGGCGGGGTCCACGCGCCGGCAGGCCCGCTCGACCGCCTCGCCGAGCCGGTCCATGTCGGACAGGAACGCCAGCCGCTTGGCCCTCGGCAGGTCGGACAACCGTTGAACTCCCGGTTCGTCCGCGAGGAGGACCGAGTAACCCGGCAAGAACTGAACGTCGCCGATCGCCGCGAACCCCGACACGAGCCGCCGCAGCACCGTCGGGTTCTCACCCCGCAGCGCAGCCCCGATCCGATCCGACCGCCAGTCATCATCCATGCCCCCCAACCTAGTCAAGGAGTCCTCCTGGCCGTTGCCCGGGGTCTGTCCGCGCTTCCCGGAAACGGCACTGCGCGCGCCACCGCCCTGTCATGCTGGGGTCCCGGCGCATCGAGAGGACTCCATGACACAAGGCCCTGACGCCATGGTCGTGATCGATGAGCGGGGTTGGTACACCGCCAACGAACTCCTGGCGTTTCTGCTCGAGCTCGCTGCGCTGGCATGTCTGAGCTGGTGGGGGTTCACCGTCGGCTACGGCGCAGGCCTTCGCCTCCTGCTCGGCCTGGGAACGCCCCTGTCGGCGATCGTGCTGTGGGGGTTGTTCGCGGCACCCAAGGCGCGGCTGCGGCCACGGCTGCCCCTCGTGCTCGCCGTCAAGGCGGTCGTGCTGGGGGGCGGGGCAGCGGCCTTGTACGGGGCCGGGCACCCTGTCGCCGCCGTGGCCATGGCGTTCATCGTGGTCGCCAACACAGCGGTGGCCGAGATCTTTCGCCGCAGGCCGCCCACCTCGCCCACCGACACCGGCCGGTGAACGGGGCGGCGGTGGGCGGGGGCACGTGCGGTCGTCCTGTCACCGTCAGCAGGTGTGCTGCGGCTTGAGAGGGGGGATGTAGCGGGCCCATTGCTCGGGGTCCAATCCCCCACCTGCCCGGGCGCAGGCGAGGTCGCGGGCGTGGGTACGCGCGTTGTCGAGCTTCGCCAGGCTGTTCAGGTTGACGATGCCGTCCGCGGAGGCGGTCAGCAGCGTCTTGTTGTCGGCGCTGATCGCCACGGACGTGACCGAGTCCGTGTGGCTGCTGCCGACCACGCCGAGGTCGTAGGGGTGGACGGGGTCGGTGACGTCCCAGAGGATCGCCGTCTGGTCGGCGCTGCCGGACACCAGGGTATGACCGTCGGGGCCGAAGTCCAGTCCGAGGACCCAGCTGCTGTGCTGGACCAGCGGCGGGCCGAGGTGCTGGGCGTGGGCCGGGTCGGTGACGTCCCACAGGATGATGCTGGAGTCCAGACTGCCGGTTGCCAGCGTGTGTCCGTCGGGGCTGAAGGCCACGGAGGTGACCCAGTTGGTGTGGCCGGAGAGTGGCGTGCCCAGGGGACGCGGCCGGGCCAGGTCGTCGATGTTCCACAGTCTGGCCGTACCGTCCCAGCTTCCGGTGGCCAAGGTGTGTCCGTCGGGGCTGAAGGCGACCGCGTCCACACCTGCGCGGTGCCCCGTGATCGGCCGACCGACGAGCCTGGGACGGGAGGCATCCGACGTGTCCCAGAGCGTGATCGCGGCATCCCCGCCCACGGTGGCGAGGGTATGGCCGACGGGGCTGAAAGCCAGCCCGTCGACTCCGCCGTTGTTGGCGGTGAACTGTGTGATCTTGCGGAGACGGTGGAGGTCACTGGTGTCCCAGAGGATCACGGTGTGGTCCAGGCTGCCGCTTGCCAGGACGCGCCCGTCGGGGCTGAAGTCCATCCCGGACACCCTGCCCGCATGGCGCACGGTGTTGCGGGTGACTCCGCGGGGATGCTTCGGATCGGCCAGGTCCCACAGCGTCACCTTGCCATCCGCTCCGCCCATGGCCGCCGCGTGACCGTCCGGGCGCAGCGCCATCGTCTGCACACCACCGGGGTTGGCTTCGATTCGGGCCCAGAGAGGAACGCTTCCGTTGGTGGCCTTGCTCTGCCACAGGATCACCGTGTTGTCGGCGCTCCCGGTGGCGAGCAGGGTGCCGTGCGGGGCGAACGCCACGGCGCCGGTCCAGTTGGACGCCCCGCTGATGGAACTGTTGATCATGCGGGGAGCGGTGGGCTGCGCGGTGTTCCACACGGTCGTGTAATGGTCGGCCAATACCACGTCGATCTGGTGCCGGAACACCTCCAGTGCCTTCACGGGGGCGACTCCGGCGGGGATCTGGCTCACCCAGGCGGGGTGGTCCGGGTTCCCGGTGTTCCAGAGGTTGGCCTTTCCGTCTCCGCCGCCGGTGACGAGCGTACGACCGTCGGGGGTGAAGCCGAGTGCGGTCACCCCGTCCGGGTGGCTGATCGGGTTCTTGAGCCGCCGGGGGTGAGAGCGGTCGGTGACGTCCCACAGAACCGCGGTGCCGTTGAGGCCGCCGGTCACGAGCAGGTGGCCGTCGGGTCTGAACGCCAAAGCCGACACGTCCGTGTTCTGGATGGTCAGGGGCTGTCCGAGGTGGTGGGGGTGTCCGGGGTCGCCGGTGTCCCACAGCCAGACCCTGCCGTCCGGTGCGCCGGCCGCCAGCATGTGTCCGTCCGGTGCGAAGGCCAGCGTGTCGACGCTTCGCGGGCCGGTCAACCCGCCGAGGCGGCGTGGTCGTCCCGGGGAGCTCACGTCCCACATCTGTACGGTGAGCCCGGCACGGTCGCTGCCGCCGGCCGCGAGGATCCGCCCGTCCGGGCTGAACGCCACGGTGTACACGCCATAGCTGGGGCCCTGCAGCGGCCGGCCGAGCCTTTGGGCATGCTGCGGGGAGCTGGTGTCCCACAGGATGACGGTGCCGTCCTGGCTTGCGGTGGCCAGGGTCCGACCGCTGGGCGCGAACGCGACGCCGGCCACCACGCCGGTGTGGCCCACGAGGGTGCCGGCGTAGGGCTGGAACAGGCTGCTGAGGAGGTTCGCGGTGGTGGCGGGCGTGTGGTCCAGGCTGTCGGCCGCGATGCCGAGTTGCAGGGCCAGCCTGGGATTGTTGCCTCGGGCGGAGTCCGCGTCGCGCACCAGTGCCTCCGCGATCGCCGAGCGCTGTTGTCTCTGCGCTTGTTTGCGCCCCTGCACGGCGAACCCGGTCGCGATCAGGGAGGCCACCACCAAGAGGATCAGCGTGACGGCTGTTCCCGTCCGTATGCGGCGGCGCCGCCGGTCGGCTCGTACGCTGGCGGCATAGAACTCGGCCGCGAGCTCACCGAGTTGGCCGTCGTGGCCACCGTGCCGGCCGGTGTCGCCGACCTGGTCGCGGGCGAGCTCCAGTTGGCTGCCACGGTAGAGACCGCTCGGGTCGCGTCCGTCTCTCTCCCAGGACTCGGCGGCGTCGAGGAGCTTCTGCTGGACCAGCAGGCCGGCGCGGCTGGTGTCGATCCAGCCACGCAGCCGGTCCCAGGCGCGCAGCAGCGCCTCGTGGGCGATCTGGGCGCTGTCGCCGTCCACGGTGATCAGGCGTGCACCGGCCAGCGCGTCGCGGGCGGCGGCGATGGCGGCGACCTCGTCCGGCGGGCGTTGGGCCAGCAGGTCGGTGAGGTCGAGCCGACGGCGGGTGTCCTCGGTGCTCTCGCTGATCCGGACCATGCGGAGCAGCATCAGCTTGGCGGCCCGTTGGGCAGCCGGGGTCAGGCTGTCGTAGGTGCGGTCGGCCTGTCGGGTGATCGCGTCCCAGATGCCGCCGGTCGCGCCGTACCCGGCGAGGGTCAGGGTGGGGCCCTCCCGGCGGCCCCAGGTCAGCCAGAGCGCGTAGGCCAGCAGTGGGAGGGTGCCGCCGGCGAACTCGCGGTCGGCACGCAGATCGCGCAACAGGGTGTCGGCCAGGCCGGTTTCGAGCTCGAGGCCGGCCACTTCGGCGGGTTTCTCGATCGCCTCGCGCAACTGCCCCGGCGTCATGGGCTCGACCGGGAACTGGCGGTGCTTGAGCACGTCGACCAACTCGGGGTGCGCCAGACAGGAGGCGTAGAAGTCCGCTCGGATACCGAGCACGACCAGGGCCGGTGCCCCGGCGGCGGCCTGATCGCCCGTCGCGGCCGAGCAGATCGCACTGATGAAGCTCCGCCGCTCCTGCTCGTCCTGGCAGGCGGTGAACACTTCCTCGAACTGGTCCACCACGAGCAGCAGCCGGCCGCCCGGCACGTCCCGGCCGCCGCTCAACCGGTGCAGGGCGCGGCGCATCAGGGCGGCCGAGCGGGTCGGGTCCGCCCGCAGCTCGGCGATCAGCTCGGCCTTCGGGTGTCCGGTCGGGCGGGCCAGCTGACCGGCCAGGCTGTCCAGCGGATGTTCGCCGGGCGTGAGGATGAACTGGGGCCAGGTACCGGCACCGGGCAGCGGGAGTTCGCCGCGTTTGACGGCGGGCAGCAGGCCGGCCCGCAGCAGCGAGGACTTCCCCGCGCCGGACAGCCCCATCACGGCGACCGGCCCGTCGTCCTGCGACCAGTCGGCCAGGTTCGTGAGCAACTCGGCGGTGACCTGGGCCCGGCCGAAGAAGAACCTGGCGTCGTCGGCGGTGAACGGATCGAGGCCCGGATACGGGCAGATTGGTTCGTCGAACCGTTCGGGCGACGCAGGGGCGGCCGGCGGAGCGTGCCGGGGTGCGGCGGCCGGGTTGGCCGCCAGCACCAGGTCCCCGGCCCGGCCGCTGAGGTGCCGCTCCGGTGCGGGCAGGTGCCGAAGCGGCAGAACGCGGCGCAGATGGCGGTAGGCGCCCTCGAGGGTGAGTCCCGGTGGGCCGCCCGGGTCGCCTTCGTGCAGAAAGCGCAGCAGCTCTCCGGTGAACGCCGTGTACGGCTCTCCCGGCAGGGCCAGCGCCTGTTCGTCCCGTGAGGCGGAAGCCAGCACGTAGCTGCCGCTGAGCGAGGCCAGCGCGAACGCGTCGGTGGCGGCCGTGCCGAAGGAGCCGTGGGCGCGTCCGGCGAAGCAGCAGTCCAGCACCACGACGATGGAGCGCGCCCGGCAGTTGCTGAACGCGTCGCGCACCGCCTGATACGGCAGCGCCTTGAACGCCAGCCCCTCGGCCAGGTCGTCCGTCGCGGCCGTGGCCAGATAGAGCTCGTTGCCCGGGCTGACCAGTCCGTGGCCGACGTAGTAGAGCAGGAGGACGTCCTCGGCCTGCTTGGCGGCCGTGACGACGGCGTTGCCGAACTCGATCGGGTCCTTGGGATCGAGGAGCGGCGGGAGAAGGTTCTCCGGGCGCAGCCCGCAGGTGTCGACCAGAGTGCGGCCGAGTTCCCGGACGGTGGCCGACACCGCGGGCACGTCGGGCAGTTGAGAGCCGGGGAGGTGACGTCCGGTGCCGATGAGCAGGGCGCGCGATCCGGGCGAGCCGAGCCCGGTGGCCGGGGACGCGCCGGGCGGCTCAGTCTGCGTCACCGGTTTCCCGATCGTCGACGGGGCCGAGGGAACGGGAGAGTTCAGCGGTGATCCGCTGTACCTCCGCCGCGTCCAGGCTGAGGACGTGGGTGGCGCTGAACTCCGCCGATGTCCCGTCGGGCCGGACCACCTTGACCGAGATGTCGCCGGTACGGCGGCGCAGCCAGGAGATCAGGACGCTGGCGGCGGCCGTCGCCACGCCTCCGGGGCCGAGCGCGACCGTCAGTGCCGCCACGAGCGAGCCCAGGGCACCCGGCGCCGGGGGTGGCAGCTCCAGCCGTACCCGTCCGCGCAGTTCCTCCTCGGCGACCAGCCAGTCACGCAGGGACCGAAGCTCGTCGGCAGCCCGGTCACCGGCGACTTCGACCACCAACCGCTCCTCCACGCAGACCTCCCGTCAGTCCTGGCCCCTTTACGTGGTCATCCTGACAGAGGGACTGGTCGTCAGTGGAGCGAATGGTGTGACGTGACGCGGACCGCTCCCTCGAACCCCGCACCGCACGCGTCGTGTACACCGGCCGGGACGGCTGTACGCCCGGCTCTGCGGCGAGTTGACGCGTCGTCGGGTTCGGTGGGGCGCGGGGCGCGGGTGTCAGCGGCACCGGGCGCTGGTCACCCCGTCGTGCACCGGCAGCATCACCGGGTCCACCCGTTCGTCCGCCGCGACCGAGTCGTTCGGGCGTCGCGTCACGACGTGACGGTCCTGCCGGCAGGCGGGGTCGAGGACGTCCGTCGGACCCCGCACGCGGCGAGCCGTACGGCCTGCTGGTCGGTCTCTTCCGCGCCGGTCTGCCGGGCCTGCCGACGGACGACGCACACTGACGGGCCGGGCGGGCCGGTGCCGGTCGCCACCCGACCCGCGCACGGGCCGGATCCTCACTGGTCGTCGACCGGACCGGCCCCTCCGGTCCGCCGCTCAGCCCGACGGCAGGCACACGCCTCAGGTCAGCGGCAGCGCCTTGACGCCCGGCAGGAAGGGAAGCAGGTCGTAGCCCTGCGTTCCGGCTGCGCAGACTGGGGTCGTTTCGGCGGTCGGGGACACCTTCGTCCCGGTCGAGAAGGCCCCGCCTCCGCCGAGCACGGTCGTGAAGTGGTCGGTGTTCGCGGTCGAGTAGTACACGCACTGGTGCAGGTCGAGGAAGCTCCCCGTGGTCAGGTCCAGGGCCTTCACATAGGACAGGTTGGCAACGACGGTGTAGTTGCCGTCACCGCTGCCGCAACTGACGTGTGTCTCAGGTGTGTCGGAGATGTTCGTGCCGGCCAGGAAGCGGCCGTCCCGGCTCGGTACCACCGTCGTGAAGTAGTTGACGGCGGACGCCGAGTAGTACGTGCACTGATGCAGGTTCAGGTAACGGCCGGCGCGCAGATCCAGCGGTTTTACGCCTGACAGGAGGGCGATGAGGCCGAAGTTCCCGTCGCCTCCACCGCAGGTGGGCGCGCTGTCCTGGGTGTCGGAGACGTTGGTGCCGGCCAGGAATCGGTTGTCCCGGCTCGGCACGAAGGTCGTGAAGTGGTCGGCGGCGGATGCCGAGTAGTACAGGCACTGCTGCAGGTTCAGATACCTGCCCGCCGCCTGCCGGCCGTCCTGGGCGGGAGCGGTGGTGACCGCACGGGCGAGGCTCGGCACCAGCGCCAGCGCGAGGGCACCGACGGCGGCGAAGAGCCAGTCTCTGACGCGTAAGGTGTGGCGCACTCTTGTCCCTTTTCTCTGCGAAGTGGGGCGAGGGAACGGGGATTTGCCGGGTGACGGGCGTCAGCCGTTCTGGGCGGGAGCCGTGAGCTGGGCGGCGATCGACGCGCTGTCCAGCCAGACGTTCTCCCGCGAGATCCGACCGCCCCGGAACTCGAAGACGTGCAGGATCCGGAAGGAGATCCGCCGGCCGTTGCCCGGGAGGCCCATGAAGGAGGTCGGGACCGTACCCGTCATCACGTTCTCGATGGTGACGGCGTCCTGGGCGTAGTACGTGTGGGTCCTCTCCTCCTTCTCGGCGCGGAAGTCCTTGCACAGCCGGCGGTAGAACTCCAGCGCCGCCGGGACCCCGTGCTTCGGGCCCGCGGGGTCGCCCACGACGTCGTGCTCGATGTCGTCGGTGTACATCGCGACCGACCCCTCCGGGTCGCCGCGCTCCTCGGCGGCCATGTGCTGCCGGATCAGAGCTTCCATTTCCTCTGGTGTCGTGGAGCCCATGACAGGCCCCCTCTCTTCTCGCGCCGCACGCGGCCCGCGGCCCCCGTGGTGAGACAGTGCTATCGTAATGAGAAGAATTTCTCACAACAAGAGGTTGTTCTCATGACTGACGGGGGCGCGCGAAGCACACGGGGCGCGAAGGGCTCGGGGGACGGCCGCCGGAACCAGAAGCTGCGTACGCGGCGCGCGCTCATCGACGCCGCGGTCGCGTTGCTGCGCGAGGGCAGGACGGTCACGATCGCGGAGGCCGCCGAGACGGCCCGGGTGTCCACGGCCACGGCGTATCGATACTTCTCCCACCCCTCCGACCTGCTGCTGGAAGCCCGCACGCTCATGCGGGCGCCGGACGTCCTGACCGGTCTTCCGGACGAGCCGGCCGAGCGGCTCGACGCGGTGGTCTCCCGGATCGCGGACGAGCAACTCGGTGACGAGGTCATGTGGCGGGCGGTGCTGCGGGCGAGCCTGGACCGCTGGCAGCAGGTCGACAAGGGTGAGCGGGCCGGCGATCTCCCCTTCCGCAACCGCACCCGCCTGGACCTGACCCACAGCGCCCTGGAACCCCTCGCCGACGTCCTCCCGCCCGCCGAGCACCGTCGCCTGACCATGGCGGTCATGCTGGTGTACGGCGTGGAAGCGCTCGTCTCGACCCGCGACGCGTGCGGACTCGACGCCGACGAGGCGAAGGAGGTCATGCGCTGGGCGGCGGGAGCGCTCCTGGAGTCCGCTCTGCGGCGCGCGGGGGCGTAGAGGAGGGACTCCGCCCGGTGCGAGACCGACGGCGGCTCTACCCGATCGGCCGGTAAGTCCTCGGCCGACGCGGCACACCCTCCGTCTAGGATCCGTGCCCGTGGCAGAGGTCCCCGATGAGTTGATCAAGCTGGAACGATCCGCCGAGGTAGAGCGCGCGAAGCTCGCGGGCCTGACCGGTGACGAGTACGACGCCCAGTTGCGCCGCTGGCGCGAGGCGTCCGAGGCCGTACAGGCGGCCATCACCGCGCACGCCGCGGCCACCGAGGCCAGCCGGTTCGAGGTGGAGCAGGCCGTGAAGCGGGCGGTGCGGCACTCCCAGGAGGACCCGGCCGTCGAGTAGCCCACGGAGTGCTCCCCCCCCCCCGCGACTCGGGCGGCCGATGCACGCATATTCGGCCATACTGACCCAGAGTGGCACCCCTCCATGCGACAAGGAGCACGGTATGCCGACGGATCCGGTAGGACGATTCCTGGCAGCCCTCGACCCGGATCACCGGGAGACGATCGGCGCCAAGCCGCGCCGGGAGCAGGAGAAGCTCGCGGCGGCCTGGGAACGGGAACTGGAATCGGACGACGAGCTCGACACGCTCGACGAACTGTCCCCGCCGGCGGCCGAGGCGGAGGCGGCCCGCCGTGTCCTGGACCGCGGAGCCGGCTAGGCCCTCTCGTTTGGATCATCCCGGCGTCGCCGAACGGCGTCACGTCCCGTCCGGGCGGTCCTTCCCGAACGACAGGACAGGGACGCCCCGCGAGGCGGGAACTCACTCCACCGGCACAGCCTCCGGCAGACCCAGCGCCGCGGAGACATGGCGCCAGATGGAGGCGAGCGCGGTGTCCAGGGTGACCGCCGGGTCGCGCAGCATGAGGCGGATGCCGTAGCCGTCGCTCAGGGACAGCACGAGTGTGCAGAGTTCGTCCACGTCGGTCGGCTCGAACTCACCGGAGGCGATGCCGCGCCGGACCGCGTCGGCGACCCAGGTGTGCAGCTGGGCGTACAGATCCACGGCATAGGCCCGGGTGGCCTCGTCCCGCAGGGCCCGGACCCACAGTTCCTGCCACAGCCGCCAGTCCTGGTGCAGTTCCGGGTCGGTCGGCAGCAGGTTGCGGAGGATGCGGGCCAGGATGACCGCCGCCGGAGCCGTCCCGGCGTCGCGTTCCACATCGGTGGCGGTGTTGGCGAAGGAGTGGGTCATCGCCTCGGTGAACAGCTTCTCGCGCGTGTCGAAGTGGTAGTGCAGCAGGGCCGTCGACACGCCGGCCCGCTCGGCGACCATGCGCATCCGGATCTTCTCGAAACCGATCTCGGCGATGGCCTCGCACGCCGCGGTCAGGATGCGCTCGCGCGTGTCTGCCGTGCGCACCTTGGTGGACACCCTGCGGCTCCCCTCGTTCGGTGGTCGTACGCCATGACCATCTTCCCTCAGCTTTCCCTCACCGCGGCCCCGCAGGTGGCGCCGTCTCACGCCGCGGCGGTTCGTCGTACGTGTGGAAGCCGCGCCCGGACTTCCGCCCCAGCAGTCCGGCCTCCACCATCCGGGACAGCAGGGGCGGCGGTGAGTACTGCGGTTCGCGGAACTCCGTGTACAGCGACTCGGCGATGGCCCGGGTGGTGTCCAGGCCGATCAGGTCCGCCAGGGCCAGCGGTCCCAGCGGGTGCGCGCAGCCGAGGACCATGCCGCGGTCGACGTCCGCCACGCTCGCGCTGCCCGACTCCACCATGCGGACGGCGGCCAGCAGATAGGGCACGAGCAGCGCGTTGACGATGAACCCGGCCCTGTCCCGGGTGCGGACGACCTCCTTGCCGAGGGTGCCGGTCACGAACTCCTCGGCCCGCGTCGTGGTGGTGGGCGAGGTGAGCAGCGACGGGACGAGCTCGACCAGACTCAGGACCGGTACGGGGTTGAAGAAGTGCACGCCGATGACGCGGTCGGGGCGGCTGGTCGCCGAGGCCAGCCGGATGACCGGGATGGAGGAGGTGTTCGTCGCGAGGACGGTGTTCTCGCCCGTGACCACGGGGTCGAGGCGGGTGAAGACATCGATTTTGAGGCGCTCGTCCTCCGCCACCGCCTCGATCACCAGGTCGCGGTCGTGCAGCGCCGCCATCTCGTCGACCACGGTGATCAGATCGGCGGCGGCCTCGCGCCGTTCGGCGGTGAGCCGGCCGTGGGCGGTGGCCCGGTCGAGGGAGCGGGTGATGCGCAGGCGGCCCGCGCGGGCCGCCAGCGCGTCGCGTTGCACGACCGTGACCGGCAGGCCGGCC
>NZ_JBSFKD010000011.1:0-23153 GCF_053598395.1 Streptomyces sp. NPDC001135 | reverse complement strand
CCAGCTCGTGGTCCAGGAACGGCACACGGGCCTCCAGGCCCGAGTCCATGGTCATGTTGTCGACCCGTTTGACCGGATCATCCACCAGCATGCGTCGCGTTCCACGACCGTGACCGGCAGGCCGGCCCGCGCACAGACCTCGGCGATGCCTGCACCCATCAGGCCGCAGCCGACGACTCCGACGCGTTCGATGCCGCTCATGCGAGGTCCCCTTCGGTCCGTGTCAGCCGTTGTCATCAGGCGGTGGGCAGGTCCAGGACGCCCGAGCCGCGCTTGATCAGCTCGTTGGCGATGATCAGCCGCTGGATCTCGGAGGTGCCCTCCCAGATCCGGTCCACGCGCAGTTCCCGGTAGAGCCGCTCGACGGCGTACGTACGGTCGTAGCCGCGGCCCCCGTGGATCTGCAGGCACCGGTCGATCACGCGCCCCGAGGCCTCGCTCGCGGCGAGCTTGGCGATGGCGGCCTTGGCGTGCAGCGTCTTGCGGTCAGTGTCCGGCTGATCCGCCTCCCAGGCGACCTGGTGGGTGTACGCGCGGTTGACCGCGATGTCCACGGCGCAGTCGGCCAGCATGCCCTGGATCAGCTGGAACGAGGCGATCGGCGCCCCGAACTGCTCCCGCTCCACCGCCCAGTCACGGGACAGTTCCAGGGCGCGCTCGGCGGCGCCGGTGGTGCGCGCCGCGATCATCAGCCGTTCCTCGGTGAACCACGAGCGGGTGATGTCGTAGCCCTCGCCGATGCCGCCGAGCACGGCGTCCTCGCCGACCTGGACGTCGGTGAAGGTGAACTCGGGGTGCTCGTAGACGAAGGTGTGCATGAAGCGCGGCACGCGGGTCATCTCGATGCCGGGGGTGTCCTTGTCGACGAGGAACAGCGTCGGTGCGCGCTCGGGTCCTGCGGCGGCCAGGACGATCATGAAGTCGGCGTGGTCGCCGACGGTCACGAACCACTTCTCGCCGTTGAGTACCCAGCCCCGGTCGTTCTTCGTCGCCGTGGTGGCCAGGTTCTGCGGGTCCGAGCCGGCGCCGGGTTCGGTGACGGCGTAGCAGTCGCGGCGCTCGCCCCTGATCACCGGGACGAGGAAGCGCTCGCGCTGCTCGGGGGTGCAGAACCGGAGGGCGTTGGCGGGCCGCCACACCATGTCCCACAGGGCGCCGGTGAGCCGTCCCAGTTCCTCCTGCACGGTGACCTGCTCGGCGACGGTGAGTCCGGCGCCGCCCCATTCGGCCGGCATGTTGACCGCCTGGAGGCCGGAGTCGAGGACCGCGTCGCGGATCTCGGCGTGGGCGTCGGCGGGCAGGCCGTTGTTCTCCTCGCACGGGATCTCGTAGGCGGCGATGACGTCGGTGAGGGCGCGGGCGTCGGCCTTGAGCTGTGCCTGGCGCGGGGTGAGACGGAAGTCCATGGAGGTCCTCGCTTCGCGGTGAAGGGGCTGTGCGGTGAAGGGGTCAGTGCGTGGGCAGGGCCAGGGCGCGGGTGCCGCGCTTGATCAGCTCGTTGGCGATGATCAGCCGCTGGATCTCGGAGGTGCCCTCCCAGATCCGGTCCACGCGCAGCTCGCGGTACATGCGCTCGACGGGGTAGGTGCGGTCGTAGCCACGGCCGCCGAAGATCTGCAGACAGCGGTCGGCGACCCGGCCGGCGGCCTCGCTGGCGGCGAGCTTGGCGGTGGAGGCCTTGGCGTGCAGCGTCTTGCGGTCGGTGTCCGGCTGATCCGCCTCCCAGGCGACCTGGTGGGTGTAGGCGCGGTTGACCGCGATGTCCACGGCGCAGTCCGCGAGCATGCCCTGGATCAGCTGGAACGAGGCGATCGGCGCCCCGAACTGCTCGCGCTCCACCGCCCAGTCACGGGCCAGTTGCAGGGCACGCTCGGCGGCGCCGACGGTGCGCGCGGCGATCATCAGGCGTTCGTCCGTGAACCATTCCTTGGTCAGCTCGTAGCCGTTGCCGACGCCGCCGAGCACGTCCTCGTCGGCCACGAAGACGCCGGTGAAGGTGAACTCGGGGTGCCCGTTGACCGCGGAGTGCATGAAGTGCGGCAGCCGGGTCATCGCGACTCCGGGGGCGGCCTTGTCCACGAAGAAGAGGGTGGGCAGCCGGTCCGGGCCGGCATCGGCCTGCACCAGCAGGAAGTCTGCGATGTCGCCGCAGGTGACGAACCACTTCTCGCCGTTCAGCAGCCAGCCGCCGTCGGTGCGGGTGGCCGTGGAGGTGCCGGAGGAGGGGTCCGAGCCGGCGCCCGGCTCGGTGACGGCGAACGCGTCGAACCTCTCCCCGCGGATCACGGGCAGCAGGTACTTCTCCCGCTGCCGTTCATCGCCGTGGGCGAGCACGTTGGCGGGCCGCCAGGGAATGTCCCACAGGCAGTTGGTGACCTTGCCGAACTCCTCCTCCACGATGACCTGGTCGAGGAGGCTGAGACCGGCGCCGCCCCACTCGGCGGGCATGTTGATGGCGTAGACGCCGGCGTCCATGGCGGCCCGGGTCAGTTCGGTGACGAGTTCCTGCGGCAGGGGGCCGCCGGCCTGCTCGGACTGGTCCTCGCAGCGCATCAGCAGGCGTGCGTAGGCGGCGGCGCGGCGCTTGAGGTCGGCCTGTTCGGGGGTGTAGCGCATGTCCATGAGGCCTTCTTCGGTCGGGTCACGGCGGGGGTGGTCAGGCGAGTACGGCGCGGGAGTCGAGGGCGAGGACCCCGTGCGGGCTGACGAGCAGCGGGTTGACCTCGATCTCGGCGATCTCCGGGTGGGCGGCGGCGAACGCGGTGATCGTCTCGATGGCCGCCGCGGCCGCGGCGACGTCGACGGGGGGTCTGCCGCGCACCCCGTCGAGCAGGGCGGCGGTGCGCAGCCCGCGCAGCAGCCGCAGGGCGCGGTCGGCGGTCACGGGCGCCAGGGTGAAGGCGACGTCGTGGAGGGCTTCGGCCAGCACTCCGCCCAGGCCCACCATGGCGACGGGGCCGAAACGGAGGTCACGGTTGACGCCGACGATCAGCTCGATGCCGTCGCTCAGGTCCGCCATGGCCTCCACGGAGTAGGAGGGGGCGCCGAGGCGGGCGTGCATCTCCCGGAAGGCGGCCAGGAGTTCGCCGGGGCCGGCCAGGCCGAGTGCCACGCCGCCGGCGTCGGACTTGTGCAGCAGGTGGAGGGCCTTGAGGACGTACGGTCCGGTGAACTCCTCGGTGGCGGCCAGCAGTTCGTTCTCGTCGTGGACCTCCCGGGCGGCGGGGAAGGGGAGTCCGGCCGCTCCGAGGGCGCCGCGGGTCTGCAGGTAGCCGCTCTCGCGCAGGGGGGCGGCGGGGCGGGGAAGGGGGGGCACGCCGGTGGGCGCGGCGTGGGGTGCCGTGGCGGCGAGGGCGCGGGCGGCGTCCTCGGTGGCGGAGAAGACCGGGATGCCGGCGGCGGCAAGGGTGCGGCAGCTGGGCGAGGCGGGGTACATGGACTGCACCACGAGCGGTTTGGCGGTGGCGCGGTGGAGGTCGGCGATGCGGCGCGCGGCGGCCTGTTCACCGTCCGCGAGGACCGTGCCGCCTCCGCCGAGCCCGCCGTCGGCGGCCGCGTACCCGCCGAAGTAGCCCGTCATGAGAACGGCGTCGGCCTCCTCGGCCGCCAGCAGCGCGGCGACGGTCTCGGCGTAGGAACCCGGGTCCTGCTCGCCCATCCCGGCGAGGTCCACCGGATTGGCGACGGCCGACTGCTCCCACAGGACCGTCCGCAGCCGGTCCCGTGTCGGCGGGTGCAGTTCGGGGACGGTCAGGCCGGCCGACTCGACGGCGTCGGCGGCGATGACGCCGTGGCCGCCGCCGTCGGTGAGGACGGCGACCCGGCGGCCGGCCGCGCGTCGTGCGCCGTGCGACGCGGCGAGGACGACGGTGAGTTCACGCGGGGTGGCGACCAGTTCCACACCGGCGTCCCGGCAGGCCGCGCTCACCACCTCGGCGGAGGTGGTCAGCGCCCCGGTGTGGGACTGGGCGCTGCGGGCGGAGGCGTCGCCGCGTCCGGCGGTGAGCAGGACCACGGGTTTGCCCGCCACGGCGGCCGCCTCGGCGAAGGCGCGTCCGTCGGCGAAGTCCTCCGCGTAGACCGCGATGGCGTGGGTGCCCTCGTGCCGGGCGCAGTCGGTGAGCAGGTCGACCAGGGTGACGTCGGCCTGGTTGCCCAGCGAGACGAAGCGGGAGAAGCCGAGACCGTGCGGGCGGAAGCGGAGCTGGAGTTCCAGGGCGAGGTTGCCGCTCTGGCTGAGCAGTGTGACACCGCCGGGGGTGAAGGTGTCGGAGGCCAGGAAGAGATCCGTGGTGTTGTCGGCCAGCCCCAGGCAGTTCGGTCCGACCATCACGGCACCCGCGGCGCGAACGCGTGCGGCGACGGCGTGCTGGCGGGTCCGTCCCGCGTCGCCGGTCTCCGCGAAGCCGGCGGTGATGGCGACGATGGCCCGGGCGCCGCAGGCGAGGGCCTCGTCGACGGCGTCCTCGAAGCCGGCGGCGGGTACGGAGACCACCGCCAGGTCGACGGGTTCGCCGATCGCGCTGAGGCTGGGGGCGGCGGTGCGTCCGAGGACCGTGCCGCCGCGCCGGTTGACCAGGTGGAGGGGGCGGCGGCCGTTCGCGCGCAGGGCTTGTGCGGCGATGGCGTGGCCGTACTTGGCGGGGTCGTCGCTGGCTCCGACGACGGCGACGGAGACGGGGTCGAAGAGTGCCGACAGGTCACGTCCCATGTCACTTCACCAGTCGCAGCGCGGAGTTGGGGCAGGCTGCCACGGCGGCTTCGGCGGCGCCCGCGCCCTCGGCCGGCACGTCGCTCAGGAGCACCCGCGCATACCCCCACTCGTCGAGGTCGATCAGCTCGGGCGCGGGTTCCTGGCAGAGGCCGTAGCCCTGGCAGCGGGTGGAATCCAGCAGGAGTTTCACGGTGGGGTCCTTTCGGGAGCGCGGGCTTCGGGGCGTGACGGGGGGGCGGGAGTTGAAGGGTCAGGGCACGGTCACCGTGAACCGGCGGCCGTCGTCGGCCACCACGTGGGTGCACGCCGGGCAGCCGGAGCCGTGCCGGGCGCCGATGCGGTCGGGGAAGTGGGTGAGGAGGGTGGCGACGATGCGGGCGGCCGCGTCGAGGAGCCCGCAGGCCCCGCGGCCGGGCAGCTGCCGCGACCAGCGGTGCAGCTTCTCGGCCGGGTCCTCGCCCGCCTCGCCGCGTGCGACGGCCGTGAGGGTGCCGGCCAGCGCTCCGGTTCCGGAGACGCACACACCGCACTGCCGGGCGCTCTGTGCCGCGAGGTAGGCGGTGGCCTCGGCGGCGGTGGCCACCGGGCAGTCCTGTGGGTGCAGGAAGTGCAGCGCCCCGCAGCCGAGCGCCGCGCCGGCGGCCTTCAGCCGGTCGTGGTCGAGCGGCAGGTCCGTCCAGCCGGGGCCGTACAGCCCGCCGAAGAGGCCGCCGAGGAGGACCGCCTCGGCCGTGCCGTGCCCGCAGAGGTCGGCGAGGGCCTTCAGACGGGTGCCGGCGGGTGCCTCGACGAGTGCGGCGTCGGTGCCGCCCGGTCCCGAGAGCGTGACCAGATGGGCGGCGGCGACGGCCGCGGCGGCGTCGGGGCACGCGTGCATCAGCGCGATCCGTGCCAGTGTCTCCACGTTGGCGACGAGCGTGGGGGCGCCGCCGACCCCTGCCTCGAAGGGGCGCGGGGGCTTCGCCGTGGGCAGCGCCGGACCGCCGCCGATGCGCCGTACGACCGCGGACTCCTCTCCCGCCACGTAGGCGGGGTGCGTCCGTACGACGTCGACGCGCGGGGAGGCGGGGCGCTCGGCGAGGGCGTTACGGACGGCCTGCTCGGCGAGGGGGTCCGAGAGGTAGACGCAGCCGTGTCCGGCACCGGTCAGGGCCGCGGCCAGCCGCAGGCCGTCCAGGACCAGGTGCGGTCGGTGGCGCAGCAGCCACCGGTCCTTGACGGACCCGGGCTCGCCCTCCTCGCCGTTGGCGACGACGACGGGCCGGCCGGGTGCGTCACGGACGGCGCGCAGCTTCACGGCGGCGGGGAAGCCGGCACCGCCGCGGCCCCGCAGTCCGAGGCCGTCGATCCGGTCGAGCAGCCGGTCCCGCGAGGTCAGCGGCGTGTACCCGCCTGTGGCGAGGTAGCGGGCAAGGTCCTCGACCTCCCGGTGCGGCTCGGCGCCGAACACCGGTGAGACGAGCAGGCCGGGCTGTCCTTCGGGGAGGAGGGAGTGGACGCCGGTCATACGGTGCTCCTGGGCTCGGTGTGGCCGCGGTGGGTGGGACGGCCGCGGGCGCTCAGGCGGGCCAGTGCCTCTTCCAGGTCCCGCCGCTGCGCGGCCGTTCGGGCGTAGGCGGTGCCGGGCAGGCCGATCAGCATGCGGTGGTGGTCGAGGACGACCTCGCCGGCCACCAGCGCCGGCCGGGGGTCGGCCGCGGCGGGTCCCGCCGCGGCCTCGACGACCAGGTCGGTGACTTCGCGGAGGTAGCGCAGCCAGCTGCCCTGGGTGCCGCGCAGCACCAGCCGCTGGACGCGGTGGCGCTCGGCGGCGACCAGTGCCGGGGGCGGCGGGTGGCCGTCGGCGGGGGCGCGGAGTGCGGCCACCGCGGCGGGCAGTTCCTGTTCGGGCTCCGGCGTGAGGCCGAGCCATACCAGACTTCGGCGAGCGCTCATGCGTGCCTCCTGGGTCGCACCGTGTCCGGACGGCCCGGAACGGGGTGGCGCGGCGAGGGCGGAGTGGGGAGGGAGGTGCTCCGGCGCCCGGTGAGAGGGGTGGGGAAGCGGGTGCGGGGTGCAGGCGGCGGGGCCGTGCACGGGTGGACAGCGGGTGTCCGGATCGGTGCGAGGTGACTGGCCGGAGCCGTGCACCGCCCGGACCGGGGTGTCCGGAATCGGACGCCTGGGGCGCGGATCGGGATGCGCGGGTGGGTCCGGGAACGCGCTGCGGGTCCGGGCCCTTCGCCTGCCACGACACTAACTAACTAATTAGTCAGCCCACAAGTCTTGACTTGGCATCGCCCCGGACGCACTCTGACTAACCAATTAGTCAGCCGGATCCCGGCAGGTCGGAAGGCCTGGACCTGCCCATTTCCCCGGCGTAGCCTCACCGCCCATCGCCGCCGCCGCGGCGCGGAGGAGGATCCCATGCACCCCACGCCCACCCGGCCGGCCGCCGGCACCGCCGACGCGCCGGGGTCGCCCCCCGAGCATCCCGGGGAGGCGCTGCCGGCCCGCTACTACACGGATCCGGCCATCGCCGAGGCCGAGACCGAGCACATCTTCGCCCGGTCCTGGCAGCTCGTCTGCCACGAGTCCGACCTCCCCGGCGCCGGCGCCCGGCTGACCGCCACCGCCGCCGGCCGGGAGGTCCTGGTGGTCCGGACCGAGGACGGCGGCCTCGCCGCCCACCTCAACGTCTGCCGGCACCGCGGCACCCGCCTGGTCACCGCACCCGAGCCCGCCGGCAAGGCGATCCGCTGCCCGTACCACGGCTGGACCTACAAGCTGGACGGACGCCTCGTCGGCGCCCCCGAGGCACGGCGGATCCCCTGCCTGGACAAGCCCCGGCTCGGCCTGCACCCGGTGAACGTGGAGTCGTTCCTGGGCTTCGTCTTCGTCAACCTCGACATGGAGGCGACGCCACTCGCCGAATCCTGCAAGGGCCTCGCCGAGGCCGTGGGCCGCTACGCCGGGGCGGACCTCGTCCCCGTCGGCAAGCACCGCATCCACGACCTGTCCGGCGGCGAGCAGCAGAACGCCAACTGGAAGGTGATCGTCGACAACTACCTGGAGGGGTACCACGTCCCCGTGGCCCACCCCGCGCTCATGCGGCTGCTCGACTACCAGGCGTACACGGTGGACGTGCAGGAGCACTACGTCCTGTTCGAGTCACCGCTGCGCGACAAGCCCTCCTCGAACTGGACCGAGCGGCTCTACCAGCGGCTGGCGGCCCCGATGCCGGGACTGGCCGAGGCCGACCGGCGGGTGTGGCGGTACGCCGTGATCTACCCGAACACGCTCATCGACTTCTACCCTGACCACGTGCTCGCGTGGACCGCCCTGCCCACCGCCCAGGACCGGGCGGCGATCCCCGGCGCCTTCTACACCAAGCACGGGGAGAGCGTCCGCACCCGGCTGGCCCGGCGGCTGAACATCCACATCGGCTGGGTCACCAACGACGAGGACGCCGAGCTGGTGGAGCGGGTACAGGCAGGGCTGACCACGCCCGGTTTCGAACCGGGGCCGCTGTCGCAGCGCGAGGCCGCCGTGGGCTGGTTCGCCCGCCGGGTCCGGGACGACCTGGAGGGCCGCACGCCGTGACGTGCTCCCGCGCGCCCTCCACCGTACGTCTCCGGACGGGCTTATCCCTCCCCCGCTGACACACGCTCGCACCCTCCCCAGACCGGTCTTCCCTACGGAGTCAGGGCCTCCGTGAGCCGACCAGCCGGTCCAGCCCTGGAGTTGTGCCGTTCCTCGACGGAGAGGACGTTCCGTGTCCCCCGAGGTACCCCCACCCACCCGACGCGCCGTGCTGCGGGCCGGCGCCTGCGGACTGCTGGGCGCCGCGGCCGGCGGCTGCGGGTTCATGCCCGCCAGGATGCCCGACGCCAAGCAGCTCGCCCCGGTCCCGGCGCGCGTCGACGGCGATCTCGTCTACTTCAACTGGGCCGACTATGTCGACCCGGCCGTGTTCAAGGGCTTCGAGAAGGAGTACGGCGTCAGGGTCGTCCAGTCGAACTTCGACTCGATGGAGGGCATGGTCGCCAAGCTCAACGCCGGCAACCGCTACGACGTCATCTTCCCCTCCGCCAAGTGGGCGCAGCGCCTGGCCCACGCGGGCCGGCTGCGCCGGATAGACCACTCCCAGCTCCCCCACGCGCACGCGATATTCGGCACGTACACCTACTTCGCCGATCCCTGGTACGACCCGGGCTCCCGGCACACCGTCCCGTTCACCGCGTACAAGACCGGCATCGGCTGGCGCCGCGACCGGATCGGCGAACTCGCCGGTTCCTGGCGGGACCTGTGGAGCGACAAGGCCCGCGGCAAGGTCTTCCTGCTGGACGACCGCGACGAGGTGCTCGGCATGGGCGCCCTGGAACTCGGCCTGAACGTCAGCACCGGCGACCCCGGTGACCTCGACCGCATCACCTCCCTGCTGAGCGCCCTTCGCCCGCGGCTGCGCGGCTTCTCCAGCGACAGCTACAACAACCTGCTCAACGGCAACGCGGTCATCACCCAGGCGTGGAGCGGCGACATGGCCGCCATGCTCAACCAGGCCAAGGACCCCTCGGTGTTCGGCTTCGCGGCCCCCAAGGAGGGCACGCCGATCAACTCCGACTGCTACGCGATCCCCTGGAACGCCCCGCACCCGGGCACCGCGATGCTGTTCATCGACTACATGCTGCGGCCGGAGAACGTGAAGAGGAACATCGAGTACATCGGCTATCCGATGCCGGTGGCCGGCTCCGAGAAGACCTACGCCGAGCTGGTCAAGCCCTTCCCCGAGTGCCTCGTCACCGAGGACGAGCTGAAGGGGGACCTGTTCTTCCGCAACGGCAGCCGCACGGCGGAGGACGCCCGCGACACCGCCTGGACCCATGTGAAGGCGGGCTGACATGGCACTCCTCCCCCGCCGCCGGGGCACCGACGCCACCGGCACCCGCATGTGGACCTGGCTCATGCTGCCCGGCACCCTGTGGATGACCGGGTTCCTGATCGCCTCGCTGGTCCTCGTCGCCGTCCTCGCGGTCGGCACCACCGACGACCTCGGCAACCCGCGTTTCGGCTTCGACCTGTCCGGCGTGCGCGCCCTCGCCGACCCCGCCTACACCGAGGTCCTGGCCCGCTCGCTCGGCTACGCCCTGCTGACCTGTGTGATCTGCCTGCTGATCGCCTACCCGGTGGCGTACACCATCGCCCTGCACGGCGGACGGTACAAACACGCGCTGATCGCGGCCATCGTCGTCCCGTTCTTCGCCAACTACCTGGTCCGCATGTACGGGTGGTCGGTGGTCCTCTCCGACGACGGACCGGTGCTGCGCGCCCTGCGCGCCGTCGGACTGGCCGACGGCAGCACGAAGATCCTCAACACGGGTGCGGGTGTGGTCGCCGGGCTCGTCTACGGCTTCGTCGTCTTCATGATCATCCCCTTGTACGCGGCCCTGGAACGCCTGGACGTCTCCCTCGTCGAGGCCGGCCGCGACCTGTACGGCGGCCCCGTCCGCACCTTCTTCTTCGTCACCCTGCCCGCCACCCGGCAGGGCGCGGCGGCCGGGCTCGTCCTGGTCTTCCTGCCCGCCATGGGCGACTTCGTCAGCGCGCAGCTCATGGGAGGACCGGACCAGATCATGATCGGCAACCTCATCCAGGACAAGTTCTTCCAGGGCCAGAACTGGCCACTGGGCTCCGCGCTCACCATGCTGCTGATGCTGGTGCTGCTGGTCGGGATGTTCGGCTATCTGCGGCGCACCCGCAAGGACGAGGCGGAGGCCCGCCGATGACCCTGCTGCGCCTGCCCTCCTCCACCGCTCCCGCGCGCCCGGCGGCCCGGACCCGCACCCGTCGCGGGCGCGCCGACCGCAGACCGCGGATCCTGATCGCCGTCACCGGGCTGTTCTTCGCCCTGCTCTACCTGCCCATCGCCGTGGTGGCCCTGTTCTCCTTCAACTCCAAGAAGTCGCTGACCGTGTTCGGCGGGTTCAGCCTGCGCTGGTACCGCGCCTTCGTCCACGACGACGTACTGATCTCGTCCCTGGGGACCAGTCTGCGCATCTCCCTGGTGGCGATGGCCGGTTCGGTCGTCCTCGGCGTGGCGCTCGCGCTCGGTCTGGTGCGCTGCCGCACCCGGCTCGGTTCGCTGGCGGGCCTGATCATGCTGGTGCCGCTGATCACGCCGGAGATCGTCACGGGCGTGGCCTCGATGCTGCTGTTCAAGGGCCTGGGCGTGGCCCTGTCGACCGGCACGGTGATGCTCTCGGAGATCACCTTCTCCATCTCCTACGTCACCGTCATCCTGCGCTCCCGGGTCGCGGCGCTGAACCCGGAGGTGGAGGAGGCCGCGATGGACCTGGGCGCCACCCGCTGGCAGGCGGTCCGCCTGGTGACCCTGCCGGCCCTGCTGCCCGCCGTGCTCGCCTCGGCCGTGCTGATCTTCGCACT
The DNA here is from genome assembly GCF_053598395.1 of Streptomyces sp. NPDC001135. Taxonomy (NCBI): domain Bacteria; kingdom Bacillati; phylum Actinomycetota; class Actinomycetes; order Kitasatosporales; family Streptomycetaceae; genus Streptomyces; species Streptomyces sp. NPDC001135. Next base: position 12,016 of record NZ_JBSFKD010000011.1, on the reverse strand, counting down.
CGTCTTCGACGACTTCGTCCTCGCCTACTTCACCACCGGTGTCGACCCCCAGCCACTGTCGGTGCGGATCTACTCCGCGATCCGCTTCGGGCTGCAGCCCACCATCAACGCAGTCGGCACGCTGATGCTCGCGGGATCCATCTGCCTGATCGCGCTGGCCCTGTTCCTCCCGCGCCTCTTCGGCCGCCGCGGCGGCCTCGACATCCTCTCCGGAGAGTGATCCATGGACGCGACCCCCGCCGTCCGGCTCGACGGCGTCTCCAAGCAGTTCGGGGACTCCTACGCCGTCCACCGTCTCGACCTCGACATCGAGGCCGGCCACTTCTTCTCCCTGCTGGGCCCCTCCGGCTGCGGCAAGACCACCTCACTGCGCATGATCGGCGGGTTCAGCGACCCGACCGAGGGTGCGGTGCTGCTCGCCGGTGAGGACGTGACGGCGCTGCCGCCGAACAAGCGCAACGTCAACACCGTCTTTCAGAGCTACGCGCTGTTCGACCATCTGAGCGTCGCCGACAACGTCGGCTTCGGCCTCAAGCGCACGGGCGTCGCCAAGGCCGAGCTCCGCCAGCGGGTCGGCGAGATGCTGGAGCTGGTCCAGCTCTCCGGCCTCGCCGACCGCAAGCCCCGTACCCTCTCCGGCGGCCAGCGCCAGCGCGTCGCCCTCGCCCGAGCGCTCGTCAACCGTCCGGCCGTACTGCTCCTGGACGAGCCGCTGGCCGCCCTGGACCTGAAGCTGCGCCGGCAGATGCAGGTCGAACTCAAGCAGATCCAGCGCGAGGTCGGCATCACGTTCGTCTTCGTCACCCACGACCAGGACGAGGCGCTGACCATGTCCGACCGGATCGCCGTGATGAACGAGGGCCGCGTCGAGCAGTGCGGCACCCCCGAGGACGTCTACGAGCATCCGGCCAGCCGGTTCGTGGCGTCCTTCATGGGCACCTCGAACCTGATGGGCGGCACCTACCGGGGCGGTGAGGTCGCCCTGGACGGCGGTCCCGCCCTGCCGGTCGGCGCACGGCCCGGCATCGCGGACGGCACCGCCGTCAGCGTCTCCGTACGCCCCGAGAAGATCTGGCTGTCGGACTTCGAACCGGGCATGTCGATGCTGAGCGGAGTGATCCGCGAGACCGTCTACAGCGGCCCGACCACCACGTACCTGATCGAGCTCGCCCCCGGCGTCACGCTGTCCGTGCTGGAGCAGAACACGGCCCGCGCCCGCATGGAGGACCGCTGGAGCGGTGGCGAGACGGTGGAGTTCGGCTGGCGGCCCGAACACTGCCTGGTCCTGGCCTGACACCCCGTACAGGAGAGCGAAACCGATGCATCACGACGTGATCGTGCTCGGGGCGGGGCTCGCCGGCCTCGCCGCCGCCCGGGACCTCGCCGCCGCGGGCACCGACGTACTCGTCCTGGAGGCGCGGGACCGCGTCGGCGGCCGGGTCGAGCAGACCCGCACCCCCGACGGCCGCACCGTGCAGCTGGGCGGCGAAGTGGTCGGCCACGCCCACACCGCCTATCTGCGGCTGGCCGGGGAGCTCGGCCTGGAACTCGTGCCCAGCTACGTCGCCGAACCCGGCCGCATGACCCGTGCCACCCCCGAGGGTCTCTCGGCGGGCGACCCGCCGCACTGGTTCGGCCCCGGCGACATGGCCCAGCACCAGCAGCTGAGCAAGGAGTTCGGCGAACTCGCCGCCACGGTCGACCCCGAGGACCCCTGGTCGCATCCCGCGGCGGACGCCCTGGACCGGCTGTCCGTGGCCGGCTGGCTGCGCTCCCGCCACGCCGCACCGGCCGTGGTACGGCTGTGGGACATCGGCCAACTGGCCCTGGCGGGCGGATCGTACGAGCGGATCTCGCTGCTGGCCGCGCTGCGCAAGAGCGCGGCGGTCCCGGGCACCGGCGACTACGACTACGACGCCTGGGAGGGGCTGCGGCTCGCGGCGGGCTCCGCCACCCTCGCCGAGGTCATGGGACACGAGCTGGGCCCGCGCATCCGCCTCGGCTCGCCCGTCGCCACGCTGGACGTCCGCCCCGGACACTGCGCCGTGCGGCTGGTCACGGGTGAGGTCCTCACCGCGGCGGCCGTGGTGAGCGCCCTGCCGGTGGGACCGCTGCGGTCGGTCGCCGTCACCGGTGTGAGCGACGCCCGCCTGGCCTCGCTGCACCGGCAGCGGCAGGCGACGGCCGCCAAGTTCGCCGCCGTGTACGACCGTCCCTTCTGGCGCGCCGACGGCCTGAACGGCCTGTCCGAGACGGAAGGGGTCCTGGGCAGCACCTGGCCGCAGCACGAGGGCGTGCTGTCGGCGCTGATCCCGCCCGAGCGCTACGGCGTGCTGCTGGGCACCCCGCCCCATCTGCGCACGCCGGAGCTGCTCGCCGAGATGGCCGCGCTGTTCGGCGACGAGGCACTGCGGCCGGCCGCCTGTCATCTGCGGCTGTGGGGCACCGACCCGTGGACCCAGGGCTATGTCACCCAGTGGCCGCCGGGCGAGGTGACGGCGGTCGGCCCGCTGCACGGCACGCATGAACCGCCGTTCTACGTCTGCGGCTCCGACCAGTGGGTCGCCGGATACATGGAAGGCGCGGTCCGCACCGGCCGCGCCGCCGCCGAGGAGGCACTGCGCCGTGGCTGACACCGACCGCCTCACCACGCTGCTGAACCACATCGGCGGCCAGGACGTCCCGGCCGCCTCCGGGGCCACCCTGCGACTGATCGACCCCGCGAGCGGACTCCAGCACGGGCTGGCCCCGCTCTCCGGGGGCGAGGACGTGGACGCGGCCTGCCGGGCGGCTCAACGGGCCTTCGACGGCTGGTCGGCCACGACGCCCGCACAGCGGCAGACGGCCCTGCTGCGTATCGCCGACTCCCTGGAGCGGCAGGCCGACGCGGTGGCGGACGCCGAGGTGACCGACACGGGCAAGCCCCGGGTGCTGTTCCTCATGGACGAACTGCCCGCGGTCGTGGACGTGCTGCGGTACTTCGCCGGGGCCGCCCGGAATCTGCCGGGCGCCGCGGCAGCCGAGTACACGCCGGGCCGCACCTCCGTGCTGCGCCGCGAGCCGGTCGGAGTCTGCGCCCAGATCACCCCGTGGAACTATCCGCTGATGATGGCCGTGTGGAAGATCGCTCCGGCTCTCGCCGCCGGGAACACGGTCGTGCTCAAACCGTCCGACACCACGCCGTCCTCAGCCGTGCTCCTGGCCCGGCTGGCCGCCGAGCACCTGCCGGCCGGTGTGCTCAACGTCGTGTGCGGCGACCGTGACACCGGGCGCTCGCTGGTGTCCCATCCGTTCGTCCGGCTGGTGGCCGTCACGGGCAGTGTGCGCGCCGGGCAGGAGATCGCCACCGCCGCGGCGGCCGATCTCAAGCGGCTGCACCTGGAACTCGGCGGCAACGCACCGGTGCTGATCCACAAGGACGCCGATCTCGAGGACGCGGTCGCGCAGTTGTCCTCGCTGGCCTTCTACAACGCGGGACAGGACTGCACGGCGGCCACCAGGATCCTCGTCGACGGCCGGATCCACGACACCTTTCTGGCCGCCTTCGCCGAACAAGCCGCAGGGCGCCGACCCGGAGGCCCCGACGACGAACGCGCCGACTTCGGGCCTCTCACCAGCCCGGCTCAACTCACCTCCGTCACAGGTCTGTTGGCCCGCCTACCGCGCCACGCCGAGGTGGTCGCCGGCGGCAGACCCCTGGACCGCCCCGGCTGCTTCCACGCCGCGACGGTGGTCGCCGGGGTCCGGCAGGAGGACGAGATCGTGCAGAGCGAGGTGTTCGGGCCGGTCGTCACCGTCCAGCCCTTCACCGACGAGACCGAGGCGTTCCGGCTGGCGAACGGGGTTCCCCAGGGGCTGGCCGCGAGTGTCTGGACCCGCGACCACGACCGGGCCATGCGCGCGAGCCGGGCGCTGCGCACCGGCATCGTCTGGGTCAACACCCACGGCACGACGGTCTCGGAGATGCCGCACGGGGGCGTGGGCCACTCGGGTTACGGCAGCGATCTCTCCCTCGCCGGACTGCTGGACTACACGCAGGTCAAGCACGTCATGCTGTGACGCCTGCCGCGCCGCCCTCCAGGACCTTCTTGAGGGCGGCGAGTTCGGTGTCGACCAGGTCGGTCTGCTGCGTGAACTCGGAGTCGGTGAGCGACGGCGGCCGATGGAAGGTGATCATGAACTCGGCGCCCTCGCCGTTGGGGACCACGCGGGCCGGTACCTGCCAGGAGGCGGTGTCGTCGACGTAGTCGTGGTCGAGGATGCCGTACTCGGCGTTGGCACGCAGGCGCAGCCTGGCCGGGCCCAGCGGGGTGGACATGCGCCACCAGCCGGGGTCGTCGGTGGGCTCGATGGACCGGACGTTGACCACGGCCCACCGGGGCCAGTTCGCGGGGTCCGCGAGGAAGGCGAAGACCTGCTCGCACGGGCGGTCGACGCCGATGGTCTTGGTGACGGATGCGCTGATGCTCACGGTGTGCTTCTCTCAGGGTTCGTCGGATGGTGCCGCGGGGTGGGCCTCTCCCACCAAGCGCCGGATCCATTCCTCCAGCTGCCGGCGCCGGCCGGCCTCCAGCGAGCCGAAGAAGTGGGCGTCGTTGCGGTCGGCCAGTTCCGCCAGTACCGGCACGAGGGCCCGGCCCTGGCCGGTCAGTACGAGCCGGACCGTGCGCCGGGAGGCGGGGTCGGGCTCGCGGCGGACGAGGCCCTTGACGGCGAGGCGGTCCACCAGGCGGGAGACGGCTCCCGGATCGATGTCCATGTGCACGGCCACGGCCTTGGTGGTGTCGTGGCCGTGGAACACGCTGACCATCACGCCCCACTGGGAGACGGTGACGTCATGCCGGCCGAGTTCGGCCTCGAACCGGCTGTGGACCTCGTCGGACAGGCGACGGAGCCAGTAGCCGAGGTGGTCGTGGAGTCCGCTCGTCGTCTTCACACCGAACAGCATCGTTGTCGCGACAACTCTTGTCAAGTCAATGATGTGCGGGACCCCTTTTGTGGAGGCATCCTGCGGCTGCACTACCGGACGGCCGCGGCGGGTGGGCGTTCCCGGAGTGCGCCGTAGGCGACGAAGTACGCGGGCAGCCGTCGGATCCACCGCGACTCGGCGAGCAGACGCGCGACGCGCCGGGCCCGGTCCGCGCTCCCGAGGGGCGGCCGGCCCTGCAGGACGGGTGCGATGAAGCGGGCGTGGGCCGTCCGCTGGAGGGCCTGGGTGGCGACCGTGGTGGGCCGGCGGCGGCGCTGCACCCGGTGCACGTCGCGCAGGCCCACGATGCCGCGGCGCAGCGGCTCGGTGAGGAAGCGGGCGGCGGCCACGGCGTCCTGCACCGCGAGGTTGATGCCGATGCCGAAGACCGGGGACATCGCGTGCGCGGCGTCGCCGATGCACAGCAGGCCGGGGCGGTGCCAGCGGCGCAGCCGGTCCAGGCGCACGTCGAGGAGCTTGACCTCGTCCCACGAGCGCACGGCGTGCACGCGGTCGGCCATCCAGGGAGCGGCGGCGGCGAACTCGGCCAGGAAGCGGTCGAGGCCGGCGGCGCGGCGCCGGGCGTCCGTTCCCTTGGGGATGAGCCCGGCGCACTGCCAGTAGTCGCCGCGGTCGATCATCGCCGTCAGGAAGCGGTCACCGGCGGCGCCGACGAGTCCCTGCGGGTCGCCCTCCTTGCGCGGCAGCCGGAACCACCAGGCGTCCATCGGGCAGGCGAAGCCGTGCAGTCCCAGTTCCGGCCGGGCACGGGCCAGTGACCCCCGGCCGTCGCAGGCGACGGTGAGGACGGCGCGCAACTCCCCGGTGCGGCCGTCGGAGGTGCGGTAGCGCACCCCGGTCACCCGCCCGGATTCGATCAGGAAGTCGGTCGCCTCGGTGTTCATGCGCAGCCGGAAGGGCGGCTCGCGCCGGGCCTCGTCCGCGAGCAGGTCCAGCAGGTCCCACTGGGGCACCATCGCCACATAGTTGTAGGGACCCCGCAGCACCGTGAGGTCCGCGACCGTGACCGGCGAGCGGCCGGCTCCGATCGGCAGCTGGACGGTGCGTACGCGGCGCTGCGGCAGCCGGGCGAAGCGCTCGGCCAGGCCCAGGTCGTCCAGCAGCGCCAGCGTGGACGGGTGGACGGTGTCGCCGCGAAAGTCGCGCAGGAAGTCGCCGTGCTTCTCCAGGACCGTCACCTCGACGCCGGCCCGGGCCAGCAACAGGGCGAGCACCATGCCCGCGGGGCCGCCGCCCACCACACAGCAGGTGGTGTGTTCCCTGTGTTCCATGGCGGTTCTGCCCTTCGGGAGAGCAGTAATTCATCAGGTGCTGAATATTATACTCCCGCGATGGATCGGCGTCCCGGAACCGGTGAGGGGAACGCCCGTGCCGCCCCGCCGGGCTGCGACGATCTCCGCCACGATCGACAGGGCGGTCTCCTCCGGAGTCCGGGCGCCCAGGTCGAGGCCGATCGGTGAGCGCAGCCGGGCCAGTTCCCGTTCGCTCACGCCTTCCGCCCGCAGCCGCCGGTTGCGGTCCTCGTGCGTGCGGCGTGAGCCCATCGCGCCGACGAACGCCGCCGGCCTGCGCAGGGCCTCCTTCAGCAGGGGGACGTCGAACTTCGCGTCGTGGGTGAGCACGCACAGGACCGTACGGGCGTCGGTGCCGGTGCGCCGCAGGTAGCGGTGCGGCCAGTCGACCACCACCTCGTCGGCGTCGGGGAAGCGGGCCCGCGTGGCGAAGACGGGACGGGCGTCGCACACGGTCACGTGGTAGCCGAGGAACTTTCCCGCCCGTGCCAGCGCCGCCGCGAAGTCGATCGCACCGAAGACGATCATGCGGGGCGGCGGCACGTTCGACTCGACCAGCAGGGTGAGGCCGCCGGGGCAGGGGAAGCCTCCCCCCGACTCCGTCCGCGGGGACCCCCGTCCCGCTCCGCTCGCCGGGACGTCCACCGTGCCGGTACGGCCCGCCTCCAGCAGGGCCCGGGCCTCGGCCGCCACCGTCCGGTCCAGGTCCGGATGGCCGCCGAGGCCGCCCTCGTGGCTGCCGTCGGGGCCGACCAGCAGGGCCCGGCCGAGGAGTTCGGCCGGGCCCCGGGCGACCCGGGCGAGGGCCGTCGGCTCGTTCCGCGCGGCGGCCGACAGGGCCGACGCCAGGACCGTCCCGGTCTGCCCGGCCACGGGCGTGACCAGTACCTCGATCGTCCCGCCGCAGGTCAGCCCCACGGCGAAGGCGTCCTCGTCGCTGTAGCCGAACCGCTGGAGCACGCTTTCACCGGTCTTCAGCGACTCGAGGCACAGGTCGTACACCGCGCCCTCGACACAGCCGCCGGAGACCGAGCCGATGACGGTGCCCTGGCGGTCGACGGCGAGGGCGGCGCCGGGACCGCGGGGCGCACTGCCGCCGACGGCCACCACCGTGGCCACGGCGAACTCCCGGCCCTCCTCGCTCCAGCGGTGCAGTTCCTCGGCGAGGTCAAGCATCCGGCGCCTCCGCGGCGGCCGACAGGATGCGGTCGGGGCGGATGGGCAGACTGCGGTGGCGTACACCGGTCGCGTGCCAGACGGCGTTGGCGACGGCGGCCGCGGCGCCGACGACGCCGATCTCGCCGATGCCCTTGATCCCGACCGGGTCGTTCGGGTCGGCGTCGTCGATCCAGTCGGCTTCCACGGCGGGTACGTCGGCGTGCGTCGCCACGTGGTAGCCCGCGAGGTCGGCGCCGACGACCCCGCCCGAGGCGCGGTCCCGTACGGCCTCCTCGTGCAGGGCCATGGAGATGCCCCAGATCATGCCGCCCCGGAGCTGGTTGCGTGCGGTGAGCGGGTTGACGATCCGGCCCGCGGCGAAGACGCCGAGCATCCGCCGCACCCGCACCTCGCCGGTGGCGGGGTCCACGGCGACCTCGGCGAACTGCGCGCCGAAGGAGTGCCGTTCGGCGGGGGCGAGGGCACCGATGGCGGCGGCGGTGTCGGACCGTACCGTGATGCCCTCCGCGGGGATGTCGGCACCGAGGGCCAGCCGTTCGCGCAGTTCGCCGGCCGCGGCCGTGACGGCCCAGGACCAGGAGCGGGTGCCCATCGAGCCGCCCGCGATCATCGCCGGGCCGAAGTCGCTGTCACCGATGCGCACCAGGACGCGCTCCGGCGGCACCTGGAGTGCGTCCGCGGCGACCAGGGTGAGTGCCGTACGGGCCCCGGTGCCGATGTCGGCCGCGGAGATCCGGACGGTGAACGTGCCGTCCGGGAGCGCGGTCGCCGTCGCGGTGGACGGTGCGGCGCCCGAGGGGAAGGAGGCCGCCGCCGTACCGGTACCGAGCAGCCAGCGACCGTCCCGGCGCAGCCCGGGGCGCGGGTCCCGGTCCGCCCAGCCGAATCTGCGGGCGCCCTCCCGGAAGCAGGCGGCCAGATTACGGCCGGCGAAGGGGAGGCCGGAGACCGGACCCTTGTCGGGTTCGTTGCGCAGACGCAGCTCGATCGGGTCGATCCCGCACTGCTCGGCGAGTTCGTCGAGCGCCGCCTCCAGCGCGAAGGAGCCGGGCGCCTCACCCGGGGCACGCATCCACGTCGGGGTCGGCACGTCGAGCCGTACGACGCGGTTGGCGGTGTGGTGGGCGTCGGCGTCGTACATCACCCGGGCCACCCCGGCGCTCGGCTCGACGAACTCGTGCACGGTGGAGGTGACGCTGACCGAGCGGTGCTCCAGTGCGCGCAGCCGTCCGTCGGCGTCGGCGCCGAGCCGGACGCGCTGGGTGGTGGGGCTGCGGTATCCGGTCAGCGAGAACATCTGGCGGCGGGTCAGGACCACGCGCACGGGCCGCTGAAGAACGGTCGCGGCCATCACGGCGGCCACCTGGTGGGCGCGGGGGCCCTTGCTGCCGAAGCCGCCGCCGACGTGTTCGGAGCGTACGCGCACCGAGGCAGGGTCGAGCGAGAAGAGGTTCGCGAGTTCGCCGACGACCCAGGTGGCGCCCTGGTTGGAGTCGATCACCTCGAGCCGGCCGCCGTCCCAGCGGGCGGTCGCCGCGTGCGGCTCCATCGGGTTGTGGTGCTCTTCGGGCGTGGTGTACTCGGCGTCCAGGACGACGGCCGAGGCGGCCAGTTCGGCGTCGAGGTCGCCCTTCTCCGTCACGGCGGGCATGTGGCCGTCCACCGGGTGGGCGTCGGGGTGCTCGCCGGTGAAGTCGGTGTCGTGGGGCTCCTGTTCGTAGTGCACCACGAGGGCTTCGGCGGCCTCCCTGGCCTCCTCGGACGTCTCGGCGACGACCAGGGCCACCGGCCAGCCGAGGTGGGGCACGCGGTCGTGCTGGAAGACCGCGCAGGTCGGGTCCGGACGCGTGCCCAGCAGGCCGGTGTAGTCGGTGTTGACGCGTGGGGCGTTGCGGTGGTCCAGGACGGCGAGAACACCCGGCATGGCGAGGACGGGGTCGGTGTCGAGGGCGCGGATACGGCCGCGGGCGACCGTGGACAGCACCAGCCAGCCGTGGGCGAGGTCGGCGAAGGGCACCTCGCCCGCGTAGCGCGCTGCTCCGGTGACCTTGTCCCTGCCCTCGACGCGGGTGTGGGCGGTGCCGACGGAGGGTGTGCGGGTGCGTGTTCCGGTGGTTGCGGTGGTCATCGGGCGGACTCCTCGGCGAGTTCGGACAGGACGGCCACCACGAGGTTGCGCATGAGGTCCACCTTGTATCCGTTGTGCGGCAGCGGCCGGGCCGCCGCCAGCTCGGCGTCCGCCGCGGCGGCGTACGTCGCGGCGTCGGCCGTCGCACCGGTCAGCACCCGTTCGGCGGCGACGGCCCGCCATGGACGCGAGGCGACGGCGCCGAAGGCCAGGCGGGCGTCGCGGACGACGCCGTCCCGGACGTCGAGCGCGGCGGCGACCGAGCCGATGGCGAACGCGTACGAGGCACGCTCGCGCACCTTGCGGTAGCGGGAGGTGGCGGCGACCGGGGCGGGCGGCAGCGAGATGCCGGTGATCAGCGCGCCCTGCGGCAGGGCGGTCTCGCGGTGCGGGGTGTCACCGACGGGCAGGTAGAACGCGTCGAGCGGCGACTCCCCCGGCCCCTCGGCCGTTTCGAAGTGGACGACGGCGTCGAACGCGCTCAGGGCCACGGCCATGTCCGAGGGGTGTACGGCCACGCAGTGGCCGGACGCGCCCAGGATCGCGTGGTTGTGGTGCTCACCCTCGACCGCGGGGCAACCGCTGCCGGGGACACGCTTGTTGCAGGGCTTGGTGACGTCGGTGAAGTAGCCGCAGCGGGTGCGCTGCAGCAGGTTCCCGCCGACCGTGGCCATGTTGCGCAGCTGCCCGGACGCGCCGGCCAGGACCGCCTGCGCCAGCGCCGGGTAGCGGCGCCGGACCTCGGGGTGGGCGGCCAGGTCGCCGTTGGTGACGGTGGCACCGATACGCAGACCGCCCTGCGGGGTCGACTCGACGCTGTCGAGCGGGAGTTCGCGGATGTCGACGAGCCGGGCGGGCCGCTCGACACCGGTCTTCATGAGGTCGACGAGGTTGGTGCCGCCGCCGAGGAATCGGGTGTGCGGATCGGCGCCGAGCAACGCGACGGCACCGGCCACGTCGGACGCCCGCTGATAGGCGAACTCCTTCATGCCGCCACCTCTTCCGCACCCGCCATGGGGGTCGTGCGCCCCTTGGCCGCCGCTTCCTCGGCGGCCCGGGCCACCGCCTCGACGATGGAGACGTACGCGCCGCAACGGCACAGGTTGCCGCTCATCCGCTCCCGGATCTCGTCGGCCGTCAGGGGTGGTGGCCCCGCTTCGGGCCGGACGTCGTCGGTGACGGCGCTCGGCCAGCCCGCCGCGTGTTCCTCGATCACCCCGATCGCCGAACAGATCTGTCCAGGCGTGCAGTAACCGCACTGGAAGCCGTCCAGGTCGAGGAAGGCCTGCTGGACGGGGTGCAACCGGTCGCCGTCGGCCACGCCTTCGATGGTGGTGATCTCACGGCCCTCGGCTGCCACGGCCAGTTGCAGGCAGGCGACGGCCCGGCGACCGTCCAGCAGGACCGTACAGGCGCCACATTGCCCCTGGTCACAGCCCTTTTTGGTGCCGGTCAGATCGAGGCGCTCACGCAGTGCGTCGAGCAGGGTGGTGCGGTGGTCGACGGGCAGTGTGTACTTCTCGCCGTTGATCCTCAGAGTGATGACACTGGACGTCGATGAGGCCATGAGCTGCTTCTTTCGCGTTTCCAGGGAGGCCGGGAGGGGTTCGGCCGGCGCGGGTGGGCGGGGTGCGGGGACGGAACCCCGGGCGGCCTGCGACTGCCGTGGGACGGCGTCCGCGGCTATGGTGGGGACAACCGGACAACTGTCCGCTATCTGGAAACGTAACGGACAGCTGTCCGCTTAGCAAGGGCGAGGTTCGGCCACGACCCTCGAGGAGGAACGAGTGCCGCAGCACAAGGAATCACCCCGGCGCTCGGACGCACAGCGCAACCGCGAGCGCATCCTGGACGTGGCGGTCACGGAACTGTCGCGCTGCGCGGACGCCCCGCTCAGCGCCATCGCCAAGAAGGCCGGTGTCGGACAGGGCACCTTCTACCGGAACTTCCCCAACCGGGAATCACTCGTCCTCGAGATCTACCGCCACGAGATGCAGCAGGTCGCCGACGCCGCGGCCCATCTCCTCCGCACCCGGGCACCCGAACAGGCCCTGCGTGCCTGGATGGACCGGCTCTCCGAGTTCGCCATGACCAAGGCCGGACTGGCCGAGGCGATCCGGCAGGCCACCAGCGCACCGGGCGGCCCCGGGAAGCCGCCCCCCACGCCGGTGACGGCCGCCGCGGAACTCCTGCTGCGCGCCAACGACGAAGCCGGCACGATCCGGCCGGGAGTCACCGCGGACGACTTCCTCCTCGCCATCGCGGGCCTGTGGCAGCTGGACCCGCACGACGACTGGCGGACACGCGCCACCCGGCTCCTCGACCTGGTCATGGATCCGCGAGCAGTTCACCGCCGCCGCGTGGCGGGCCGCCCGCGCCGGCTTCGACCTGCTGGAACTGCACTGCGCCCACGGTTATCTGCTCTCC
>NZ_JBSFKD010000010.1:0-220348 GCF_053598395.1 Streptomyces sp. NPDC001135 | reverse complement strand
ACGAACCTCTCCGTGGTGGACAGGGCCACGACGGGGGAGCGCAGATCGGGCAGGCCCGTCGCCAGGCGCTTCAGGAGGTCACGGGTACGGCGCTCCATGGCCCTGCGGAGCGCCGGGCGCCTGGCCGCCGAAGCCGCCCGCACCGGCACCCGCGGGCATCGGCCGGCCCTGCTGCGGACCACCGGGACCGCCCTGGGGACCACGCGCACCGGGACGGCCGCCCTGGCCCGTGCCGGGCAGCGCGGCCCGGGGACCCTGGCCGGCGCCGACCTGGCCGCGCGGGGCGGGACCGCCGCCGAGCAGACCGCCACCGGCCGGAGCACCGCCGAGGGCACCGCCCTGGCCGGCGTTCGCGCGGCGCGCCGCGGCTGCGCCGGCGGCGGCCTGCGCGGCTGCGGGACCACCGGTTCCGCCGGGTCCGCCCGGCTTGCCCGGAGTGGGCTTCTTGCCGCCCTGGGCGACATCCACGGGCAGCATGACCAGCGCGGTCGTACCACCGGAGTCGGACGGGCGCAGCTGGATGCGGATGCCGTGCCGCTGCGACAGACGACCGACCACGAACAGGCCCATGCGGCGGGAGACGGAGACGTCCACGGTGGGCGGCGAGGCGAGCCGCTCGTTGATCGCCGCGAGGTCCTCGGGGGACAGGCCGATACCGGTGTCGTGGATCTCGATCAGCACACGGCCGTCGGGCAGCGCGTGACCGGTGACCTTGACCTTGGTCTGCGGCGAGGAGAACGAGGTCGCGTTCTCGAGCAGCTCGGCGAGCAGGTGCACGAGGTCGTTGACGACCCGGCCGGCGACCTCGGTGGTCGGGACGGCGGCCAGTTCGATGCGCTCGTACTGCTCCACCTCGGACGCGGCGGCGCGGAGCACGTCGACCAGCGGGACCGGACGGGTCCAGCGGCGGCCGGGCTCTTCACCCGCGAGAACGAGGAGGTTCTCACCGTTACGGCGCATACGCGTGGCGAGGTGGTCCAGCTTGAACAGCGAGGACAGCTGGTCCGGGTCGGCCTCGCGGGACTCCAGTTCGGAGATCAGCGACAGCTGGCGCTGGATGAGACCCTGCGAGCGGCGCGAGAGGTTGGTGAACATCGCGTTGACGTTGCCCCGCAGAAGGGCCTGCTCGGCGGCGAGGCGGACCGCCTCGCGGTGCACGTCGTCGAAGGCCGCGGCCACCTGGCCGATCTCGTCCCGGGAGTGCACACCGACCGACTCCACCGAGGTGTCGACGTCCTGCGGGTCGGACTCCGACAGTTGCTTGACCAGCTCGGGCAGGCGTTCCTGGGCGACCTTGGTCGCGGTCTCCTGCAGCCGGCGCAGCGAGCGGATCATCGAGCGGGCCACGACGAAGGCGCCGACGAGCGACACGCCGAGCACGATCAGGATCAGCGCACCGGAGATGATGGCGTCCTGCTGGGTGGCGCTCTTGAGCTCGCGGGCCTTCTGCTCCATCTGCTCGAGCAGCGTGTGCTCGATCTTCTTCATCTGGTCGATCTTGGTCGAGCTGTCGTCCACCCAGTCCTTGTAGGACCGGCTGTTCATGCTCTGGATGCCGTCGCGGGAGTCGAAGACGCGCTTGGCGTAGGTGTCCGCGGACTGGATCGTCGGGTTGCCCTCGTCGATCGGCTTGAGGAGTTCCTCGGCGTTGTTGTTGGCGTAGATCTTCCGGAAGATCGCGATTTCCGAGTTCTCGCTCTCGTACGCAGACTGGCCGTACAGGCGGTCGTTCTCGGAGAGGTCGCCCTTCTTGTCCGTGGTCGCGGGCAGTGCGGCGGCGATCGTGGCGCGCTGCACCGACGCGTACTCCTTGGCGGTGGAGAAGGCCGCCAGGGCGCGGGTGCGCGAGATCATCTCCGGGTTGCTGGACGCCTCGGCCATGTCCTGGGACAGGCCGATCAGCTGGGTGATCAGCCGGTGGTAGGACTCGACCGTCTGCGTCGAGTTGCCCTGCGACCGGTAGGCCGTCTTGCGGATCTTGGCCAGGTCGTCCAGCTGGTTGGCGAGGCCGACGAGCGCGTCGCGGACGCCCTGGAGGTTGCCGTCCCTGCTGGCCGCGTCGATCTGCTCGGAGGCGTTGAGGAAGTTCTCGCGGGCCCGGTCGGTCTTCTCCTCGTAGCCCTTGACCGTGTAGTCGGTCTGCGACAGGCCGTGCGCCAGGGGACCGGCGGACTGGTCGCGCTCGTCCTGGAGGGCCATGGCCAGCTCGGTGGCCTGCTTGGTCATGTCCGTCAGCAGCTTCATGTTGTCGAGCTGCTGGATGTCGTCCATGTTGTCGCTGATGCGCAGCGCGCCCAGCGAGGTGGCCGCGATGACGGGGAGCGCCAGCAGCGAGACCAGACGCGTGGAGATGCGCCAGTTGCGCAGGGCCATGCGTGAGCCGGGGCCGGTGGGGCCCTTGGGGGGCTTCACGTCCGGCACGGGGCCGGTCCCGGAGCCGCCCGTGGCGGCCGACGGGGCCGACACGCCGGGGCGTCCGCTGCGCTCGCCGCCGTCCCCGGACGGGGCCTGGCCCGGGTTCTGGGCGTGCTGGGGCGAGGAGCTGCCCTTCATGGGGCCAGTCCCGTCGTGCGACTCCGGCTCCGCCGAAGCGCTGCCATCCCTCTTGAAACGTCCCTGCACTAGCGTCGCAACCTCTGGACCAGGCACCCCTCCGCTGAACGGAGGGACACGGTGTCGGCGTTGTGGAGAGCGCCCTGAAAACGCCCTCCGGGTGGTCTTGAGTGACCGGCGCTGGCTCCCCCCTGATCTCGCCGCCGTTCGGCGCTGCGTCGCGCCCGGTGCGCCGGCTCGATCCCCGCGGCGGTCCGTGGAATTCCAGCACAGTGCCGGATCTCCAACAAGGTCCGTGTCCCGAGCTGTGACCTCCGTGACCCGGTGTGAGTGCCGGGTTACCAGCCGTGGAGGCTGATCCCGGCCAAAACGGGCGTTTCTCTGCGAGTTGTCGCTCGGTGCGGGGTGTCCCAGTCGCCATGATCAGGAGCGGAATGATGGCTTCAGGGGGTCAATGTCCGTTTCGCTGGGGCACGTTGCGGGTCAGCTTTGACCGGTTTGTCCGCGAGGTCGTGAGCAAACTCACATGAACGTCCTGGGTGGTTGGCGCCGTGGGCGGGGAATCGGATGTTTAGCCTGACGCTTTACAAGAGAGACGCTTCTGTAGAGGACTCGTACCACCGTGAAGACGACGATGATGTTCCACAAGATCGCCAACCCGCGACGCACCACCCTGGCGCATCTGAAGGACACCGGCGACCTGCACACGCCCGAGCTGCCGGAGCACTCCGTCGACCTCCCGGCCCAGACCGCCAACCCGCGGCGCACGATCCTGGTGGACGTCCCCGTCGGCGCGACGGCGGCTGCCGGAGAGTAGCGCGGCGCCCTCCCGGCCCCGGCCGCCGGGCTCCTGCCTCACTCTTTTGTGCTGAATTCCGAAATTTCCCGTACGGCACCGCGGACTCGGAATTCCGGCGGTCCGACCGGTTAACCTGAGGCGTCAGTACGCCGGTTCTCAGTGAGGGGCGCAAGGATCCCGTGCGCATCGCCAGGTTCTCCATCGACGGGAACGTCGCCTTCGGCGCGGTCGAGGGCGACAAGCAGGACGAACTCGTCCTCGACATCATCAAGGGCATCCCGTTCGCGGACCACGAGCTGTCCGGGACGAAGGTGCCGCTGAGCAAGGTCAGGCTGCTCCCGCCGGTCCTCCCCAACAAGGTCGTGGCGTTCGGGCGCAACTACGCCGAGCACGCGCGCGAGCTGAGCAACGAGGTGCCGGACGCCCCGTTCGCCTTCTTCAAGCCCTCCACCTCGGTGATCGGTCCCGGCGACGACATCCAGTACCCGCCGTTCTCCGAGGAACTGCACCACGAGGCCGAGCTGGCCGTCGTCATCGGCCGCATGTGCCGCGAGGTGCCGCGCGAGCGGGTCAAGGACGTGATCTTCGGCTACACCTGTGCCAACGACGTCACCGCCCGGGACGTCCAGCGCCGCGAGAAGCAGTGGGCCCGGGCCAAGGGCTTCGACACCTCCTGCCCGCTCGGCCCCTGGGTGGAGACGGACCTCGACCTGGAGCGCGCGAACGACCTGACCGTCCAGCTCACGGTCAACGGCCAGCAGCGCCAGCTCGGCCGTACCAGCGAGATGGTCCACCCCATCGAGGACCTGGTCGTCAACATCTCCGAGGCCATGACCCTGCTCCCCGGCGACGTCATCCTCACCGGCACCCCGGCAGGGGTCGGCCCCCTGAACGTCGGCGACGAGGTCGCCGTCACCATCGAAGGCATCGGCACTCTCACCAACAAGGTTGTCAAGCGTGGCTAGCGCACCCGGCTCACCCGTACGCGTTCGTTTCTGTCCCTCACCCACCGGTAACCCGCACGTGGGCCTGGTCCGCACCGCCCTGTTCAACTGGGCGTTCGCCCGGCACCACCAGGGCACCCTGGTCTTCCGCATCGAGGACACCGACGCGGCCCGCGACTCCGAGGAGTCGTACAACCAGCTGCTCGACGCGATGCGCTGGCTCGGCTTCGACTGGGACGAGGGCCCCGAGGTCGGCGGCCCGCACGCGCCGTACCGCCAGTCGCAGCGCATGGACATCTACGCGGATGTCGCCCAGAAGCTCCTGGACGCCGGCCACGCCTACCACTGCTACTGCTCCCAGGAGGAGCTGGACACCCGCCGCGAGGCCGCCCGCGCCGCCGGCAGGCCCTCCGGTTACGACGGCCACTGCCGTGACCTGAGCGCCGAGCAGGTCGAGGAGTACAAGGCCCAGGGCCGCACCCCGATCGTCCGCTTCCGGATGCCGGACGAGACGATCACCTTCACCGACCTGGTCCGCGGCGAGCTGACCTTCACGCCGGAGAACGTGCCGGACTACGGCATCGTCCGCGCGAACGGCGCCCCGCTGTACACGCTGGTCAACCCGGTCGACGACGCCCTGATGGAGATCACCCACGTCCTGCGCGGCGAGGACCTGCTCTCCTCCACCCCGCGCCAGATCGCCCTGTACAAGGCGCTGATCGAACTGGGCATCGCCAAGCAGACCCCGGCCTTCGGCCACCTGCCGTACGTCATGGGCGAGGGCAACAAGAAGCTGTCCAAGCGTGACCCGCAGTCGTCCCTGAACCTCTACCGCGAGCGGGGCTTCCTGCCCGAGGGCCTGCTCAACTACCTGTCGCTGCTGGGCTGGTCGCTCTCCGCGGACCAGGACATCTTCACGATCGACGAGATGGTCGCCGCGTTCGACATCTCCGACGTGAACCCCAACCCGGCGCGCTTCGACCTGAAGAAGTGCGAGGCGATCAACGCCGACCACATCCGCATGCTGGATGTGAAGGAGTTCACCGAGCGCTGCGCGCCGTGGCTGAGGGCCCCCTTCGCCCCCTGGGCGCCGGAGGACTTCGACGCGGCCAAGTGGGAGGCCATCGCCCCGCACGCGCAGACCCGCCTCAGGGTCCTGTCGGAGATCACCGACAACGTGGACTTCCTCTTCCTCGCCGAGCCGGTCTTCGACGAGGCTTCCTGGGCGAAGGCGATGAAGGAGGGCAGCGACGCCCTCCTGCGCACCGCCCGCGAGAAGCTGGAGTCGGCCGACTGGACGTCGCCCGAGTCCCTCAAGGAGGCCGTCCTGGCCGCCGGCGAGGCCCACGGCCTCAAGCTCGGCAAGGCCCAGGCCCCGGTCCGTGTCGCCGTCACCGGCCGCACCGTCGGCCTGCCGCTCTTCGAGTCCCTGGAGGTCCTGGGCAAGGAGAAGACGCTGGCCCGTATCGACGCGGCCCTGGCCAAGCTCGCAGCGTAACGAACGCCACACACAGGGGCGGCACCCGGGAGTCCGGGTGCCGCCCCTGTGTCGTACCGTCCGCCGGACAGCACGGCCGCGTGCCGGTTACCGTCGGTGTCATGACGATCAGAGCCGTGGTCTGGGACGTGGACGACACCCTGTTCGACTACACGACCGCGGACCGGGAGGGCATGCGGGCGCATCTCGCGGCGGAGGGGCTGCTCGCCGGGTACGACAGCCCGGAGCGGGCCCTGCTGCGCTGGCGGGAGATCACCGACGCCCAGTGGGCCCGGTTCGCCTCCGGTGAGGTCGACTTCGTCACACAGCGCCGCGACCGCACCCGGGTCTTCGTGGGCCGGGAGCTGACCGACGGCGAGGCCGACGCGTGGTTCGCGCGCTACCTGGTCCACTACGAGGCCGCGTGGGGCCTGTTCCCCGACGTCCTGCCCGCCCTGCAGGCGCTCTCCGTCAGCCACCGGCACGCGGTGCTGTCCAACTCCAGCATCACGGTCCAGGAGCACAAGCTGCGCACCCTCGGCCTCCTCGACCGCTTCGAGGCCGTGCTGTGCGCCGCCGAGCTGGGCGTCTCCAAGCCGGAGGCCGGCGCCTTCCTGGCGGCCTGCGAGGCGCTGGGCCTGCCTCCGCACCAGGTGGCGTACGTCGGCGACCACCCGGAGATCGACGGACGGGGCGCGGCGGAGGCCGGGCTGCTGTCCGTGTGGATCGACCGCGGGGCGGCATACGCGCAGGCCGCCGGGGAGGTCGTCGCGCACCGGATCTCGACCCTCGCCGAACTCCCGGCGCTCGTCCGCGCGGATACCCGTTTTGGAGCCCCGTCCACCTTCGGGTAATGTTCTTCCTGCGCCGAGGGAAGCGGGCCGGAAGGCCGGAGCCCCGAGGAGCAAGCTAGAACGAGAACCCCGTAGGGGCTTGAGTTCCAGTGGCCTATGGTGTAATTGGCAGCACGACTGATTCTGGTTCAGTTAGTCTTGGTTCGAGTCCAGGTAGGCCAGCTCGCAGAGCTTATCTGCAAA
Source organism: Streptomyces sp. NPDC001135 (assembly GCF_053598395.1). Classification (NCBI taxonomy): domain Bacteria; kingdom Bacillati; phylum Actinomycetota; class Actinomycetes; order Kitasatosporales; family Streptomycetaceae; genus Streptomyces; species Streptomyces sp. NPDC001135. Next base: position 213,538 of record NZ_JBSFKD010000010.1, on the reverse strand, counting down.
GCCCCCGTTGTGTAGCGGCCTAGCACGCTGCCCTCTCAAGGCAGTAGCGCCGGTTCGAATCCGGTCGGGGGTACTGGTCCGGACTTCGGTCGGGATCGCTAGGGCCCCCGTTGTGTAGCGGCCTAGCACGCCGCCCTCTCAAGGCGGTAGCGCCGGTTCGAATCCGGTCGGGGGTACTGACTGGTCTAAACCATCATTGGTCTATGGTGTAATTGGCAGCACGACTGATTCTGGTTCAGTTAGTCTTGGTTCGAGTCCAGGTAGACCAGCTCGGACCTGCGGAAACGCAGAGTCCACGCCCCCGTTGTGTAGCGGCCTAGCACGCCGCCCTCTCAAGGCGGTAGCGCCGGTTCGAATCCGGTCGGGGGTACGCACAGGGAAGGCCCCCCACTTCGGTGGGGGGCCTTCGCCGTACCCGGCGCCGGTCACTCGAAGCCGTAGCGGCGCGCCGACTCCTCCTCCTGGGCCAGCCGGCGCAGGGCCTGCAGCATCGGCTCGGTCAGCACCGCGCCGAGCACCGCCGTCTCGACCTTCTCCGCCTCCGAGGGATGCGTCTCCACGAAGTCCAGGTCGAGTTTGGCCACGTCGTGCATCAACTTGGCGTAGGACATGAGCAGTTCATTCCCCCAGGTGTAGCCGAGCCGGCGGAACGCGGCCACCGCCACCACCAGGGAGCGGTACGCGGGGGAGATCGTCGTCAGCAGCTTCGCGTTCGACCAGCCCAGCCGGTCCAGCAGCTCGTCCACCTCCCGGTGCGCCGCCTGCACGAACGCGTCGTCCTCGTCCGGCTCCGGTACCTGCGGCAGCGCCCACAGGGCCGCGCCCAGCCGGATCGTGCGGCCCAGGGCGTGGTCGTCGACGTTGCGCAACACCTCCCGGACCGTGGCCACCGGGATCCCGCCGACCTGGATCATCGCGCGCACCAGCCGCAGCCGGCGCAGGTGCCCGTCGTCGTACTCCGCCGTCGTGGGGTTGACCTGGCGGCCCGGCGGCAACAGGCCTTCGCGCAGGTAGTACTTGATCGTCGCGGTGGACACACCGCTGCGTCTGCTCAATTCGGCGAGCCGCATGTCTTGCGCCCCTTCTTGGATAACGGCACTATCCAAGCATCGGCTCTTGGATAGCACTGCTCGCCAACGAGGGGGAAGTCGTCATGGTGTCCCGTACGACCGCCGACGCGAAGGGCGAGGTCGTCGTCCTGCTGATCGGCATGCGCATCAACCGCTTCCGGGCCGTTCATCTGTGGCTGCCGGTGATGCTCGCGATGTTCCGGATGCTGCGGGAACTGGAGAAGGACCCGGCGCGGGGCCTGCGCAGCCGCGTCATGCTGACGGCTTCGCCGCGCACGTACTACATCGTGCAGTACTGGGAGTCCAAGGAGAAGCTGTACGCCTACGCGTCCGCCCCCGACGCCTTCCACCACAAGGCCTGGGCGAACCTCAACCGCAAGGAGCGGACCGGGAAGCTGCGCGGGCAGGTGGGCATCTGGCACGAGGCGTACGTCGTGCCGGAGGGCTCGTACGAGGCGATCTACGGGGACATGCCGGCGTTCGGCCTCGCGGCCGCGCACGGGCAGATCCCGCTGGAGAAGCGCGGCCGGTACGCGAAGGACCGGTTCTCGTACCGCTCGCGGCAGGACCCGGTGGCCGAGAAGACCGGCTGAACAGGGGGAGGGGAAGCGAGGAGGGCCTGCCGCGGCGTTGAGGCAGGCCCTCCTCGGCGTTCCCGGACGGCGCCGGCTCAGCCCGAGCGGCGCAGGGCCTCCGAGAGGCGGGCCGCCGCGTCGATGACCGCCTGGGCGTGCATACGGCCCGGGTGGCGGGTCAGGCGCTCGATGGGGCCGGAGACGGACACGGCGGCCACGACGCGGTTGGAGGGGCCGCGCACGGGCGCGGAGACGGACGCGACGCCCGGCTCGCGCTCACCGATGGACTGGGCCCAGCCGCGCCGCCGTACGCCCGACAGGGCCGTCGCCGTGAAGCGGGCGCCCTGCAGGCCACGGTGCAGGCGCTCGGGCTCCTCCCAGGCCATGAGGATCTGCGCCGAGGAGCCGGCCTTCATCGTGAGCGTGGAGCCGACCGGGACGGTGTCCCGCAGGCCGGACAGGCGCTCCGCCGCGGCCACACAGATGCGCATGTCACCCTGGCGCCGGTAGAGCTGTGCGCTCTCGCCGGTGACATCGCGGAGATGGGTGAGCACGGGGCCCGCCGTCGCGAGCAGGCGGTCCTCGCCCGCCGCCGCCGCGAGCTCCGCGAGGCGCGGGCCGAGAATGAAACGGCCCTGCATGTCGCGTGCCACCATGCGGTGGTGTTCCAAGGCCACGGCCAGGCGGTGAGCCGTGGGTCGTGCCAGTCCGGTGGCGCCGACCAGACCCGCGAGGGTGGCCGGACCGGACTCCAGAGCGCTCAGGACGAGGGCCGCCTTGTCCAGAACGCCGACGCCGCTACTGTTGTCCATGCAACGATACTCACGTCTCACTCTGTGAAACGCAAGTTCAATTTTCCGTGGAACGCGCCACCCTGGAATCACACAGCGGCCCGCAGACCAACGGGCCCGGCGGTGGACGTCCGGAATCACGACATCAGGGTGCGGCGGCCGCTTCCTCAAGATCTCTAGTTGGGCCGGTGGACCTTTGCCGGCCGGAGGGAAAGCGATGGGTAGGACACTCGCGGAGAAGGTCTGGGACGACCACGTCGTCCGGCGCGCCGAGGGCGAGCCCGACCTCCTCTTCATCGATCTGCACCTGCTGCACGAGGTGACCAGCCCGCAGGCCTTCGACGGGCTGCGCCAGAACGGTCGCCCGGTGCGCCGCCTCGACCTCACCATCGCCACCGAGGACCACAACACCCCGACCCTCGACATCGACAAGCCCATCGCCGACCCCGTCTCCCGCGCCCAGCTGGAGACGCTGCGCAAGAACTGCGCGGAGTTCGGCGTGCGGCTGCACCCGCTGGGCGACGTCGAGCAGGGCGTCGTGCACGTCGTCGGCCCGCAGCTGGGTCTGACCCAGCCCGGTACGACCGTGGTCTGCGGTGACTCCCACACCTCCACGCACGGCGCGTTCGGCGCCCTGGCCTTCGGCATCGGCACCTCGCAGGTCGAGCACGTGCTGGCCACCCAGACGCTGCCGCTGGCCCGCCCCCGGACCATGGCGATCACCGTCGAGGGCGAGCTGCCCGAAGGCGTCACCGCCAAGGACCTGATCCTGGCGATCATCGCGAAGATCGGCACCGGCGGCGGCCAGGGCTACATCCTGGAGTACCGCGGCTCCGCCATCGAGAAGCTCTCGATGGAGGCCCGGATGACCATCTGCAACATGTCGATCGAGGCCGGCGCCCGCGCGGGCATGATCGCCCCGGACGAGACCACCTTCGCGTACCTCAAGGGCCGTCCGCACGCTCCCGAGGGCGCCGACTGGGACGCCGCGGTCGAGTACTGGAGGACGCTGCGCACCGACGAGGACGCGGTCTTCGACGCCGAGGTCGTCATCAACGCCGACGAGCTGTCGCCGTTCGTCACCTGGGGCACCAACCCCGGCCAGGGTGCGCCGCTTTCGGCGGACGTCCCCGACCCGGCTTCGTACGAAGACGCTTCGGAGCGCCTCGCCGCCGAAAAGGCCCTGGAATACATGGGGTTGGAGGCCGGTCAGCCGCTGCGCTCCATCAAGGTGGACACCGTCTTCGTAGGCTCCTGCACCAACGGCCGCATCGAGGACCTGCGCGCCGCCGCGGACCTGCTGCGCGGCCGCAAAGTCGCCGACGGCGTACGGATGCTGGTCGTCCCGGGCTCCGCCCGGGTGGGTCTGCAGGCCGTCTCCGAGGGCCTGGACGTGGTCTTCAAGGAGGCCGGCGCCGAATGGCGGCACGCGGGCTGCTCGATGTGCCTCGGCATGAACCCCGACCAGCTGGCCCCGGGTGAGCGCTCCGCGTCCACCTCCAACCGCAACTTCGAGGGCCGGCAGGGCAAGGGCGGCCGTACGCACCTGGTGTCGCCGCAGGTCGCGGCGGCGACCGCGGTCCTGGGCCACCTGGCCTCGCCCGCCGACCTGTCCGACGCCGAGACCCGTACGCCCGCTGGAGTCTGATCAGTCATGGAAGCATTCACCACCCACACCGGCCGGGCCGTCCCGCTGCGCCGCAGCAACGTCGACACCGACCAGATCATCCCTGCTCACTGGCTCAAGAAGGTGACCCGGGACGGCTTCGAGGACGGGCTGTTCGAGGCCTGGCGCAAGGACCCGGAGTTCGTCCTCAACCGTCCCGAGCGGCAGGGCGCCACGGTCCTGGTCGCCGGCCCCGACTTCGGCACCGGCTCCTCCCGCGAGCACGCCGTCTGGGCGCTGCAGAACTACGGCTTCAAGGCCGTGATCTCCTCCCGTTTCGCCGACATCTTCCGGGGCAACTCGCTGAAGAACGGCCTGCTCACGGTCGTCCTGGACCAGAAGATCGTGGACGCGCTGTGGGAGCTCACGGAACAGGACCCCACTGCTGAGGTCACTGTGGACCTTGAGGCGCGTGAGGTCCGCGCCGAGGGCATCACCGCCCCCTTCGAGCTGGACGAGAACTCCCGCTGGCGGCTGCTGAACGGCCTGGACGACATCTCCATCACGCTGCAGAACGAGGCCGACATCGCCGCGTACGAGGCCAAGCGGCCGTCGTACAAGCCGAGGACGCTCCAGGTCTGATCCGCTCCGGCCGCCGGGCCGGAGCGGTCGAGATCCGGCCACCCCAACACCCCCTCCGTACCCCCGATCGCCACGATCGGGGGTACGGCCATGTCCGGGCCCGAACCGTCCCGCACACCTCTCGCCCGGCTCTCAACTTCCCACGTTACGAAGGGTGTTGGTCGGGTACGTGAGTGCAGGGATCACGTCCTGCGCAAGTGCCTGGAAGGCCATTTGAGGCGGCAGTTGCCCCCTGGGCAGGCGACAACTCGCCCCAGATGGCACAATCTGTGCATGGAACACGACGGCCAACTCCAGCTCTATACGGCGGTCGCGAACCAACTGAAGGAAGCGCACGCAAGAGTGCGCGCACTGCAAGTCCCGGAGGGCGTACGGATGGCGCTGACCCGGAAGCTGCTGGTCATTACGGCCGCGGCCAAGCACGATCTCGCCGCTGCGGCAAGGCGGCTCGAGCGGTTCAACGCGGACCTCGACGAGGGTCGGATCCCCGACGAGGACCACTGAACAGCCCGAGGCCATCGAGTCCGTTGCGGCACAAGGGTGATTAGCCCGTTTCGTGTTTGATTTGCGGTATATATCTGCCTAACGTGCGAAAAAGCTTGAACACTTTCGTTCTGGCGATGTCTCCGAAGGGGAAGACGTGAACAAGGCGCAGCTCGTAGAAGCGATTGCCGACAAGGTGGGTGGCCGCCAGCAGGCCGCCGACGCTGTCGATCATGTCCTGGACGCCATCGTCCGCGCGGTCGTCGCGGGCGAGCGGGTCTCGGTCACCGGCTTCGGGTCCTTCGAGAAGGTGGACCGCCCCGCCCGTTACGCCCGCAACCCTCAGACGGGCGAGCGGGTTCGGGTCAAGAAGACCTCCGTGCCGCGCTTCCGCGCCGGTCAGGGCTTCAAGGACCTGGTGAGCGGCTCGAAGAAGCTGCCGCGCGGGGGCGAGGTCTCGGTCAAGAAGGCGCCGAAGGGCAGCCTGACCGGCGGCGCCGCGGCGACGGTCAAGAAGGCCGCCGCGAAGAAGACCACCAAGGCCGCCGCGGCGAAGAAGGCCGCGGCCAAGAAGGCCCCGGCGAAGAAGACCACGGCCGCCGCCGCGAAGAAGACGACGGCGAAGAAGGCGCCCGCCAAGAAGACCACGGCGGCCGCCAAGACCACCGCCGCGAAGAAGACCACCGCCAAGAAGGCCACCGCGAAGAAGGCCCCGGCGAAGAAGGTCACCGCGAAGAAGGCCCCGGCCAAGAAGTCGACGGCGCGCAAGACCACCGCGAAGAAGGCCACCGCCCGCAAGGCGACGTCGTAAGGACGCCAGGGCACCACGCCAGGGCACTCACGCGCCGGGCCGGACTCCCCAGGGAGCCCGGCCCGCGGCGTGTGTAAGGGCGGTTACAGCGTTTGGAGGGTTACGAGGGTGATGCGCAGGGCGTCGCCCTGTCCCTCGGTCTCGATCCGCACCCGCTGACCGGGCCGCAACAGGCGCAGGCCTCCGGCGGTGAAGGCGGCGGCGTCGAAGGGGACCGGGGTGCCGTCGTCGAGGAGCACCTGGCCGCTGCGGGATTCCGGGTCGTAGGTGTATGCGGTGGCTTGCATGGCAGCAGACTACTGGCCGTGGTGGATACGGGATTCGCCGCAGGGGCGCGGACCGGGCGCGGGCAGCCGTGCACCGGACGCCTCAGGACCCCGGGATCAGCAATCCGGCCGAAACGGCCGCCGTATACGGTCCGACTCCCAAGGCCAGCGCCGCGCGCAAATCGTCCCCGGTGTCCACGTCCTGCCGTACCGAATCCACACCCGCGAGCCGGAGTTCTTCCGCACCCGAGGCCCGGTGCCGGGAACGGGAATCAATGCCGAACTCCGGCCGCAATTCCCCGTCCGGCCCGGCGGCCAGCAACGTCGTGCCCAGCTGTGCCGCATCCGCGAGAAACGCCCGCGGAAACTCCGCCGCCGCGCCCAGGACAACGGACAGTTCCGCCGGCCGCAACGCCGGCAGATCGGCGTTCAGGGCGGCAACCGGGGTGCGCGGGCGCACGTCGCGTACGACGGCCGCGCCGTGCGCCAGCGCCGCGTTCAGGCCGTTCGCCGGCGCGTCGGGCACGATGCGCGCGCCCAGTGCCGCCAGCTCACGCGCCGCCAGGTCGTCGTCCGTGACGACCGCCACATCCGCGACCGCCGCACAGGCCAGCGCCGCGGCCACCGTGTCCTGCGCGAACGCCAGCGCCAGCCCCGGGCGCACCCCGTCGGCAGCGGTGTCCGCGAGTCTGCTCTTGGCCCGGGACAGGGGCTTCAGGGGGATGACCAAGCTCCAGTGCACCGGCGTACCGCCCCTCTCTTGTCGCGATCATTGTCCCCGGGTCATCCGGCGGCCTGCCCCTCGGGCGTACGGTGTTCTCGACAGACCGGCGGCTCGGGGCGACACTTGTGCGGCCCCCGCCGGGGTGGCAGCCCCTAGAGGAAGGTGTCCTTGTGCCCCGCCGCAGAATCGGCTTCTGGTACCGCTTCGCCGCGGTGATCTGCAAACCGCCGCTGGTGGTTCTGGTCAAGCGGGACTGGCGTGGAATGGAGCACATTCCGGCCGAGGGCGGATTTATCACCGTGGTGAACCACAATTCCCACGTGGACCCCTTCGCGTACGCGCACTATCAGTACAACACCGGACGGGTTCCGCGATTCCTGGCGAAGAGCGGGCTTTTCAAGAAGGGATTCGTCGGCGCCGCCATGCGGGGCACCGGGCAGATCCCGGTCTACCGCGAGTCCACGGACGCGCTCAGCGCCTTCCGGGCCGCGATCGACGCCGTGGAGCGCGGTGAGTGCGTCGCCTTCTACCCCGAGGGCACCCTCACCCGCGACCCGGACGGCTGGCCCATGACCGGCAAGACGGGGGCCGCCCGCGTCGCCCTGCAGACCAGGTGCCCGGTCGTTCCGGTCGCGCAGTGGGGCGTCAACGAACTGCTGCCGCCGTACGCCAAGAAGCCCGACCTCTTCCCGCGCAAGACCCACCATGTGCTGGCCGGCCCGCCCGTGGACCTCTCGCGCTTCTACGACAAGGAGATGACCCCGGAGCTGCTGAAGGAGGCCACCGAGGTCATCATGGCGGCCATCACCCGCCAGCTCGAGGAGATCCGCGGCGAGAAGGCGCCCGAGACGCCCTACGACCCGCGCCGCGAGCGGATCGAACAGCGACGCCGCACCCAGGCACAGACCCAGCGCAAGGAACCGGAAGGGCAGGGCAAGTGAGCAAGGCGGTCAAGGCGGCGGTCATGGGCACCGGCTCGTGGGGCACCGCCTTCGGTATGGTCCTCGCCGACGCGGGCTGCGAAGTGACCCTGTGGGCACGCCGTCCCGAGCTGGCCGAGGCGGTCAACTCCACGCGGACCAACCCCGACTACCTGCCCGGCGTCGAACTCCCCGAGAACCTCACGGCGACCTCGGACCCGGCCGAGGCCCTGCGCGACGCGGACTTCACCGTCCTCGCCGTCCCCTCCCAGACCCTGCGCGCCAACCTCGCCGAGTGGACCCCGCTGCTCGCCCCGGACACCGTGCTCGTCTCCCTGATGAAGGGTGTCGAACTCGGCTCCACCATGCGGATGAGCGAGGTCATCGACGACGTCGCCAAGGTCGGCACGGACCGCATCGCGGTCGTCACCGGGCCCAACCTGGCCCGGGAGATCGCCGCCCGCATGCCCGCCGCGGCCGTCGTCGCCTGCACCGACGAGACCGTCGCCCAGCGCCTCCAGGCCGCCTGCCACACGCCGTACTTCCGGCCCTACACCAACACCGACGTCGTCGGCTGCGAACTGGGCGGAGCGGTCAAGAACGTCATCGGCCTCGCGGTCGGGATCGCCGACGGCATGGGGCTCGGCGACAACGCCAAGGGCTCGCTCATCACGCGTGGTCTCGCCGAGACCACCCGGCTCGGCATGGCGCTCGGCGCCGACCCGCTGACCTTCTCCGGACTCGCGGGCCTCGGCGACCTGGTGGCCACCTGCTCCTCGCCGCTCTCCCGCAACCACACCTTCGGCACCAACCTCGGCAAGGGCATGACCCTCGAGGAGACCATCGCGGTCACCAAGCAGACCGCCGAGGGCGTCAAGTCCTGCGAGTCGGTGGCGGATCTGGCCCGCCGGCACGGTGTGGAGATGCCCCTCACGGAGACGGTCGTGGACATCGTGCACGAGGGCAAGCCGCCGGTGGTCGCCCTCAAGGAGCTGATGGCGCGCAGTGCCAAGCCCGAGAGGCGCTGAACCCGCCGCCGTGCGACGCTGAGCGACCGTTGGAGGGACGCTGAGTCACGGCGGCCCAGCGGGCGCTGACTCGGTGGATACCAACAGGTACTCTCAACGCGATATGAGCACCGAGAACCTTCCCCAGACCCCTGAGCAGCCGTCGCGCAGGCCGCGCGTGGCCGTCGTGTTCGGCGGGCGCAGCTCCGAACACGGGATCTCCGTGGTCACCGCCGGCGCCGTCCTCAAGGCCATCGACCGGACCAGGTACGACGTCCTGCCGATCGGGATCACCCGGGACGGCCGTTGGGCACTGACGGCCGACGAGCCGGAGCGGATGGCCATCGCCGACCGCCGCCTGCCCGCCGTCGAGGAGCTGGCGGAGTCGCACGAGGGCGGCGTGGTGCTCCCTGTCGACCCCTCGAACCGCGAGGTCGTCTACAGCGAGCCCGGCTCGGTGCCCAAGGCGCTCGGCGAGGTCGACGTGGTCTTCCCGGTGCTCCACGGCCCGTACGGCGAGGACGGCACCCTGCAGGGTCTGCTGGAGCTGTCCGGGGTGCCCTACGTGGGCGCCGGTGTGCTCGCCTCGGCCGTCGGCCAGGACAAGGAGTACATGAAGCGGATCTTCACCTCCTACGGGCTGCAGGTCGGCCCGTACGTGGTGGTCCGGCCGCGCGAGTGGCGGCAGGACGAGTCCGCCGCCCGCAAGAAGATCATCGACTTCGCCGGTGAGCACGGCTGGCCGCTGTTCGTGAAGCCCGCGCGCGCGGGCTCGTCGATCGGCATCACCAAGGTCGACGACCTGTCCGGCCTGGACGAGGCGATCGCCACCGCGCAGGCCCACGACCCGAAGATCCTCATCGAGGCCGCCGTACGGGGCCGCGAGATCGAGTGCGGGGTCCTGGAGTTCGAGGACGGCCCGCGCGCCTCCGTGCCGGCCGAGATCCCGCCGCCGGACGCGCACGCGTACTACGACTTCGAGGCCAAGTACATCGACTCCACGCCCGGTATCGTCCCCGCGCCGCTCACCGAGGAGCAGACGGCCGAGGTGCGGCGGCTCGCGGTGGAGGCGTTCGAGGCGGTCTCCTGCGAGGGTCTGGTCCGCGCGGACTTCTTCCTCACCGAGGACGGCGAGTTCGTGATCAACGAGGTCAACACCCTGCCCGGCTTCACGCCGATCTCGATGTACCCGCAGATGTGGCAGGCCAGCGGCGTCAGCTACCCCGAGCTGATCGACCGCCTGGTCCAGGCGGCGCTGCGCCGCTCGACCGGGCTCCGCTGAGCCGCGTAGCCGGTCTCCGCGCGCTCATCTCATGGAGGCGATCCCCTTGGGGATCGCCTTCTTCACGGCCGCCGCGAGATCCGTGAGCACGGGTGTGCCCTCCTCCTGCGCGGACATCCCCCGGGGCAGGCCCACCTGCACATAGGCCGTGCGATTGGCCGTGGTGAACCGCCAGCTGCCGTCGCCCTGCTTCTCCATCAGCCAGTCGACGCCGTTCACCCCGCCCGCGATGGCGTCCGGGTCGCCGCCCTCGGCGACCTTGGGGTCGACCATCTTCGGCGGCCGTACGACACCGCAGCGCAGTATGATCGCCGGGTTTCCCCAGCCCGCCGTGTAGGCGGACCGGGGTTCGGGGTCGTTGCGGCTCCGTCCGTCGAGCTTCTGCGGCAGCACCCGGTGCAGATCCCGGCACACCTTCGCCGTCTTCGCGTCGGGGCTGGGAACCGCCACCGTGGCGCCGTCGTCTGCCGATGAGCAGCCCGCGACCGCGAGCAGCAGCGCGGGCGCGAGCAGGCCGAAGGGCCGGTGACGGAAAATGTTCACCGGCCAAGGGTAGACGGGGGCTACAGATGCACGACCGGACAGGTCAGGGTGCGGGTGATGCCGTCCACCTGCTGGACCTTGGCGACCACCATGCGACCGAGGTCGTCGACCGTGTCGGCCTGGGCGCGCACGATGACGTCGTACGGTCCCGTCACGTCCTCGGCCTGGATCACACCAGGGATCTTGCTGATCGTCTCGGCGACGGTCGACGCCTTGCCGACCTCCGTCTGGATCAGGATGTACGCCTGTACCACGGAACCTCCAGAGCGGCCACGAGGATCATGTGGGGAAAAGGAACGCCACGGTATCGCGTCGCCGCTCCTCGCGGGGAGACCTGCGGGAACCGGGCTTGCGCGCCAGGGTGCAGGCACGACGGAAGTTGACGGTCACCTGACCGTATCGACGGTCGTTCCGACCGTGTCGACGGTCACCTCGACCGTATCGGGGACACTGATGACGCGCGAGTGGGCACGGCAAGGCAGAGAAGGGGAGCAAGAGCAATGAAGGGCACTGTTGGTGAGCTCGGGGAGTTCGGGCTCATCAGGGAGCTCACCTCCCGTCTCACCACCACCCCGGCGGTCCGGATCGGCCCCGGCGACGACGCCGCGGTGGTCGCCGCGCCCGACCGGAGGGTGGTGGCGAGCACCGACATCCTGCTGGAGGGGCGGCACTTCCGCCGCGACTGGTCCACGGCGTACGACGTCGGACGCAAGGCGGCGGCGCAGAACCTCGCCGACATCGCCGCGATGGGCGCCGTACCGACCGCCCTGCTGCTCGGCCTGGTCGTACCGGCCGAACTCCCGGTGACCTGGCCGAGCGAGCTGATGGACGGCCTGCGCGACGAGTGCCAGGTCGCGGGCGCCTCCGTGGTCGGCGGGGACGTCGTACGCGGCGACACGATCATGGTGTCGATCACCGCGCTCGGCGATCTGCGCAACCAGGAGCCCGTCACACGGGCCGGCGCCCAGCCCGGCGACCTGGTGGCCGTCACGGGCTGGCTCGGCTGGTCCGCGGCCGGTTACGCGGTCCTCTCCCGCGGCTTCCGCTCCCCGCGCGCCTTCGTGGAGGCCCACCGGCGCCCCGAGCCGCCGTACCACGCGGGCCCCGCGGCGGCGGCGCTCGGCGCGACCGCGATGTGCGACGTCAGCGACGGGCTGATCGCCGACCTCGGGCACATCGCCGAGGCCAGCAAGGTCCGCATCGACATCCGCTCCGGCGCGATCGACATCCCCACGCAGATGAACGACATCGGGCAGGCCGTCGGCGTCGACCCGATGCAGTGGGTGCTGACCGGGGGAGAGGACCACGCGATCGTGGCGACCTTCCCGCCGGACGCCAAGCTCCCGGCCCGCTGGAAGGTCATCGGCGAGGTCCTCAACCCCTCCGCGCTGCCCCAGGTGACCGTCGACGGGGCCCCCTGGACCAGCAAGGGCGGCTGGGACCACTTCGGGGACCTCGAGTCATGATCCCGCGCGTCCTGACCGTGGCCGGCTCCGACTCCGGCGGCGGCGCCGGCATCCAGGCCGACCTGAAGACGATGCTGGCGCTCGGCGTGCACGGGATGAGTGTGGTCACGGCCGTCACCGCCCAGAACTCCCTGGGCGTGCAGGGCGCGTGGGAGCTGCCCGTGGAGGCCGTCCGGGCGCAGTACCGCAGTGTCGTGGACGACATCGGCGTGCAGGCCGTGAAGACCGGCATGCTGGCCTCGGCGGAACTGGTCGAGGCGGTCGCCGAGTTGATCTCCGGCACGGACGCGCCGGCCGTGGTGGATCCGGTGGGAGTCTCCAAGCACGGTGACCCGCTGCTGGCCGCCACCGCCCTGGACACGGTCCGCACCAGGCTGCTGCCGGTGGCGACCGTGGCCACCCCGAACCTCGACGAGGTGGCCCAACTCACCGGGGTCCGCGTCGAGTCCGAGGACGACCTGCGGCGGGCGGCGGCCGCCGTGCTGGCGTACGGGCCGCGCTGGGTGCTGGTCAAGGGCGGGCATCTGTCCGGAGACGCCCTGGACCTGCTGACGGACGGCTCGGCGGAACACTGGCTGCGGGCCCCGCGCCACGACAACCGGCACACGCACGGCACGGGCTGCACCCTGGCGTCCGCGATCGCGTCGGGCCTGGCCAAGGGCCTGGCCGTGCCGGAGGCGGTCAGGGAGGCCAAGGAGTACGTCACCGGCGCGATCGCCGCCGGATTCCGGCTCGGCGCCGGGATCGGGCCGGTGGACCACGGATGGGCCCTGCGCCGGCCTCACACCGGGTAGTCCCGCAGCCGGATGTCCGTGGCCGCCTTCTCGGTGAGCCGCTTGAAGAATCCGGCCAGCAGCCGTGAGCTGAGCAGCCGGTACATCCGGTCGCGGCTGCGGATGCGCCGCTCGGTGGGCGGCGCGAAGAACGGGCCCGCGTTGCCGGAGATCTTCTGACAGCCCTTGGCGAAGCCCGTGATCCGGCTCTCGTACTCGGCGAACGCCGTACGGTGGTCACCGCCCGCGAGGGCGAGCTCACCGGCGAGCACATACGCGCCGACGACCGCCACCCCGGTGCCCATCCCGCCCATGGTGGCGCCGTACCCGGCGTCCCCGAGCAGCACCACCCGTCCCTTGGCCAGGCGGTCGACGTGGATCTGGGCGATGGCGTCGAAGTACAGATCATCGGTCTCCGCCAGCGCCTTCAGGACGTGCGGGGTCTCCCAGCCCATGCCCGCGAACCGCTCGGCGAGGATCCGCTTCTGCGCGGCCGTGTCCCGGCGGTCGTACGTCAGCGGCTCGGACCGGAACACCAGCAGCGCCCCGGCCCGGTCCGGGTCGCCGTCGTAGTTGCTGAGGGAGACGCAGCGTCCGGGCTCGCTGTACAGCAGGCCGCTGCGGTCCAGGCCCAGCCGGTTGGGCACCGGGAATCCGGCGACGTAGTGGTCGAAGAACCTCAGGTAGCGGGACTCGTCGCCGAAGACCAGACGGCGGGTGCGGGAGTGCAGACCGTCGGCGCCGACGACCAGGTCGAACCGGCGGGGCGCGCCGCGCTCGAAGGTGACCTCGACGCCGTCCGGGGTGTCGTCGAGCGTCGCGACCGAGTCCCCGAAGACGTACTCGACCCGGTCCGCGGTGCGCTCGTACATGATCCGTGCCAGCTCGCCGCGGAAGATCTCCACGTCACCGCTCATCATCTCGGCCGGCAGCTCCACGCGCGGCGTGCCGTCGGCGTCGACGACACTCTGCGGGCCCATGTGCGTCTGGCGGGCGTGGATCTCCTCCCGGATACCCATGTCGGTGAGCACCCTGCGGTGGACGTGGCCGCGGAAGTCGACGGCGAAGCCGCCGCCGCGGAGGGCCGGCGCCCGCTCGACGACGGTGACCCGGGCGCCGTACCGGGCGAGGTTCAGGGCGAGGGCGGGTCCGGCGACACTGGCGCCGGAGACGAGGACGTGGAGGTGGCCGAGGCTGTGGTGGGTGTGCGTCATGCCCGTCAGCCTCGGCGGGGGCGCTGACCGTACGCCTACCGTTCGCTGACCGCGGCTGACCGCAGCCGCCGGCCCCGCTCGAAGGCCCGGTCGTGGACCTCCGCCGGCAGCTGCGCCCGCACGGCCCGTACGGTGCCCGCGACATCCGGGTCGCCCTGTGGCACGGCGCCCCGCAGGCCGGCTCCCGCGCCGAGCAGGACGGCGGCCCGCTCAGGGGACTCGGCGACGGACGCCAGGGCCTCGGCCGCCTCGGCGAGTTCCAGGACGCCCGGGCCGTCGGCGGCCAGAGCGGCGGCCTGCCCGCACCAGTCGCGCGCCTCCTCGACCCGCCCCTCGGCGGCGGCCGTACGCCCCAGGCCGATGAGGATCCGCACGGTCTCGCCCGCGCTGAACCAGTTGGCGGCACACGTCCGCAGGGCCTCTTCGTAGTGCACGCGCGCGCGTGCGGTGTCCCCCGACAGGCGAGCCGCGTCGCCGAGGCCCCGCCGGGCGGCGGCCACCTTGTCGGGCGCGCCGGTGGAGCGGGCGAGGGCGGCCGATCGCTCGAAGTGCGCGACCGCGTCCTTGACGTCCCCGCGGTGCAGCAGCACGGTCGCCCGGGTCCGCAGCAGGTCCGCGGTCTCCTCCGGCGCCTGAAGCTCCCGGACGTGTGCCAGGCCCTCGTCGAGCAGTGTCAGGGCACGTTCGTGGTCACCACGCCAGTCGGCGAAGGCACCCAGCGGATCCAGGCAGTTGGCCATCCCCCAGCGGTCACCGGCCGACCGGAAGCCCTCCAGGGCGCGCGTGAAGGCGGCCTCCGAGTCGGCGGGCCGCCCCGCGAACTGCGCCTGGTAGGCCAGCCCCAGATCCAGCAGCGCGCGAGCCCACGGGTCGTCGTCGATCCGGACGGCCCGCAGCTTCTCGTCGTCGGAGAACAACGGGCCCCCGGTCAGTGCCCAGAGAACCATCGTGAACGGCAGCCGCATCGGTCCGTCCAGCGTGCGCATGAGCTCGGCCACGCGCGCGATACGGCCGGGTTCGGCGGGGTCGTCGCCGCGTCCCGTGATCGTGTTCATCGTGCACAGGGCGTACTCCTCGACCAGGCCCGGCGGCGGTGTGTCGCCGACGGCCGCCAGCAGGGTGCGGGCGAGCGGTACCTGTTCGCCGTGCAGCCCGCGCAGCCGCCAGAACCAGGACAACGCGGCCATCAGGCGCAGCGCGTCCGTGGTGTCGCCGCGGGTGAGGTGGCGCAGGGCCGCGTCCAGGTTGGCGTGCTCGGCGGTCAGCCGGGCCAGCCAGGGGAGTTGCCCGCCGCTGCGCAGAAACGGCTCGGCGCGCTCGGCCAGCCGCAGGTAGTGGGCGGCGTGCGCGTCCCGCAGCGCGGGGCCGCCGCGCGTGTGCTCGGCGGCGAAGGCCCGGATGGTCTCCAGCATCCGGTACCGCCCCTCGGACACCTCCAGGAACGACTTCTCCACCAGCGACACCAGCAGGTCCTCCGGATACGGCACCCCGCACACGGCCTCCACCGCCTCCGCCGTGGCACCCCCGGAGAACACGGTCAGCCGCCCGGCCAGCTCCCGTTCCTCCTCGTCCAGCAGCTCCCAGCTCCACTCCACCACGGCCCGCAGCGTGCGATGGCGGGGCGCCTTGGTGCGGTCGCCGCGGGACAGCAGCCGGAACCGGTCGTCCAGGCGGTCCGCCAGTTCCTGGGGCTCCAGGGTGCGCAGCCGCGCCGCCGCCAGCTCGATGGCCAGCGGCAGCCCGTCCAGGGCCCGGCAGATGTCCGCCACGCGCGCGTGGCCGTCGAATCCGGGGCGCACCGCCCGGGCACGGTCGAGGAACAGCTGCTCGGCCGGCTCCGGCGGCAGCGCGGGCACCGGCACCAGCACCTCGCCGGTGATACCGAGGGCCTCCCGGCTGGTGGCGAGGATCCGCACCCCGGGGCAGCCGCCGAGCAGCAGCCCCGCGATCCGGGCCGCGTCCTCCACCAGGTGCTCGCAGTTGTCCAGGACCAGCAGCAGTTCCCGGTCCTCCAGCGCGGCCAGCAGCCGCCCGGTGGTGTCCGTCGTGGCGCTGCGCAGACCCTCGCGGACCCCGAGGGCGGCGAGCACCGCGTACGGGATCCGGGTGCCGTCGGTGAGCGGGGCCAGCTCGACGAGGTAGGCGTCCGCACGGGCGCGGGCGGCCTCGATCGCGAGCCGGGTCTTGCCCGCCCCGCCGGGACCGGTGAGCGTGACCAGGCGGGACTCGGCGAGCAGCGCGGGGATGCGGGCCAGTTCGGTGTCCCGGCCGACGAAACGGGTCAGCTGGGCCGGGAGCCGGGACCGCGGGCGGACCGGCTCCGCACCCCGCAGCAGCTCCAGATGCAGGGCCGCCAGCTCGGGCGAGGGATCCGCGCCCAGTTCGTCGGCGAGCGCGCGCCGGGCCTCCTCGTACACGCGCAGCGCCTCGGCGGTCCGGCCGCCGGCGTGCAGGGCCCGCATCAGCTGCCCGTAGAGCCGCTCGCTCGGTGGCCGCGCGGCGAGCAGTGAGCGCAGCTCGGGCACCAGCTCCGGGCCGCCGCCGGAGCCGAGGTCGGCCTCGATCCGGTCCTGTACGGCGGCCAGCCGCAGCTCCTCCAGCCGGGCGGACTCGGCGTGCGCGTCCGGCAGATCGGGCAGCGCCGGGCCCCGCCACAGGGCGAGTGCCTCGCGCAGCAGGCTCGCGGCACCCCGCGGGTCGCCGGCGGCGAGGGCCTCACGTCCTTGGCGGGCCAGCCGCTCGAAGCGGTGGGCGTCGACGGAGTCGGCGGCGGCGGTGATCCGGTAACCGCCGGGCGTGGCCTCGATCTCCGTGTGCGGGCCGAGGCGCCTGCGCAGCCGGGAGATCTGCGACTGCAGGGCGCCGGCCGCACCGGCGGGCGGCGCGGCGCCGTACAGGCCGTCGGTGAGCCGCTCCGTGGTGACCGGGCGGCCGGCGTCCAGGAGCAGCAGCGTGAGCAGGGCGCGGGGGCGGGGGCCGCCGGGGTCGATCGGGCTGCCGTCGTCGGTGCGGATGTCCAGCGGGCCCAGGATGCCGAAGCGCATTCCCCGGATTCTGGCAGGCGGCGGGTGACCGCGGGTACGGCAAAAAGCCGGTCCACCCACAGGGTGGACCGGCTCAGTGCAGCGAACCAGGCAGTGGCCGCGCGCTCAGCTGTAGCGTCAGCGCGAGACCTTGCCGGCCTTGATGCACGAGGTGCAAGCGTTCACGCGCTTCGGCGTCCCGCCGACCACGGTACGCACACGCTGGATGTTCGGGTTCCAGCGGCGGGACGTACGGCGGTGCGAAAACGAGATGTTGTTGCCGAAGCCCGGCCCCTTGCCGCAGACGTCGCAGTTGGCAGCCACGGGTCACTCCAAAGACTTCAGATGCACTTACGGTTAATCCCGGCATGCCGGGATCGAGATCGTACGACCTGAGATCTGAGTGGCGTTGCCAGGGGAACGGCCCGATCAGGATCGGGCAACCGGAGCAGCATACAACGGCTGCGTCCGTACAACGAAACTACCATGGCAGTTCAGGGCCCCGCTCCCGGCCCTCTTCCGGTGGACAGGGTTCCGGGGTCTACGCTGCGTCCCACGTCCAGCTCAGGGAGGCGCAGGTGGCGCAGGTGCCGCAGACATTCTTCGATGCTCTCGCGGTGCGCACCTGGTGCGGTCTGGCGCTCCGGGCACTGGGCCGGGCCCGTGCGGAGATCGACGCGATCAACGTCTATCCGGTGGCCGACGGCGACACCGGGACGAATCTCTACCTCACCCTGGAGTCGGCGGCCACGGCCGTGGAGGCGGTGTTCGCCGGGTACGGGACGGGCGCCGGGGAACCGTCCCTGGCCGACGCCGTGCACGCGATGGCCCACGGGGCGCTCATCGGGGCCCGCGGCAACTCCGGGACGATCCTGGCGCAGCTGCTGCGGGGCATGGCACAGGTGCTCGCGGACGCCCCCGGGGAGGGGACGTCCCACGTCGGCGGCGCGGGACTGCGGCTGGCCCTGCGGCGGGCCGCCGACTCCGCCCGGCAGGCCGTGGCCCACCCCGTCGAGGGCACGGTCCTGACGGTCGCCTCGGCCGCCGCCGAAGCCGCCGAGGGGGCCGAGGGCGACTGCGGGACGGTCGCTCGGGCGGCCTACGAGGGGGCGCGGACCGCCCTGGCGGCCACGCCGGGCCAGCTGCCCGTGCTCGGCCGGGCCGGCGTGGTCGACGCGGGCGGACGCGGCCTGGTGGCGGTGCTGGGGGCGCTGGTGGAGGCGTTCACGGGGGAGACGGTGCGGGAGGCCGCGGCGGTGTCGCAGGGCCTCGCAGCGGGCGAGACCCCGGGGGTCCCGCACCCCGGCGAGGCCGGGGGCGGCGCCGGGACCGGGGACGACGCGGCCGGCGAGGCGCACGCGTGCGTGGCGGCCGTTCCCGATGCCGGACCGCCCGCCGACCCGTCCGGCGGGCCGTGCCCCGACGGCTCCGGGACCGCCGGGCCCGCCTACGAGGTGATCTATCTCCTGGAGGCCGACGACACGGCCGTGGCCCGGCTCCGGGAACGCCTCGACGCGCTCGGTGACTCCCTGGTGGTGGTCGGCGGCGACGGGCTGTGGAACATCCATGTGCACGTCGACGACGCGGGCGCCGCGGTGGAGGCGGGCGTGGAGGCCGGGCGGCCTTACCGGATCCGGATCACCCACTTCGGCCTCGGGGACGTGCACACCGGCGGCGAGCGGCACCCGCGCGAGCCCGTCCAGCGGGCCGTCGTCGCCGTCGTACCGGGCGAGGGCCTGGCCGGCCTGTACACGGAGGCGGGCGCGACCACCGTCCTCGCGCGCCCGGGAGAGCCGCCGGCCAGCGGCGAGCTGGTGCAGGCGGTACGGCGTGCCCACGCGCGCGAGGTCGTCCTGCTGCCCAACGACGCCGAGCTGCGCCACACGGCCGCTGCGGCCGTCGAGCAGGCCCGCGCCGAGGGCGTCCGCGTGGCCCTGATCCCGACCCGCTCGGCGGTCCAGGGCATCGCCGCGCTCGCCGTGCACGAGCCGGGGCGCCGGTTCGACGAGGACGTCGTCCAGATGACCGCTGCGGCGGGCGCCACCCGGTACGCCGAGGTCGTCGTCGCCGAACGCCAGTCCTGGACGACGGCCGGGATCTGCCAGGCCGGGGACGTGCTCGGGCTGATCGACGGCGACGTGGCGGTGATCGGCCCGGACGTCACCGCCACCGCCGCGACCGTCCTGGACCGCATGCTCCAGGCCGGCGGCGAGCTGGTCACCCTCGTCGTCGGCGACGACGCCCCCGAGACCATCGCCGAACACCTCGAAACGCGCGTACGGGAGTCCTACCTCGCCGTGGACACGCTGGTGTACCGGGGCGGCCGTCAGGGCACCCTGCTCCTCATCGGCGTGGAGTGACCCGCCCTCACGACTCCGGGTCGAGCAACTGGGCGGCCTCCGCCCGCCGTGCGCGGACGGTCTCGTCCCCGGCGTCGGCATCCCGGTAGGCCGCGAGCACGGCACGCGCGCGTGCCGCCGCCTCCGCGGGACGCCCCAGATCGGCTTCCAGCCAGCCCGCGGCCAGTTCGGCGCCGGTACGGCTGTGCAGCCCGTCCGCGCCCAGCGTGCCGAACAGCGAGGCTGCCCGCTCCATCTGGACCAGCGCCGCCTCGAACGCCGCCCGGATGGTGCCGTCCGCCGCCTCCTCGGACGCCGAACGGGCCAGCAGATCGCCGAACTGGCGGTGGGTGGCGGCCAGTTCCGCCGTGAGCTGTTCCCGGGACACCGGGTCGCCAGCGGCCTCCAGCGCCCGCTCGCACTCCCGTACCGCCTCCGCCATCAGCTCGCCGGCGCCCTCCGCTCCGTCCTCCGCGCGCAGCGCCAGCCAGCCGCGGGCGCGCAGTGAGCGGACGAGGAAGGGCACATTGCCCAGGGCGCGCCACAGGTCGCCCGCGCGTGCGTAGGCCTGGTCCGCCTCCGCCGGCAGACCGGCGTCGCCCAGCGACTCGGCAGCGAGATGGGCGAGCGTGGCGTGGTCCTGCTGCTCGGGCCAGTGCCGGGCGGTCTCGGCCGCCCGCAGCCGGTGTTCGGCGGCCGAGCGGTGGTCGCCCAGCTCGCTCAGGCAGTCACCGAGCCACCAGTGCGCCTGTACGACGGCGCCGTCGCCGTGCGTCTGGGCGGACAGGTCGGCCAGCGCCGACTCCAGCACCTCGGCGGCCTCCGCACAGCGGCCCTGGCGGAGCAGGAGCCCGCCCAGCAGCTGCCGCGCCGAGGCGCCCAGCGTGCCGCTCTCGCCCGCCTCGTCGGCCCAGTGCGTGGCCTCCAGCGCGTGTTCGGCGGCCTCGACGCTCTCGCCCCGCCCGCCGATCATCTCGGCGAGCTGCAGATGCAGCTGGGCCCGGCCGACCGGCTCCACGTACGGCCCGCCGTGCTCCAGGGCGGACCGCAGCGCCCGCTCGGCCTCGGCGAGGTCACCGGCCTGGTGGGCCAGTGCGGCGACCTGCACCTCGTACTCGACCGCGAACCACGGGAGCCCGGCCGCCACGTAGTCGGCCGCGGCCCGCCGGAACAGCTCCGCGGACCGCTCGGCGTCCCCGGCGTGCGCGGCCAGCTCGGCGAGCATGGCCCGCGCCTCCGCGGCCCGAGCGGCCAGCCGCACATCGTCCCCGCCCCGCCCCCCGACGAGCGCGAGCACCTCCCGCACAGCCTGCTCGGCGCCCGCCACGGCATCCCCTCGAACTCCCGCCCCCGCCCCTTCCGGCCCGAGCCCACCGGCCCCCTCCGCCGCCACCCCGACGGCCTTCTCCACCGAACCCCTGCCCGCCCCGGGCTCACCCGAGGCGGACACGTCTGCCCCGGAGCCGCCCGGCAACGCCGCCTCGGCCGTGACCTCGTCCGGCCCCGGGCCGCCCGAACCGGCTACCTCCGCCGCGCTCTCGTCCGGCCCTGGCCGGTGCGCAACGGCCCCTTCCGTCCGCGACGCGTGCGTCGCACCCCCGCCGGGTGCCGCCTCCTCGCCCGGCGGTGCCTCGAAGACCGCCCCCTCCTGGAGCCGTCGCATCAGGATCCGGGCCCGGCTCATCAGCACCGAGGCCGTCTGCCGCAGGCCGGTGGCGTCCGCGGCGTACAGGGCGAGTGCCTCGTCGTACAGGGCGGTGACCGTGTGCAGCGCCGCGTCCACCTCGCCCGTCAGGGCGCGGACGTACGCTCCACGCGCGCGTGCCGCCAGTGCCTCGCCGGGGTCGCCCGCCTCCGCGTACAGCACAGCCGCCCGTGCGAACAGCTCGACACCCTCGGGGCCGCGGGCCATCGCCTCGTGGTCGGTGATCTCGGCGCGGTCACGTGGCCCCAGCTCCGCGTCGCCCGCGGCCCGCGCGACCGCCGCCCAGGCCTCGAGGGCATGCGGCTGCAGCGTGTCCGACTGCCGTCGGGCCTCAGCGAGCAGAGCCTGCGGGCCGGGCGCCCCGGTGACCTCGGGTGCCGCCGGCACGGGCATCGGTGCCCGTGCCGGGCGTACCGTGCGCACGCCCAGCGGCAGGCGGTCCACCAGCGGTCGCTGCGCCATACGCGCGCGTGCCCGGTCGCCGACGTACGACGTGCCGTTGCGCCGGTCGAACCGCTCGGCCAGGTCCAGCGCCTCCACGCGCGCGTGGGCGGCGAGGTCCCCCGCGGTCCAGTCCCGTCCGGCCGGCCCCGGTACCCGCTGTCCGGAGAGCCCCAGCTCGGCCAGCCGGTCCATCAGCAGCGCCACGGCGGCCAGGAACTCCAGACGGCTGCGCGGATGCCCGGTGTCCGTGAAGTACGCCGGCCGCTCGGCGAGCAGCTCCAGACCGCGCGCCTCGTTGCCGGTCAGCGCACAGAACTCCACGTGGTCGGCGTACGCGCCGCGCATCGACTCCATCGGGCGTACGAGGCGAAAGCCCCGCAGGTGATGGGCGCGGGCCTCGTCCACCCGGCCCAGGCGCAGCAGCGGGGCCAGCGAGGAGGCCAGCACGGTGTGCGGTTCGTGCGCGCACGCGAACTCACCCTCCAGCACCGGCCGCCACAGGCCGAGCGCCTCCGCGTCGCGGCCCCGTTCGACCTGCCAGAGGCCCTGCCCGTGCAGCTCGCACGCGGGACAGTCGGCCATCCGGTCGCGGTCCGCGGCCAGCCACGCCGCGTACGCCCGCTCCGCGCGCGCCAGGTCCCCGACGTGTGCGGCCACACTGAACTCGGCGCCGCGCACGGCCCGTTCGGAGTGCCCGGCGAGACGGTAGCGGTGCTCCATCTCGCCCAGCCACCTCTCGATCGAGGCGAGCGGGATGTGCGGCTGGTCCAGCATGCCCGCGGACACCCACTTGAAGACCCAGTGCAGCGAGTGCGTCTCGTACGCGTCGAAGTCCCCGGGCCGTTCGTCCCACATGCGCAGCAGCCGCGCGAACGGGACGAACATCTTGTCCTTCTCGGAGCTGTAGTTGTAGACCTTCAGCTGGTGCCCGAGCGCCTCGATCACGGCCAGTGGGACGTCCAGCCGCTCGGCCTCGGCGAGCAGCTGTTCCGCGCGCGCGTTGCGGGCCGGGCCCTCCGGCTGCTCGGAGTTCTCCGCCATCGCCCGGCGCAGCGCGTCGAAGTCCGTGATCTCACCCATCAGCGACCGTTCTCCCCGTGTGTGGAACCCCCGTGTGCGGCCCACTCCAGCAGGCCGATGAACGCCCGGTTCAGCAGCGCCGAGTCCGCCGGCCGGAGCGGGCGCTGCGCCATCAGCAGAGCCTGTCCGTACAGCGACTCGGTGGCGGTGCCGATCAGTTCCGGGTCCCTGAGCGAACTGATCCTGCGCACCAGCGGGTTGGCATGGTTGAGCACCAGACGCGAGCGCGGGGCGCTGCCGCGCAGGGAGCCGAGGATGCCCGCCCACAGGTCGTCGGCCCGCTCCTCGGCCTCGGCCCGCGCCTGCTCGTGCCGGGCGCCCCGGTCGTCCAGGTGCAGCGCGGGCACGGACAGCGGGTGGAAGGCCCGCAGGACGACGTCACAGCCCAGCGGGTCGAGCTTGGCCCGCGCCGCCGCCAGGAAGCCCGACAGGGCCAGCTCCTCACCCGGGTCGACCGCGTCCAGATGCGCGGTCACGGTGTCCGCGTCCAGCTCGGCGACCACCGTCCCCGGCCGCACCGACGGCAGCGCCTCGACCAGCTCGCTGTCGTACGTGTAGCCCCCGTTGACCACGCCGACACCCTGCGCGGAGGCGATCGGCGCGACCTGCCGGTACTCCTCGACGGTACGGGTGAAGTGCACCACCGGATGCCGCTGTGCGAACTCCTCCAGGGACAGCTGCCCGTCGGTCGTCTCGAACGGCAGCCAGGGCAGCATCGTGCGCAGCATGCCGCGGTCGTGCCGGGCGAGGGACTTCACCCCCAGGTGGTGCACGGCGAGGAACGCCGCCAGCCGCTCCGGATCACCGGCGGCGAGTCCCGTGAGCCAGGAGCGGATGCTTTCGCCCAGTGCCTCCCGCACGGCGGCCAGCGTCTCGTCCTCGTACAGCGACTCGCGTGAGGCCGTCGGCCGCAGGCTGTCGGTGTCCAGCACGCAGCGCACGAAGAACGCCCAGTCCGGGAGCACCTGTTCGGCCCGCTCGGTCAGCAGCATGCCCTTCAGATGCACCCGGTGACCCGCCCGCTGGGCGGGGCTCACCGCCGACGGCAGCACGTACGCCACCCCGCGGATCCCCGCCAGCGGCACGGCCAGGCCGATCGAGTCCAGCGGTGCGAACCCGAACAGCTCCCGGCAGTGCCGGGCCAGCGCGCCCCGGCGCGCGGCGGGAGTCGGATACGGCCGGTCCCAGGGCGCGGGCAGATCGGTGACCGGGTCCTCGCCCACCCGCACGTCGTACGGCAGCAGCGAGCCGAAGTCCCGGGCGAGGGCGAGGACCCGCTCGGGCGACAGCCACTCGGCCGCCCCGGCCCGCGCGCTCAGGTACACCGTCGTGCCCGGCTCGGGCCGCTCGGCATCCGGCAGCGTGCGCACGGTGTACGAGCCGTCGTCGCTCGCCGTCCACTCCACCGGCGGCGCGCCGGGCGTACGGGCGCTGCGGCTGACCACACGGATCCGCTCGGCGACCACGAAGCAGGCGAGCAGGCCGATGCCGAACTGGCCGAGGAAGTCCGAGCGGGCCTCCTGCAGTCCCTCGGCCCGCTTGGAGCTGCGCCCGATGGTGGCCAGCAGGTCGTGCACGTCCGCCTCGGTGAGCCCGACACCGCTGTCCTCCACGCGCAGGCCGCCGTCCGCCGCGTGCAGCCGGACCAGCGCCGGCGCGTCCGGCTGCGCGGCCCGCCGGGCGGTGATCGCGTCCACCGCGTTCTGCAGCAGCTCGCGCAGATAGACCTTGGGGCTGGAGTAGAGGTGATGCGAGAGCAGGTCCACCAGACCGCGCAGGTCGACCTGGAACGTATGAGGCGGATGAGGTTTCTGAGGTGACCGGGATGCCTGGGATGACTGCGAAGTCTGGGAGTCCATCGTCACGGCGCCGCGGGCGGGGGGAACTCGCACGGCGCGGGGTCGGGCGGTCCCGGTGGGGCGGTGACCGCGGAAGGGATGGCCGGAGCGCGCCATCCTAGAGCCCGAACGAACCGTGTGACCAGGACTTTCCCGAAGCGTATACGGCATTGTCAGTGCCGTGGTGTGCAATGGATCTCGTGCCCGCACTGGAAGAACCACTGAAGCAGCCACTGAAGTCAGTGCTCGGCCCCGCCACCGCGAAGGTGATGGCCGAGCACCTCGGCCTGCACACCGTCGGCGACCTCCTCCACCACTACCCGCGCAGGTACGAGGAGCGCGGCCAGCTCACCCACCTCGCCGACCTCCCCATGGACGAGCACGTCACGGTGGTCGCCCAGGTCGCCGACGCCCGGCTGCACAGCTTCGCCTCCGCCAAGGCCCCCCGCGGCAAGGGCCAGCGCCTGGAGGTCACGATCACCGACGGCAGCGGCCGCCTCCAGCTGGTCTTCTTCGGCAACGGCGTCCACAAGCCCCACAAGGAGCTGCTGCCGGGCACCCGCGCGATGTTCGCCGGCAAGGTATCGGTCTTCAACCGCCGCCTCCAACTCGCCCATCCCGCCTACGAGTTGCTGCGCGGCGACGGGGAGGAGGCGGTCGAGACCTGGGCCGGCGCCCTGATCCCCATCTACCCGGCCACGGCCAAACTGGAGTCCTGGAAGATCGGCAAGGCGGTCCAGACGGTGCTGCCCGCTGCCCAGGACGCCCTGGACCCGCTTCCGCCCACCCTGCGCGAGGGCCGCGGCCTGCTCCCGCTCCCCGAGGCCCTCCTCAAGATCCACCGCCCGCACACCAAGGCCGACATCGCGGCTGCCCGCGACCGCCTGAAGTGGGACGAGGCCTTCGTCCTGCAGGTCGCCCTGGCCCGCCGCCGCCACGCGGACGCCCAACTCCCCGCCGTTCCCCGCACCCCCCGGCCGGACGGCCTCCTCGCGGCCTTCGACGACCGCCTCCCCTTCACCCTCACCGAGGGCCAGCAGAAGGTTTCCAAGGAGATCTTCGACGACCTGGCCACCGAGCACCCGATGCACCGCCTGCTGCAGGGGGAGGTCGGATCGGGCAAGACGATGGTGGCCCTGCGCGCCATGCTCGCCGTGGTCGACGCGGGCGGTCAGGCCGCCATGCTCGCGCCCACCGAGGTCCTCGCCCAGCAGCACCACCGCTCGATCACCGAGATGATGGGCGAGCTGGCGGAGGCAGGCATGCTGGGCGGCGCCGAGCACGCCACCAAGGTCGTCCTGCTCACCGGTTCCATGGGCGCGGCCGCCCGCCGCCAGGCCCTGCTGGACCTGGTCACCGGTGAGGCCGGCGTCGTCATCGGCACGCACGCCCTGATCGAGGACAAGGTCCAGTTCCACGACCTCGGCCTGGTCGTGGTCGACGAACAGCACCGCTTCGGCGTCGAGCAGCGCGACGCCCTGCGCGGCAAGGGCAAACAGCCCCCGCACCTGCTGGTGATGACGGCCACCCCGATCCCGCGCACGGTCGCCATGACGGTCTTCGGCGACCTGGAGACCTCCGTCCTCGACCAGCTCCCCGCCGGCCGCTCCCCGATCGCCAGCCATGTGGTCCCGGCCGCCGACAAACCCCACTTCCTCACCCGGGCCTGGGACCGGGTCCGCGAGGAGGTCGAGAACGGCCACCAGGCGTACGTCGTCTGCCCCCGCATCGGCGACGACATCGACGAGGCGGCCGATCCCGGGAAGGCCAGGCAGAAGTCCCCCGAGGACGAGGCGGAGAAGCGCCCGCCGCTCGCGGTCGTGGAGGTGGCGGACCAGCTGAGCCGCGGCCCCCTCCGGGGCCTGGGGGTGGAGGTGCTGCACGGCCGTATGACCCCGGACGACAAGGACGCGGTGATGCGCCGCTTCGCGGCCGGCGAGACCGACGTCCTGATCGCCACGACGGTCATCGAGGTCGGCGTGAACGTCCCCAACGCCACGGTGATGGTCATCATGGACGCCGACCGCTTCGGTGTCTCCCAGCTCCACCAGCTGCGCGGCCGGGTGGGCCGGGGCTCGGCCCCCGGCCTGTGCCTCCTGGTCACCGAGATGCCCGAGGCCAGCGCCGCCCGCCAGCGCCTGAACTCCGTCGCCTCCACCCTCGACGGCTTCGAACTCTCCCGGATCGACCTCGAACAGCGCCGAGAGGGCGACGTCCTGGGCCAGGCCCAGTCCGGTGCCCGCACCAGCCTGCGCGTCCTGGCGGTCATCGAGGACGAGGAGGTCATCGCGGAGGCGCGGGAGGAGGCGTCGGCGCTGGTGGCGGCGGACCCGGAGCTGGAGCGCCTGCCGGGTCTGCGCACAGCTCTGGAGGCGCTGTTGGACGACGAAAGGGAGCAGTACTTGGAAAAGGGATGAGGGGCGGCGCCCCGGGGGCGCGGGGCCGTCCTCCGTATGCGGCTACCGCCGCGTGGGCGCGACCAGCCACAATGAACCGCAAAGCCGCCCACGAAGAAGGACCCCCACATGACCCGCGTGATCGCCGGCAGGGCAGGCGGCCGCCGCCTCTCGGTACCACCCGGCACCGGAACCCGGCCGACATCGGACCGTGCCCGCGAAGGTCTCTTCTCCACCTGGCAGTCCCTCCTCGGCGGCCCCCTGGACGGCGAACGGGTCCTCGACCTCTACGCCGGCTCGGGCGCCGTGGGCCTGGAGGCCCTCTCCCGGGGCGCGAGCCACACGCTCCTCGTCGAGGCGGACGCCCGCGCCGCGAAGACCGTCCGCGAGAACGTGAAGAACCTGGGTCTCCCGGGCGCCGAGGTCAGATCGGGCAAAGCGGAACAGATCATCAAGCAGCCGGCCCCGCAAGAGCCGTACGACCTCGTGTTCCTCGACCCCCCGTACGCCGTCACGGACGACGATCTTCGCGAGATCCTGCTCACACTCCGCTCGGAACGCTGGCTCGCTGAGCAAGCGCTCGTCACCGTGGAGCGCAGCACCAGAGGCGGCGAATTCCGCTGGCCGGACGGCTTCGAGGCGATCCGGTCCCGTCGCTACGGCGAGGGAACGTTTTGGTACGGTCGCGCCGCCTCTACGTGCGAAGACGCACGATGACCGGACCGGAGAGCGAGGGAACACAAGTGCGCCGCGCCGTCTGTCCCGGGTCGTTCGACCCGATCACCAACGGACATCTCGACATCATTGCCCGCGCCTCCCGTCTGTACGACGAGGTCTACGTCGCGGTGATGATCAACAAGTCCAAGAAGGGCCTGTTCGAGATCGAGGAGCGGATCGAGCTGATCCGCGAGGTCACCGCCGAGTACGCGAACGTCCGGGTCGAGGCCTTCCACGGCCTCCTCGTCGACTTCTGCAAGCAACGCGACATCCCCGCCATCGTCAAGGGTCTGCGTGCCGTCAGCGACTTCGACTACGAACTGCAGATGGCCCAGATGAACATCGGCCTCACCGGCGTCGAAACGCTGTTCGTGCCCACCAACCCCACGTACAGCTTCCTCTCCTCCTCCCTGGTCAAGGAGGTCGCCGCCTGGGGCGGCGACGTCTCCCACCTGGTTCCCGCCCCCGTGCTCGAGGCCCTGAACAAGCGCCTGCGCAGGGATTGATGGGGCTACAGTCGTCCCGTCCGTCTCCAACCCGGCTGTAGAGAGTGGCGAGCACAGGTGGACGTGCAGAAGAAGCTCGACGAGATCGTCTCCACGGTCTCCGGCGCCCGGTCCATGCCCATGTCGGCGTCGTGCGTGGTCAACCGCGCCGAACTGCTCGCGATGCTCGAAGAGGTGCGCCAGGCACTGCCCGGCTCCCTCGCGCAGGCGCAGGAGCTGATCGGCGACCGTGAGCAGATGGTCGAGCAGGCCCGCATGGAGGCCGAGCGGATCATCGGCAACGCCCACGCCGAGCGCGGCTCGCTGATCTCCGACACCGAGGTCGCCCGCCGCTCCCAGGCCGAGGCCGACCGGATCCTCGCCGAGGCCCGCCAGGAGGCCGAGGAGATCCGCGCCGAGGCCGACGACTACGTCGACTCCAAACTCGCCAACTTCGAGGTCGTCCTCACCAAGACCCTCGGCTCGGTCGGCCGTGGCCGCGAGAAGCTGCTCGGCACCGGCCCGGGCCTGGACGAGAACGGCTACGAGGACGAGGACGCCCCCGAGCGCAGCCACGACCCGGAGACCCTGCGCCACAACGCCGACCAGTACGTCGACGCCAAGCTGGGCGCCTTCGAGGCGGTCCTCGCCAAGACCCTGGAGGCCGTCGGCCGTGGCCGGCAGAAGCTGCACGGCCGGATCGCCACGGACGACCTCGGTGCCCTCGCCGACGACACCTCGACCTTCCAGCACTCCAGCGACGCCGACTACCTCGCCGACCTCGCCGCCCTCGCGGACCAGGACACCTCCGCCGAGCGTCCGGAGCGCCCGGCCCAGCCGCCGCAGCAGCCGTCGTACGAGCCGCAGCCGGCGTACTCGCCCACCCCCGGCTACGCCCCGGCGGGAGGTGCCCCCCTCGACCAGCAGCAGCCGGACCCCTACGGCGGCTTCCCGCAGCAGCCCGCCTACGGCCAGCAGGACGCCTACGGCTACCAGCAGGCCGACCCCTACTCCGCCACCTCCGGCTTCGCTCCGGCGGGAGGTGCCCCCTTCCAGGGCTCCTACGACCCCCAGCAGGCCGCCTACGACCCCCAGCAGCACCACCAGCACCAACAGCCCGGCTACGCTCTGGACGAGACCAGCCTCTTCGACACCAGCATGATCAGCGCGGAGCAGCTGCGGGCGTACGAGCAGGGGCGCGGTCTGCAGTGACGTACCGGATTGGGACCTGAGCGAAAGCTCCAGTATCCTGGCTCTTCGGTCGCGCGTACGTCCGCGATCTCCGCTGCCCTCGGTACCGACGGGCGGCGGCCCTCCGAGCTCGAAGATCGAAAGCAGGAATGGCTTCCAACGCCCGCCTCGACCACCGCAACCCCCTCGTGTTCGACACGCACGAGCTGGGTCGGCGTCCTGGCGCGCTGCAGCGCCTGACCCGCACGATCGACGCTCCCGCCGATCTCGGCATCCAGGGGGTCATCGGAGTGCCGGAAGGCGCCCCGGTGGAGCTCGAACTCCGGCTCGAGTCGGTCATGGAAGGGGTGCTCGTCACAGGCACCGCCCGTGCACAGGCCGAGGGGGAGTGCGTAAGGTGTCTGGAGCCGGTCGGGCTGGAGCTCGAAGCGGACTTCCAGGAACTGTTCTCGTACCCTGACGCCGACGACCGGGGCCGCGTGATCGCGGAACCGGGCGACGACGCCGAGGACGACGAGGACAGGTTCTATCTCGAGGACGGACTCTTCGACCTCGAACCTCTGCTGCGCGATGCGGTGGTGCTCGCACTGCCGATGCAGCCGGTGTGCCAGGAAGACTGCCCGGGCCTGTGCTCCGAGTGCGGAGCGCGGCTCGCGGACGACCCGGACCACCACCACGACGCCGTCGACATCCGTTGGGCGGCTTTGCAGGGACTCGCCGGTTCACTCGAAGACGGCGAGAAGGACGAGATGAGCGGCGCTGACGCGGAAGCGGGCGTCGACGAGAAGCAGGAGAAGTAGCCGTGGCTGTTCCGAAGCGGAAGATGTCGCGCAGCAACACGCGCCACCGCCGGTCGCAGTGGAAGGCTGCGGTCCCCACCCTGGTTGCGTGCGAGCGCTGCCACGAGCCCAAGCAGCAGCACATCGCGTGCCCGTCTTGCGGCACCTACAACAAGCGCCAGGTCCTCGAAGTCTGAGCGGGCTGGTGAGAGGCACTGTGTCCAGTCCCAAGAAGGCGGAAGACGCCAAGGCGGACGCACCCGCCAAGAAGAAGGCGGACAACACGGCCTCGTCCCACACGCTTCTGGAAGGGCGGCTCGGCTACCAGCTCGAGTCCGCCCTTCTGGTGCGCGCGCTGACCCACCGTTCCTACGCGTACGAGAACGGCGGTCTGCCGACGAACGAGCGGCTGGAGTTCCTCGGTGACTCCGTCCTCGGTCTCGTCGTCACGGACACGCTGTACCGCACCCACCCCGACCTGCCCGAAGGCCAGCTGGCCAAGCTGCGGGCCGCGGTGGTCAACTCGCGTGCGCTGGCGGAGGTCGGCCGTGGCCTCGACCTGGGCTCCTTCATCCGGCTCGGCCGCGGTGAAGAGGGCACGGGCGGCCGGGACAAGGCGTCCATCCTCGCCGACACCCTGGAAGCGGTGATCGGTGCGGTCTATCTCGACCAGGGCCTCGATGCGGCGTCCGAGCTGGTGCACCGGCTCTTCGACCCGCTGATCGAGAAGTCCTCGAACCTCGGAGCCGGCCTGGACTGGAAGACCTCCCTCCAGGAGCTGACCGCGACCGAAGGGCTCGGTGTGCCCGAGTACCTGGTCACGGAGACCGGCCCCGACCACGAGAAGACCTTCACTGCTGCCGCCCGCGTCGGAGGCGTCTCGTACGGCACCGGCACCGGCCGCAGCAAGAAGGAGGCGGAGCAGCAGGCCGCCGAGTCCGCCTGGCGGGCCATCAAGGCCGCCGCGGACGAGCGCGCCAAGGCGGCCAAGGAGGCCCAGCGGGTCGACGAGGCGGCCAAGGAAGCAGCCAAGGACGACGAGTCGTCGTCCGCTCCCGCCTGACCACAGCAGTACCGAGCGCCCGCCCCGCCCTTCACGGCGGGGCGGGCGCTCAGCTCATCCACCGCTCCGTACGGGGGTCCCGATGCCCGAGTTGCCCGAGGTCGAGGTCGTCCGGCGCGGCCTCGCGCGCTGGGTCGCCCACCGCACCGTCGCGGAGGTCGAGGTGCTGCACCCGCGCGCCGTACGCCGGCACATCGCGGGCCCCGACGACTTCGCGCACCGGCTCAAGGGCCACCACATCGGCAGCCCGAGCCGCCGCGGCAAGTACCTGTGGCTGCCGCTGGAGGAGACCAACCAGTCCGTCCTCGCCCACCTCGGCATGAGCGGTCAGCTGCTGGTGCAGCCGCAGGAGACGCCGGACGAGAAGCACCTGCGCATCCGCGTCCGGTTCGCCGACTCCCTCGGCACGGAACTCCGCTTCGTCGACCAGCGCACCTTCGGCGGGCTGTCGCTGCACGACAACACCCCCGACGGCCTGCCCGACGTCATCGCGCACATCGCCCGCGACCCCCTCGATCCGCTGTTCGACGACGAGGCCTTCCACCAGGCACTGCGCCGCAAGAGGACCACCGTCAAACGCGCTCTGCTGGACCAGTCGCTGATCAGCGGCGTCGGCAACATCTACGCGGACGAGGCGCTGTGGCGCGCCCGCATCCACTACGAGCGCCCGACCGCGAACCTCACCCGCCCGGTCACGACGGCACTCCTCGGCCACGTCCGGGACGTGATGAACGCGGCCCTCGCCGTCGGCGGCACCAGCTTCGACAGCCTGTACGTCAACGTCAACGGCGAGTCGGGCTACTTCGACCGGTCCCTGGACGCGTACGGCCGCGAGGGCGAGCCGTGCAGGCGGTGCGGTACGCCGATCCGCCGCCGCCCCTGGATGAACCGGTCCAGCTACTTCTGCCCGAAGTGTCAGAGGGCGCCGCGCGTCCCGTCGTAACGCGCACGCGCCGCCAGTACGTCGTCCATGGCGCCCTCGACGCAGTGGATCAGCGCCAGCAGGCGCTCGGCGACCCGGCGGCCCAGCGGGGTCAGTTCGTAGTCCACGCGCGGCGGGTTCGTCGGCTGCGCCTCGCGGTGCACCAGTCCGTCGCGCTCCAGCGCGTGCAGGGTCTGGGACAGCATCTTCTCGCTCACCCCGTCCACCCGCCGGCGCAGCTCGTTGAAGCGCAGCGAGCCCTCGTACAGCGCGCCGAGTGTCAGTCCGCCCCAGCGGCCCGTGACGTGCTCCAGCGTGCCGCGCGACGGACAGGCCTTGGCGAAGACGTTGTAGGCCAGGTCGTCGTACGCCCGGGCGTCGTGGTCCTGGTCGTCGTGGTCCTGGGTGGTGGCGGTCATGGGGCCAAGGATACGCGGGGGCAGCGCTAACCACCAGGTTGCACTAACTGAAGGTTAGTGCTTTCCTGGGGTCAGCGCTTTTGAGCTGCCCCTTCTGAGTCGTCGATGCGAGGAGTCTCCGTGACCACCCCTGTCGTTTCCATCGCCTACCACTCCGGCTACGGCCACACCGCCGTCCTCGCCGAGGCCGTCCGCGCCGGCGCCGCCGACGCGGGCGCCGAGGTGCACCTGATCAAGGTCGACGAGATCACCGACGAGCAGTGGGAGACGCTGGACCGCTCCGACGCGATCGTGTTCGGCTCGCCCACCTACATGGGCACGGCTTCCGGCGCCTTCCACGTGTTCGCCGAGGCGACCTCCAAGCGCTGGTTCGGCCAGGACTGGCAGGACAAGCTGGCCGCCGGCTTCACCAACTCGGCCTCGAAGAGCGGCGACAAGCTGCACACCCTGCAGTACTTCCAGACGCTCGCCGCCCAGCACGGCATGACCTGGGTCAACCTCGGCCTGCTGCCCGGCTGGAACGCCAGCACCGCTTCCGAGAACGACCTCAACCGCCTCGGCTTCTTCGCGGGCGCCGCCGCCCAGAGCAACAGCGACGAGGGCCCCGAGGCCGTCCACAAGGCGGACTTGGCCACGGCCGAGCACCTGGGCCGCCGGGTCGCCGAGACGGCACAGCTCTTCGCGCGCGGCCGCGCCGCCGCCTGAGGCCCGCCGGCCCGAGACCGCTCGGCCGGTGGTGGTCAGCGTTGGTCGTCGTTGAGCACCCCCGCACGGCCCAGAGACGGCCCGATCGGGGGTGTCTGACCGTCCTGCCATCGCGTCTGCTCGAATACCTGTAGGACCAGTTCGCGGCGCCGTCTTTCGATCCCCACCGCCCGGTGCTCAGCAACCGGGTGTGCAGGCGGGGGCAAGCGATCACAATGTCTTGACCTGGCCGCCATCGATGGTGAACTCGGCTCCTGTGATGTTGCCGGCGAGCGGGGAGGCGAGGAAGAGAGCCAGATCGGCGACTTCGTGAGCTTCGGTGACTCGTCCTGTGGAGATGCCCATGCTCTGCGGCACGACTGCATCGATGGCTTCCTGTGCGGTGGTGCCTGCCTGGGCTGCCGTGGCATCGGCGAAGCCGCCCGGCGCGGTCCAGAAGGGAGTGCGAACCGGCCCCGGGGCGATCGCGTTGACCCGGACGCCTCGCGGTGCGAACTCCTCGGACAGCGACTTGGTCAGGCTGCTCAGCCCGGCCTTGGCCGCGGAGTAGTCCACGACCATGGGGAAGGGCAGACGCGCGTTGATGGAGCTGATGTTGATGATGGAACCCCCGTCGACCAGCAGGTGAGGAAGCGCGGCGCGGCTGGCTCGGACCGCGCTGAACAGGGTCATGTCGAAGATCCGTTGCCACTCGGCGTCGTCGATGTCCAGGAAGCTCGGACGGGGCGTCGCGGTACCCAAACTGTTGACCAGGACGTCGACCCTGCCGTACTGGTCCACCGCGTGCCGGACGAGTGCGCCCGGTCCGTCTGCGGTGGACAAGTCGACCGGGACTGCGGTGACGCCGTACTTGTCGTGGAGCCCTTTGAGCTCGGGAGTAATGCTCCGGCTGCCGACGGTGACGTGTGCGCTTTCACGGGCGAACGCATCGGCGATGGCGAGGCCAATGCCCTTGCTCGCTCCGGTGACGACGGCGACCTTGTCCTTGAGCTGGAGGTCCATGGCGGTCCTTTTCCACAGGTTGGTCACCCCCTGTATCGAGGGTAGGCAGAACCGGCGCCGCCGGCTCAGGCGGGCAGCCGGTCCCAGCCTCGTGGCAAGCTGCGGAGATCAGTCACCGGCTCGCGAAGCACGATCGGGGACCGGATCATCCGCGCCGACCCGTGCAGGGCTCGGTCCGTGCGGGCACCGCGCCTGGAGCCGCGCAAGGTCAAGCCGTGGCCTGCCGAGCTGATCATGGCCGTGCGCTCGGCTGATGCCGGCGAGCGGGACCCGGACCCGGGCCGCCGTGGATCGCGTCTTCGCCGACGACGAACCCACGGTCGACGGCCCGACACGGCCCAGGAGGGTGCCTAGCCGTCTGACCTGCGGCTATCTCAATAGCCGAAGTCCTGGGTCCACCAGGGGCCGCCGGGGCCGAAGTGGACGCCGACCCCGAGGGTCTTGAAGTCGCAGTTCAGGATGTTGGCGCGGTGGCCGGGGCTGTTCATCCAGGCCTTCATCACGGCCGCCGCGTCGGCCTGGCCGCGGGCGATGTTCTCGCCGCCGAGGTCGGTGACGCCGGCCGCCGCGGCCCGGTCCCACGGCGTCCTGCCGTTCGGGTCGGTGTGGTCGAAGAAGTCCCGTGCCGCCATGTCGTCGCTGAACGCCTCGGCCAGGCTGGTCAGCGAGGAGTTCGCCGCCAGCGGGCTGCACCCGACCTTCGCCCGCTCCTGGTTGACCAGGGCGAGCACCTCCGCCTCGGCCGCGGCCCGCGCCGGCACCGTCACCGGTGCGGAACTCGCCGTGGGCGACTTGGGCGACTTGGGTGCCTTGGGTGCCTTGGGTGTATCGGGTGTCCTGGACGGCGCGGCCGACGGGGTGCTCGTGCCCTTCGGCTGCGACGGCGTGGGCGCCGGCGCCGGCTTCCGGGACGCCGTCTTCGACGGGCTGGGAGTGGGGGAGGGGGAGACCCGCTGCGACGCCGACGCGGAGACGGACGGGCTCGGGGACTCCGGGCGCGCCGCGTTCCGGCCGGTGCCGGTGCCACCCGCGCGGCTGTCCGCGCTGCCCGAGGTGCCGCCCTGCTCGGCGGCCGTGTTGCTCGGCGTGTCCACCGCCTGCACCCGCTCCCCACCGGTGGTGTGCGTGGCGCCGCCGAGCTGGTAGTTCTGCAGACCCGGCACCACGCCGGTGGCCACCGCGGCCGTACCGAGGGCGACGGCCGCGGACACCCCGAGCAGGCCCGCGCGCACCGGCTTCCCGGCCTTCTTCCGGCGCCGGCGGTCGTGAGAGGGATCGCCGCCCGCTGCGAAGCCGTTGCCGCCCGGCGCCGAGCCCCCGTCGTCCGCCGCGAACAGATAGGCGTGGGCCTTCGCGGTCGCCTCGGCGTAGGCCTCCGGGTTCAGATACGGCGCGATGCCCCTGGGGGCCTCACCCGCGTACGAGTTCCGCGGGCCGCCGCTCCCGGCGCCGGAGCGCTCCGTACGTATGACCCCCGTGGCGCGGCCCGTGGCGGCGCGGCCGGCGGCGATGCGTCGGTGGCGTCCCATGTCCCCTGCCCTCTCCTCGTCCTCGCGGTCGACCGGCGCCTGCGCGGCGAGTGACTCCTTCTGGCCAACCCGACTCACTCGATCGAGTGAGTTTCATATGAGATGCATTGGGTGCGGACGGTACCCCATGCCGCCGGGGCGCGATGTGTCCCGACCGACATCGGCCGGTTAGGTTGCACCCATGAGCGAGGAAGTACGACTGGTCGCCTGGGTGCGTGGACACGTGCAAGGCGTGGGTTTCCGCTGGTTCACGCGTGCCAAGGCGCTGGAGATCGGCGGCCTGAGTGGTTTTGCTCTCAATTTGGCCGACGGTCGCGTCCAGGTGGTCGCGGAGGGGGCCCGGGAGGGCTGTGAAGGGCTGCTGGACTGGCTTCAGGGGAACGACACGCCCGGGCGGGTCGACGGAGTCACCGAGATCTGGGACACACCCCGCGGCGGCTACGACGGCTTCGCCATCCGCTGAGCCGGTGCCCCGAAGGCGCACGGGCCGGCGCCCGGCGAGCTGCCGGGAGCACCCGCGCGGAGCGGAAACGACCTGGTGGTTGCCAAGGACGGCCCGACATGGCAGGCTCCGGCTGGTACTTCTGATCGTCACGCCCTGAGGGCCCGGATGAGTCGCAGCGCCGTCGCTTGACCGGCCGCACGCCCCGGTTCGCCCGCCAATACAGGGCGTGATCGTGTTGACCGTCAAACTTTTTGGTGAGACGCTGAAAGCCCCGCGCACCTTAGCTGTTTGGCATGGAGCAACAGCAGAGCAACACCCGGATGTGCCAAGCACCGCGGGTGCGAATCCCTCACGACCCACACCGCATCGGTCGGTCACTCAGTGTGGAGGACCATCCATCATGGCAAAGGCGCTTCTCGGTTACGTCGGCGGCTCCGACCCTCGACTCCTCGCCGAGATGCGACGGCTGCAGCAGCGCGTCCAGGACCTGGAGTCCGAGCTGGTAAGGATCCAGGCGGAGAACGAAGCGCTGACGGCTGCCGCCTCTCAGGACAGGATCATGGAGAGCATCGACGCACACCAGGCGGAGCCTGCGCTCACCTGATCACTGCATCGCTCCACGACAGCAGTCGCAGCGATCGGACTGCCGTATCAACCGCTCAGTTGATCAGACGACCGCAACCCGGCCGTCAGAGTTGCAAGGGACGCTTCGGCGTCCCTTCTTTCTTTGCCCCCGCATCCTTTCACTGTCTTTAACGTACGGTGTGCCCTGCATGTTCAATGGCGAAACCGTGGGGTTGCGAGTGTTCATGGAGTGAGATAGCGGCGCCCGGTAGAGTCCAGCGGCGTGCACCTCAAGGCCCTGACCCTCCGCGGGTTCAAGTCGTTCGCCTCGGCGACCACGCTCCGGTTCGAACCGGGTATCACGTGTGTCGTCGGACCGAACGGCTCGGGCAAGTCCAACGTCGTGGACGCGCTCAGCTGGGTCATGGGCGAACAGGGCGCCAAGTCGCTGCGCGGCGGCAAGATGGAGGACGTCATCTTCGCCGGCACCACCGGCCGTCCGCCGCTGGGCCGCGCCGAGGTGTCCCTGACCATCGACAACTCCGACGGCGCGCTGCCCATCGAGTACGCCGAGGTCACCATCACGCGGATCATGTTCCGCAACGGCGGCAGCGAGTACCAGATCAACGGCGACACCTGCCGCCTCCTCGACATCCAGGAACTCCTCTCCGACTCCGGCATCGGCCGCGAGATGCACGTCATCGTCGGTCAGGGCCAGCTCGACTCCGTCCTGCACGCGGACCCGATGGGCCGCCGCGCCTTCATCGAAGAGGCCGCGGGCGTCCTGAAGCACCGCAAGCGCAAGGAGAAGGCGCTGCGCAAGCTGGACGCGATGCAGGCCAACCTCGCGCGCGTGCAGGACCTGACGGACGAGCTGCGCCGCCAGCTGAAGCCGCTGGGCCGGCAGGCGGCGGTGGCGCGCAGGGCCGCCGTCATCCAGGCGGACCTGCGGGACGCCCGGCTGCGCCTGCTCGCCGACGACCTGGTGCGCCTGCGCGAAGCCCTCAACGCCGAGATCGCCGACGAGGCGGCCCTGAAGGAGCGCAAGGAGACGGCCGAGCAGGAGCTGAAGAAGGCCCTGCACCGCGAGGCCCTGCTCGAGGACGAGGTACGGCAGCTCACGCCGCGCCTGCAGCGCGCCCAGCAGACCTGGTACGAGCTCTCCCAGCTGGCCGAACGCGTCCGCGGCACGATCTCGCTGGCCGACGCCCGGGTGAAGAGCGCCACCTCCGCGCCCCCCGAGGAGCGGCGTGGCCGCGACCCCGAGGACCTGGAGCGCGAGGCCGCCCGCATCCGCGAACAGGAGGCCGAGCTGGAGGCGGCCCTGGAGGCGGCCCAGCGTGCCCTCGACGACACCGTCGCCCACCGCGCCGAACTGGAGCGGGAGCTGGCCGTCGAGGAACGCCGTCTGAAGGACGTCGCCCGCGCCCTCGCCGACCGCCGCGAGGGCCTGGCCCGCCTCTCCGGCCAGGTCAACGCGGCCCGCTCGCGCGCGGCCTCCGCCCAGGCCGAGATCGACCGCCTGGCCACGGCCCGCGACGAGGCGCAGGAACGTGCCGTCCGGGCCCAGGAGGAGTACGAGGAGCTCAAGGCGGAGGTCGACGGCCTGGACGCGGACGACGCGGACCTGGCCGAGCGGCACGACGCGGCCAAGCGGCAGCTGACGGAGGCCGAGTCCGCCCTGAGCGCGGCCCGGGAGGCGGCCACCTCGGCGGAACGCGCCCGCGCCGCGACCCAGGCCCGGCACGAGGCCCTGGCCCTGGGCCTGCGCCGCAAGGACGGCACCGGCATACTGCTCGGCGCCCGCGACCGCCTCACCGGAGTCCTCGGCCCGGCGGCGGAACTGCTGACGGTCACCCCGGGCTACGAGGTACCGCTCGCGGCGGCCTTCGGCGCCGCGGCGGACGCGATCGCCGTGACGAGCCCCGCCGCAGCGGCCGAGGCGATCCGCATGCTCCGCAAGCAGGACGGCGGCCGGGCGGCACTGCTGCTGGCAGGGGACGCGCCCCACGAGGGCGCGGGGAACGGTGCGCTCAGCCACGACGATCCCGCGGAAGCCCATGGCGTGGCAGCGCCCCGAGGGGGCGCGGGGAACGGTGCGACCAGCCACGACGCACCCGCGACCGCCCCCTTGCCGCCCACGGCACCCCCCGGTGGGCGCTTCGCCGCAGACATGGTCCGCGGCCCCGCCGACCTCCTCCCCGCCGTCCGCCGCCTCCTGCGGGGAATCGTCGTCGTCGGCACCCTCGAGGACGCCGAGGACCTGGTCTACGCACGCCCGGAACTCACCGCCGTAACCGCGGAAGGCGACCTCCTGGGCGCCCACTTCGCACACGGCGGCTCGGCCGGAGCCCCCAGCCTGCTGGAGGTGCAGGCCTCCGTCGACGAGGCCGCGGCCGAGCTGGCCGAGCTGGCGGTCCGCTGCGAGCAGCTCGCCGAGGCACAGCACACGGCGGCCGAGCGCCGCAGGCACGCCGCGGCTCTAGTCGAGGAACTCGGAGAGCGGCGCCGGGCCGCCGACCGGGAGAAGTCGGGGGTGGCCCAGCAACTGGGCCGGCTCGCCGGACAGGCGCGCGGCGCCGCCGGGGAGGCCGAGCGGTCGGCCGCGGCGGCGGCACGCGCGCAGGAGGCCCTGGAGAAGGCCGTACAGGAGGCCGAGGAGCTGGCCGAGCGGCTGGCCGTCGCCGA
Organism: Streptomyces sp. NPDC001135; assembly: GCF_053598395.1. Taxonomy (NCBI): domain Bacteria; kingdom Bacillati; phylum Actinomycetota; class Actinomycetes; order Kitasatosporales; family Streptomycetaceae; genus Streptomyces; species Streptomyces sp. NPDC001135. Next base: position 174,031 of record NZ_JBSFKD010000010.1, on the reverse strand, counting down.
GGAGATGCCGGTCGAGGAGGAGCCGGACACCTCCGTCCGGGACCGGCTCGCCGCCGACGGCGCCAACGCCCGCCAGACCGAGATGGAGGCCCGCCTCCAGGCCCGTACCCACGAGGAACGGGTCAAGGGGCTCGCCGGACGGGCGGACTCCCTCGACCGGGCGGCCCGCGCGGAACGCGAGGCACGCGCGCGTGCCGAGCAGCGCCGCGCCCGTCTGCGGCACGAGGCCGCGGTCGCCGAGGCCGTCGCCTCCGGTGCCCGGCAGCTGCTCGCGCACATCGACGTGTCCCTCGCCCGCGCCGACCGGGAACGCACCGCCGCCGAGGCCGCCAAGGCCCAGCGCGAGCGGGAGCTGACCGCCGCACGCACCGCCGGACGCGAACTCAAGTCAGAACTCGACAAGTTGACCGATTCGGTGCACCGCGGCGAGGTACTCGGTGCCGAGAAGCGGCTGCGGATCGAGCAGCTGGAGACCAAGGCGCTGGAGGAGATGGGTGTCGAGCCGGCGGGGCTGGTGGCGGAGTACGGTCCGCAGCAGCCCGTGCCGCCCTCGCCCCCCGCCGACGGTGAGGTACTGCCGGACGACTCGGAACACCCGCGCAACCAGCCCAAGCCCTTCCACCGTGCCGAACAGGAGCGGCGGCTCAAGGCCGCCGAGCGGGCGTACCAGCAGCTGGGCAAGGTCAACCCGCTGGCGCTGGAGGAGTTCGCGGCGCTGGAGGAGCGGCACAAGTTCCTCAGCGAGCAGCTGGAGGACCTGAAGAAGACCCGCGCCGACCTGCTGCAGGTGGTGAAGGAGGTCGACGAGCGCGTCGAGCAGGTCTTCACCGAGGCCTACCGGGACACGGCCCGCGAGTTCGAGGGTGTCTTCAGCCGGCTCTTCCCGGGCGGCGAGGGACGGCTCGTGCTCACCGACCCCGACAACATGCTCACCACGGGCGTGGACGTCGAGGCGCGCCCGCCGGGCAAGAAGGTCAAGCGGCTCTCCCTGCTGTCGGGTGGCGAGCGTTCGCTGACGGCCGTGGCCCTGCTGGTGTCGATCTTCAAGGCCCGCCCCAGTCCCTTCTACGTCATGGACGAGGTCGAGGCGGCGCTGGACGACACCAACCTCCAGCGGCTGATCCGGATCATGCAGGAGCTGCAGGAGGCCTCGCAGCTGATCGTGATCACGCACCAGAAACGCACGATGGAGGTCGCCGACGCGCTCTACGGCGTCTCCATGCAGGGCGACGGCGTATCGAAGGTCATCTCTCAGCGCCTCCGTTAGCGCAGCCATTCAAGATCAACTCACTCTGAGTTCAAGAAGTGAACGCGGAGTGCTGAGTCACATCTAAAAACTCACAGCCGTTGAACTATTGACTTCGAAACTTGAAGGCATAGTCTCTGCAACGTTGCTTTTACCTTCAGGTCTCACCTGTAAGGGCTCGTCCCCCACCCCGGCAGCGTTGCCGTGGCCCGAGGAGATCCACGTGACCAGCACAGCGCAGGCACCTCAGTCAGGAGCCAGGACGGCTCACCCCGAACATCTCGGGCACGTCATCTTCATCGCGGCGGCCGCCGCCATGGGCGGTTTCCTCTTCGGCTACGACAGCTCCGTGATCAACGGCGCGGTCGAGGCCATCCGCACCAAGTACGACATCGGCTCCGCGGCCCTCGCCCAGGTCATCGCGATCGCCCTGATCGGCTGTGCCGTCGGCGCCGCCACGGCGGGCCGCATAGCCGACCGGATCGGCCGCATCCGCTGTATGCAGATCGCCGCGGTCCTCTTCACGATCAGTGCCGTCGGCTCCGCGCTGCCCTTCGCGCTGTGGGACCTCGCCCTCTGGCGCATCGTCGGCGGCTTCGCCATCGGCATGGCCTCCGTCATCGGCCCGGCCTACATCGCCGAGGTCGCCCCGCCCGCCTACCGCGGCCGGCTCGGCTCCTTCCAGCAGGCCGCGATCGTCGTCGGCATCGCCGTCTCGCAGCTGGTCAACTGGGGCCTGCTGAACGCCGCCGGCGGCAACCAGCGCGGTCACCTGATGGGCCTGGAGGCCTGGCAGGTCATGCTCGGCGTGATGGTCGTCCCGGCCGTCCTGTACGGCATGCTCTCCTTCGCGATCCCCGAGTCCCCGCGCTTCCTGCTCTCCGTCGGCAAGCGTGAGCGCGCCAAGGAGATCCTCGCCGAGGTCGAGGGCAAGGGTGCCGACCTGGACGCCCGTGTCGCCGAGATCGAGCACGCGATGAAGAGCGAGCACAAGTCCACCTTCAAGGACCTGCTCGGCGGCGGCTTCTTCTTCAAGCCGATCGTCTGGATCGGCATCGGCCTGTCGGTCTTCCAGCAGTTCGTCGGCATCAACGTCGCGTTCTACTACTCCTCGACGCTGTGGCAGTCGGTCGGTGTCGACCCGACGGACTCGTTCTTCTACTCCTTCACGACGTCGATCATCAACATCATCGGCACCGTGATCGCGATGATCTTCGTGGACCGCGTCGGCCGCAAGCCGCTCGCCCTCATCGGCTCGGTCGGCATGGTCGTCGGCCTGGCGCTGGAGGCCTGGGCCTTCAGCTACCACCTGGTCGACGGCAAGCTCCCGAGCACCCAGGGCTGGACCGCCCTGATCGCCGCGCACATCTTCGTCCTCTTCTTCGCCCTGTCCTGGGGCGTGGTGGTCTGGGTCTTCCTCGGCGAGATGTTCCCGAACAAGATCCGCGCCGCCGCCCTGGGCGTGGCCGCCTCCGCGCAGTGGATCGCCAACTGGGCCATCACCGCGAGCTTCCCGTCGCTGGCCGACTGGAACCTCTCCGGCACCTACGTGATCTACACGGTCTGCGCCGCGCTCTCCATCCCGTTCGTCCTGAAGTTCGTCAAGGAGACGAAGGGCAAGTCGCTGGAGGAGATGGGCTGACCCGTACGGACAGCCCCCGAGACCGAGGAGCAGGGGCCCAAGACCCCGCTGCCCCTCTCCTCGTACCACCCGCCGCCCCCGCACCGGCCACTGCCCGGTCCGGGGGCGGCGGCCTGCCCGCCGGCAGGGGCGATCGGCGGACTCGCCCCACGCGCCGAAAGCCCCCGGCCATCCGACCCGCGCAAGGCCGCGGCGACCGCCCCGCTCGCCGCCCCGCTCGCCGCCCCGCCCCGGAACGGATCCGCCCGAAGCCGCCGCGCACCTCAGCCGCCCACCCCCGGCAGCACCCGCTCCACGAACAACCGCAGGCTGCGCCAGCCCTCCTCCACCGGCATCCCGCCCACCAGCGGATGCAGTACGAGACTGTCGGCGGCCAGTGCCACGCACTGCTCCGGCGCGAGGATGCGGTACACGCCCTCCGCCCGCAGCTCCTCCACCGTCGTGGCCGCCGACCTCACCGCCGAGCGGATCCGGCCCGCCTGCCAGGAGGCGTACGTCCGGGCCTCGTGCAGGAAGTGCCCGCCGTAGTGCGCCCACGCCCGGTCCGGGTCCTCGGCGATGTGCAGCAGGGGGGTCTCGGCGGCCGGCATCATGACCCAGCCCTCGGTGCCGTACTCGCTGAGCTTCTCCTTGTAGTACGCCTCCAGCTCGGGCAGATACGCGCTGGGGAAGAACGGCAGGCCGAGCCGGGCGGCCCGGCGGGCGGCGGCCTTCGAGGAACCGCCGACCAGGAGCAGGGGGTGCGGTTCGGTGAACGGGCGCGGGGTGAGCCGTACCGTACGGCCCCGGTGCTCGAACTCCTCGCCGGTCCACGCCTTCAGCAGGGTCTCCAGCAGTTCGTCCTGGAGCCGGCCCCGGCGCCTGAAGTCGACGTCGAACAGGGCGTACTCCTCGGGCCGGTAGCCGATCCCGGCCACCGTCACCAGCCGCCCGCCGCTCAGCAGGTCCAGTACGGCGATCTCCTCGGCCAGCCGCAGGGGCTCGTGCAGCGGGCCGATCACCGCCGACACCGTCACCGCGATGCGCCGGGTCGCCCCGAACACCGCGCCGGCGAAGGCGAACGGCGACGGCAGCCAGTTGTCGGCGGCGCCGTGGTGCTCCTCGGTCTGCACGGTGCTGATCCCGTGCTCGTCCGCGTACGCGGCCATCTCCAGGGCGGCCCGGTAGCGGGCGGAGAGGGCGGCGGGGGCGGCGCCGGGAGCGACGAGGTTGAAACGGACGACCGTGACGGGCATGGGAAGTCCCCCTCCGGTGCGGTGCGGTGGAGGGGGACGGTAGCTGACACAGCGTCAGATGGCCATGGTGTCGGGCCGGTCCGAGAGCCGTCAGACGGTGACGGCCGCCGGCTCGTCCGCCGGCTCGGCGGCCTCCGCCGGCCTGGTCACCGCCGGCTTCGGCAGCGCCAGGTACAGCGCGCCCGAGATCACGATCGTGGCGACCCAGCCGAGGCCGTACTCGCCGATGACGTTGTTCTTCGCGAGCGGGCCGGTGAACCAGTCCGAGGTCGTGAACATCAGACCCGAGACCAGACCGATGGCCCAGGCGGCCACGGCCGCGGGGGAGAAGCCGCCCCGGTACCAGTAGGCGCTGGCGCGGGTCGTGTCGGCCATGGCCTCGCCGTCGTACTCGGTGCGGCGCAGCATGTCCGCGCCGAACACGCCGACCCAGGCGGAGAAGGCGACGGCCAGCAGCGACAGGAAGGCGATGAACGAGCCCATGAAGCTCGTCGCCACCAGCATCAGCACACCGCCGAAGACCAGCGAGATCACCGCGTTCACCGAGACCGCCCAGTGCCGCGGCACCTTGAAGCCGAGGGTCTGCGCGGTGAAGCCCGCCGAGTACATCGACATCGAGTTGATCAGCAGCATGCCGATCAGCGCGATGAACAGGTACGGCACCGCGATCCACGTCGGCAGGATCTCGCCGAGGAAGGACACCGGGTCGGTGGCCGAGGCCAGGTCCGGCGTGGAGACCGCCATCACCGCGCCCATCAGGACCATGGGCAGGACGACGATGCCGGCGCCGCCCACCGCCGTACCGACGATCGCCTTGGAGGACGCGGTGCGCGGCAGGTAGCGGGTGAAGTCGGGCGCGGTCGGGATCCAGCTGACACCACCGGCCGCGATCATGCCGACTCCGGTGATCACCGCGGCCGTGGAGCCGCCGCCGTGGTGCAGCACCTTCGACCAGTCGGTGTTCACCGCCAGGTAGACCAGGACCAGCACCGAGAAGACGCCGAAGAGGTACGTGGCGTACTTGTTGCACTTCTGTACGGCGTTGATGCCGAGACCCGAGATCGCGAAGGTCGCGACGACGAACACCAGCAGCATCACCATGTCGAGCACGCTGTTGGCCTTCAGCCCGCACACGATGTCCAGGATGGTGAGCATCGCGTAGGCGCCCGTCACCGCGTTGATCGTCTCCCAGCCCCAGCGCGCGACCCAGATCAGCGAGCCGGGCAGCAGGTTGCCGCGCTGGCCGAAGACCGCGCGCGACAGCGCCATGCCGGGCGCGCCGCCCCGCTTGCCGGCGATGCCGATCAGACCGACCAGGCCGTACGACACGACCGGCGCGGCCACCGCGACGACGAGCGCCTGCCAGATGTCCAGGTGGTACGCCACGACGAGGCTCGCGCCCATGGTCAGCAGCAGCACGCTGATGTTGGCGCCGACCCAGGTGGGGAACAGCTCACGGGTCTTCGCGGTGCGCTCGTGCTCCGGGACCTGCTCGATGCCACGGGTCTCGAGAGCGCCCTCGGTCTCGACGGTTTTGCTCATGGAAAAGGGGCCAGACGTGGGGGGACAGTGGACGATCGGGACTCTACGCGCGTCAACCGAATCGCCACCATCGTACTTTGCTCCGACTCCTCGCTTTAAGTGGCGTTTGTCTCTCAGAGGAAGCCACAAACAGCCTCTCGTCGTACCCCATGGCTGATACTGGACGAGTTATGGAAACCGTCATCCTTGCTGTAGTCATCGCCGTGGTCGTGCTCGTCGCCCTCGGCGGGCTGGTCGTGGGCAGCCGGCGCCGGAAGCCGCTGCCCCCGCCGCCCCCGAAGACGCCCGACATCACCGCGCCCCCGGCCGAGCCGCACGTCGGCGACGAGGCCGAGACGCCGCGCGACGAACCGCGCCGGACGATCGAGGAGGTGGATCTCCCGGGCGGCCCCGCGGTCGTCGTCGAGGAGCCCCCCAGTGGCCCCGCCGTCGAGGTTCCCGAACTCGAGATCCCGGAGCCCACCGCGGGCCGGCTGGTCCGGCTGCGCGCCCGCCTGTCCCGCTCCCAGAACGCCCTCGGCAAGGGCCTGCTCACGCTGCTTTCGCGCGAGCACCTGGACGACGAGACCTGGGAGGAGATCGAGGACACCCTGCTCACCGCCGACGTCGGTGTGCAGTCCACCCAGGAGCTGGTCGAGGGGCTGCGCGAGCGAGTGAAGGTACTCGGCACCCGCACCCCCCAGGAGCTGCGCGGACTGCTGCGCGAGGAGCTGCTCAAGCTCGTCGGCACCGACTTCGACCGTACGGTCAGGACCGAGCCCGAGGACCGCAAGCCCGGCATCGTGATGGTCGTCGGGGTCAACGGCACCGGTAAGACCACCACCACCGGCAAGCTCGCCCGCGTGCTCGTGGCCGACGGCCGCACCGTCGTCCTCGGCGCCGCCGACACCTTCCGCGCCGCCGCCGCCGACCAGCTGCAGACCTGGGGCGAGCGGGTCGGCGCCTACACCGTGCGCGGACCCGAGGCCGGCGACCCCGCCTCCGTGGCCTTCGACGCGGTCAAGGAAGGCAAGGAGATGGGGGTCGACGTCGTCCTCATCGACACCGCCGGCCGACTGCACACCAAGACCGGCCTCATGGACGAGCTGGGCAAGGTCAAGCGGGTCGTGGAGAAGCACGCGCCGCTCGACGAGGTGCTGCTCGTCCTGGACGCCACCACCGGGCAGAACGGCCTGGTGCAGGCCCGCGTGTTCGCCGAGGTCGTGGACATCACCGGCATCGTGCTGACGAAGCTGGACGGTACGGCCAAGGGCGGCATCGTCGTCGCGGTCCAGCGCGAGCTGGGCGTGCCGGTCAAGCTGGTCGGGCTCGGCGAGGGCGCGGACGATCTGGCGCCGTTCGAGCCGGAGGCGTTCGTGGACGCGCTGATCGGTGACTGAGCGGTTACCGAACGCGGTAGCCGACCGGAAGCGCCCGCCCCGGACAGCCGGGGGACGGGCGCTTCGCCTTGCCGGCGTGGCTCAGGCCCGCGTGCGCGACCGGTGCGCCACGTACGCCAGCGTCCCCAGCAGCAACCGCGCCGCCGGAGGCCGTGTCGCCGAGTCCAGCGCGGGTGGGCGCAGCCAGCGCACCGGGCCCAGCCCGCCCCGGTCGGAGGGCGGTGCCGTGATGTGGGTACCGGGGCCGAGGCCGCGCAGGTCCAGGGCCGAGGGGTCGTCCCAGCCCATGCGGTAGAGCAGTCGGGGAAGCTCGGCGGCGGCGCCCGGGGCGACGAAGAAGTGGGCGCGGCCGTCCGGGGTCGCGGTCACCGGGCCGAGGGGCAGGCCCATGCGCTCCAGGCGGACCAGGGCGCGGCGGCCGGCGGCCTCGGAGACCTCGATGACGTCGAACGCCCGGCCCACCGGCAGCATCACGGCGGCGCCCGGGAACTCGGACCAGGCCTTGCTCACCTCGTCCAGGGTGGCCCCGGCCGGCACCTGCGGCGCGAAGTCCAGCGGATGCGCGCCCGGCACCGGGCAGTCGGCGTGCCCGCACGAGCAGGCGCCCGCCGCGGCCCGCGCGCCCGGCACCACGTCCCACCCCCACAGCCCGGTGAACTCGGCGACGGTGGTGCAGTCCGACGAACGACCGCGCCGGCGCGTGCCGGTGCGGATCTCGCGAATGCCGCCGATCGTGAAGCCCATGCCCCCTCCAACGGGTCCTGCGCGCCGGTGGTTACGACACGGAACGAGACGGAAGCGGAACGTAACGCTACGGCTCCGCCTTCCCGTGCCGACGCCAGGCCAAGGCGGCGCCTTGAAGCGCGAAGGGGTGGCGCAAAGAAGGCGACGCGCCCCCGCGCGCTTCACTCCGCCCACTTCCGGCGGTCCTGTGTCAAGTGAATCCTGTGCGAGCGGCCGTGAGTTCATTCGAAGGGGTGGCGAATGGTGGCGTTTCTGGGATCCCCGTGGCTGAGCGGGTGATCGTAGGATTACTGTGAGTGTGCGAGTCCGGGGGGCATATGCACCCATGGGTATGCCGGAGGCGAGTCGTCAGCTCGTTCGAAGGGTGAGAACCCGCGGACGGGAAGCCGTATTTACCGGCATTCTGATAGGGCTTGGCGCGCGGCGGTCTCCCTCCGGGGGCGACCGAGGGTCGCAACGACGGCAAGTGGTCTCAGGGATGGGGGCGTTCCAGTGAGCGGCAACGGCGGTAGTGGGGCGAACGCCGACAAGCGCCCCAACGAGCTGCTCGGCTCGTGGTTCGTGCGCAGCGGCTGGTCCAAGGGCGAGCTGGCCCGCCAGGTGAACCGCCGGGCCCGCCAGCTGGGCGCCAACCACATCTCCACGGACACCTCGCGCGTACGCCGCTGGCTGGACGGGGAGAATCCGCGGGAGCCGATCCCGCGCATCCTCTCGGAGCTGTTCTCCGAGCGCTTCGGCTGCGTGGTCTCCATCGAGGACCTCGGCCTGCGCGCCGCCCGCCAGTCACCCTCCGCGTCCGGAGTCGACCTGCCGTGGACCGCCCCGCAGACCGTCGCCCTGCTCAGTGAGTTCTCGCGCAGCGACCTGATGCTGGCCCGGCGCGGCTTCCTCGGCACCTCCCTGGCGCTGTCCGCCGGCCCGTCCCTGATCGAGCCCATGCAGCGCTGGCTGGTGCCCACCCCCGCCTCCCCGGTCCCGCCCGAGCCGGAGCCGGTCCTCGACTCCCGCAGGCCCGGCCGGCTCTCCAAGCCCGAGCTGGACCTGCTGGAGTCCACGACGCGCATGTTCCGGCAGTGGGACGCCCAGTGCGGCGGCGGTCTGCGCCGCAAGGCGGTCGTCGGCCAGCTGCACGAGGTCACCGACCTGCTCCAGGAACCCCAGCCGGAGGCCACCACCCGCAAGCTCTTCAAGGTCGCCGCCGAGCTGGCCGAACTGGCCGGCTGGATGTCGTACGACGTCGGGCTCCAGCCCACCGCGCAGAAGTACTTCGTCCTCGCCCTGCACGCGGCCAAGGAGGCCGGCGACAAGCCCCTCGGCTCGTACATCCTCTCCAGCATGAGCCGCCAGATGATCCATCTCGGCCGGCCCGACGACGCCCTGGAGCTGATCCACCTCGCCCAGTACGGCAGCCGCGACTGCGCCAGCCCGCGCACCCAGTCCATGCTGTATGCGATGGAGGCCCGCGCCTACGCCAACATGGGGCAGCCCGGCAAGACCAAGCGCGCGGTCCGCATGGCCGAGGACACCTTCTCGGAGGCCGACGAGTGGGACGAGCCGGACCCCGACTGGATCCGCTTCTTCTCCGAGGCCGAGCTGTACGGCGAGAACTCCCACTCCTTCCGCGACCTCGCCTACGTCGCCGGGCGCAGCCCCGCCTACGCCTCCCTGGCCGAGCCGCTGATGCAGCGCGCGGTGGAGCTGTTCGCCAAGGACAGTGAGCACCAGCGGTCGTATGCGCTCAACCTGATCGGCATGGCCACCGTGCACCTGCTCCAGCGCGAGCCGGAACAGAGCACGGCCCACGCCTCCCGGGCCATGGAGATCGCCAAGAAGGTCCGCTCCGAGCGTGTGAACACTCGTATTCGAAAGACGGTCGACACAGCCGTGCGGGACTACGGCGATCTCGCCGCCGTCGTCGACCTCACCGACCAGCTCGCCGTCGACCTGCCGGAGACCGCCGAAGCGGTCTGACACCTCCGGCACCGAGCCCCGGCCGCGGCCGGTCCTCCCGAACTGCCCGACTCGGCTCCCCCGCGCCAGGTCATCGGAGAGGCCCGCCGCGGCCGGCCTGTCTCCGGAGACACCCTCCGGCGGAGGTTGCGTCACGATAACGATCGGCGAGCCCGGAAGCCGGCGGTTCATCCAGGCGTAACAAGCAGGGCGCCCTTGTCACCCCGGCGAAACAACGCGGGGCTTCCACCGAAACCGCGCTGCGCCAGTCTCATGGCCCATAACCGGCCTGCACCCCCCGACCCGCCGGACCGCTCAGGCACCGCCCGCACGGGGCCGTTCAACCGACGAGGAGACGCCGATGGCCCCAGCCATCATGCTTGCCGCGGAGGCACCCAAGCTGTCTGCCGCGAACACAGGCTTCATGCTCATCTGTTCCGCCCTGGTGCTGGTCATGACCCCGGGCCTGGCCTTCTTCTACGGAGGCATGGTCCGCGTCAAGAGCACCCTCAACATGCTGATGATGAGCTTCATCAGCATGGGCATCGTCACCATCCTGTGGGTGCTCTACGGCTTCTCCCTCGCCTTCGGTGAGCACAACAGCCTCATCGGCTGGAACCCCGACTGGTTCGGCCTCAGCAAGATCGGGCTGACGGAGCTGTGGCCCGGCTACACCATCCCGGTCTTCGTCTTCATGGTCTTCCAGATGATGTTCGCCATCATCACCCCGGCCCTGATAAGCGGCGCCCTCGCGGACCGCGTGAAGTTCTCGGCCTGGTCGCTCTTCATCGCCCTGTGGGCCACGATCGTCTACGTCCCGGTCGCCCACTGGGTGTGGGGCGCCGACGGCTGGGCCTTCAAGCTCGGCGTGATCGACTTCGCGGGTGGTACGGCGGTCCACATCAACGCGGGTGCGGCGGCCCTCGGTGTCATCCTCGTCATCGGCAAGCGCGTCGGCTTCAAGAAGGACCCGATGCGCCCGCACAGCCTCCCGCTGGTCATGCTCGGCGCGGGCCTCCTGTGGTTCGGCTGGTTCGGCTTCAACGCGGGCTCCTGGCTCGGCAACGACGACGGCGTCGGCGCGCTGATGTTCGTCAACACGCAGGTCGCCACCGGTGCCGCCATGCTGGCCTGGCTCGCCTACGAGAAGATCCGGCACGGCGCGTTCACCACGCTGGGCGCCGCCTCCGGCGCGGTCGCCGGCCTGGTCGCGATCACCCCGTCCGGTGGCGCGGTCTCCCCGCTCGGCGCGATCGCCGTCGGCGCCATCGCCGGTGTCGCCTGCGCCGCGGCCGTGGGCCTGAAGTTCAAGTTCGGCTACGACGACTCCCTGGACGTCGTCGGCGTCCACATGGTCGGCGGCATCATCGGCTCCCTGCTCATCGGCTTCTTCGCCACCGGCAAGGGCCAGTCCACCGCCACGGGCGTCTTCTACGGCGACCACACCTGGACCCAGCTGTGGAAGCAGTGCGCCGGTGTCGGCGCGGTCCTCGGCTACTCCCTGGTCGTCTCCGCGGTCCTCGCCTTCCTGCTGGACAAGACGATCGGCATGCGGGTCACCGAGGACGAGGAGATCTCCGGCATCGACCAGGCCGAGCACGCCGAGAGTGCCTACGACTTCAGCGGCACCGGCGGCGGTGTCCTCGGCTCCGTCGCCCACGCCCCGGCCCTGGCCGCCGCGCAGACCAAGAAGGTGGACGCATGAAGCTCATCACCGCCGTCGTCAAGCCCCACCGGCTGGACGAGATCAAGGAGGCGCTTCAGGCCTTCGGCGTCCACGGACTGACGGTCACCGAGGCCAGCGGTTACGGTCGGCAGCGGGGCCACACCGAGGTCTACCGCGGTGCCGAGTACACCGTCGACCTCGTCCCCAAGATCCGCATCGAGGTGCTGGCCGAGGACGACGACGCCGAGCAGCTGATCGAGGTCATCGTCAAGGCGGCCCGCACCGGCAAGATCGGTGACGGCAAGGTCTGGTCCCTGCCGGTCGAGACGGCCGTAAGGGTCCGCACCGGCGAGCGCGGTCCGGACGCGCTCTGACCACAACGGGTGAACGGGAGTCGCTGGGTGACGGGAACGGACGTGCGTACGGAAGCAGAGGACTCGGGACCCAGCGGCTACGCGGCGGCCCGGCTGCGCCTCCTCACCGAGGGGGCGCGGTCCGGGCCGCCGCGCCGTGCCGCCCTCGCGGAGCTGACGGACGACTGGCTGGCCGGACTGTTCGGCGCGTCGGCCCGCGATCTCAGGGGCGTCTCCCTGGTCGCCGTCGGCGGCTACGGCCGCGGCGAGCTGTCCCCGCGCAGCGACCTCGACCTCCTGCTGCTGCACGACGGCTCCGACCCGAGCGCGGTCGCCGCCCTGGCCGACCGCCTCTGGTACCCCGTCTGGGACCTCGGTATCGCCCTCGACCACTCCGTGCGCACCCCCGCGGAGGCCCGCAAGACGGCCGCGGAGGACGTGAAGGTCCAGCTCGGCCTTCTGGACGCCCGCCATCTCGCCGGCGACCTCGGCCTCACCGCCTCCCTGCGTACGGCCGTCCTCGCCGACTGGCGCAACCAGGCCCCCAAACGCCTCCCCGAACTCCAGGAACTCTGCGCCGAGCGCGCCGAACGCCAGGGGGAGCTGCGGTACCTGCTCGAACCCGACCTCAAGGAGGCCCGCGGCGGGCTGAGGGACGCCACCGCCCTGCGTGCGGTCGCCGCCTCCTGGCTCGCCGACGCCCCGCGCGAGGGCCTCGCGGACGCCCGCCGGCGCCTGCTCGACGTACGGGACGCGCTGCACCTGGCCACCGGGCGCGCGACCGACCGGCTCGCGCTGCAGGAACAGGACCAGGTGGCCGCCGAGCTGGGTCTGCTGGACGCGGACACGCTGCTGCGGCAGGTCTACGAGGCGGCGGGGGTCATCTCGTACGCCAGTGACGTCACCTGGCGCGAGGTGGGGCGCGTGTTGCGTTCACGCGCCGCCCGGCCGCGCCTGCGCGCCTTCCTGGGCGGCGGCAAGCCGGTCGCGGAGCGGTCGCCGCTGGCCGAGGGCGTGGTGGAGCAGGACGGCGAGGTGGTGCTCGCCCGTGCCGCACGCCCGGAGCGCGACCCCGTACTCCCCCTGCGCGCCGCGGCCGCCGCCGCGCAGGCCGGCCTCCCGCTCTCCCTGCACGCCGTACGGCGCATGGCCGCCGCCGCACACCCCCTGCCCACGCCCTGGCCCGCCGAGGCCCGCGAGCAGTTGGTGACGCTGCTCGGCTCCGGACGCCCGACGGTGGACGTCTGGGAGGCGCTGGAGGCGGAGGGCCTGATCAGCCGCCTCCTGCCGGACTGGGAGCGGGTCCGTTTCCGTCCCCAGCGCAACGCCGTCCACCTGTGGACGGTCGACCGGCACCTGATCGAAACAGCCGTCCGCGCCTCGGAAATGACCCGCCGCGTCAGCCGCCCCGACCTGCTCCTGGTCGCCGCCCTGCTGCACGACATCGGCAAGGGCTGGCCCGGCGACCACTCGGTGGCCGGCGAGATCATCGCCAAGGACGTCGCCGCGCGGATCGGCTTCGAGCGCGCGGACGTGGCCGTGCTCTCCACCCTCGTCCGCCACCACCTCCTGCTGATCGAGACCGCCACCCGCCGTGACCTGGACGACCCGGCCACAGTCCGCGCGGTCGCCGAGGCGGTCGGCACCCAGAGCACTCTGGAGCTGCTGCACGCGCTGACGGAGGCCGACGCCCTCGCCACCGGACCGGCGGCCTGGTCCTCCTGGCGCGGCTCCCTCGTCGCGGACCTGGTCCGCCGGGCCTCCGCCGTGCTCGCCGGGGACGCCCCCCACGAGCCGGAGCCCGCCGCGCCCACGGCCGAGCAGGAGCGGCTGGCGATCGAGGCGTACCGCACGTCGGGCCCGGTCCTCGCGCTGCGCGCCCAGACGGAACCGCTCGCGCAGGAGGGCGGCTCCGGCGAACCCCTCGGCGTCGAGCTGCTCATCGCCGTACCCGACCAGCCCGCCGTGCTCCCGGCGGTCGCCGGCGTCCTCGCGGTGCACCGCCTCACGGTCCGTACGGCGGAACTCCGCGCCCTGAGACTGCCCGACGACGTCGAAGACGGCTCGGTCCTGCTGCTCAACTGGCGTGTCGCCGCCGAGTACGGCTCCCTGCCGCAGGCCACCCGGCTGCGCGCCGACCTCGTCCGCGCCCTGGACGGCACCCTGGACATCGCCGGCCGCCTCGCCGAACGGGACGCGGCCTACCCCCGCCGACGCGGCTGGGTCGCCCCGCCGCCGCGCGTGACGGTGGCCCCGGCGGCCTCCCACCACGCCACGGTGATCGAGGTCCGCGCCCAGGACGCCCCGGGTCTGCTGCACCGCATCGGCATGGCCCTGGAGAAAGCGGGGGTACGGGTGCGGAGCATGCATGTGAGCACGCTGGGCTCCAACGCCGTCGATGCGTTCTACGTCACCACCGGCACGGGTGCCCCGCTGCCGGCGGCGGACGCGGCGTCGACGGCGCGGGCGCTGGAGGAGACGCTGCGGGCCTGACCCCGCGGCCCGGTCGTCCCCGCGCGCCCTCTCGGGAGGGCGCGCGAGGACGAAGAGCTTGCGGGGCCGGATACCCTGGAAGACGCTCAGACTGCCCCCGACTCCGAGGACCGACGCCGCCGTGTTCGATACTCTTTCCGATCGCCTCTCAGCGACCTTCAAGAATCTGCGCGGCAAGGGGCGTTTGAGCGAGGCGGACATCGACGCCACCGCACGCGAGATCCGCATCGCGCTCCTCGAGGCGGACGTCGCCCTGCCGGTCGTCCGCACGTTCATCAAGAACGTCAAGGAGCGTGCCCTCGGCGCCGAGGTCTCGCGCGCGCTGAACCCCGCCCAGCAGGTCCTGAAGATCGTCAACGACGAGCTCGTGACCATCCTCGGCGGCGAGACCCGGCGCCTGCGCTTCGCCAAGCAGCCGCCCACCGTGATCATGCTGGCGGGTCTGCAGGGTGCCGGTAAGACCACCCTCGCGGGCAAGCTCGCCAAGTGGCTCAAGGAGCAGGGCCACTCCCCGCTGCTGGTCGCCGCCGACCTCCAGCGCCCGAACGCCGTCAACCAGCTGAGCGTCGTCGCCGAGCGCGCCGGTGTCGCCGTCTACGCGCCCGAGCCGGGCAACGGCGTCGGCGACCCGGTCAAGGTCGCCAAGGACTCCGTCGACTACGCGAAGTCCAAGGTCCATGACATCGTGATCGTGGACACCGCCGGCCGCCTCGGTATCGACGCCGAGATGATGCAGCAGGCCGCGGACATCCGCGACGCGGTCTCCCCGGACGAGATCCTGTTCGTCGTCGACGCGATGATCGGTCAGGACGCCGTCAACACCGCCGAGGCCTTCCGCGACGGCGTCGGCTTCGACGGTGTGGTGCTCTCCAAGCTCGACGGTGACGCCCGCGGTGGTGCCGCCCTGTCGATCCGGCAGATCACCGGCAAGCCGATCATGTTCGCGTCGAACGGCGAGAAGCTGGACGACTTCGACGCCTTCCACCCGGACCGGATGGCCTCCCGCATCCTCGACCTGGGTGACCTGCTCACCCTGATCGAGCAGGCGGAGAAGACCTTCAGCCAGGAAGAGGCCGCCAAGATGGCCTCGAAGCTGGCGTCCAAGAAGGGCCAGGACTTCACCCTGGACGACTTCCTGGCCCAGATGGAGCAGGTCCGGAAGATGGGCAGCATCAGCAAGCTGCTCGGCATGCTCCCGGGCATGGGCCAGATCAAGGACCAGATCCAGAACATCGACGAGCGGGAAGTCGACCGCGTGGGCGCGATCATCAAGTCGATGACCCCGGCCGAGCGCCAGGATCCGACGATCATCAACGGCTCGCGCCGCGCCCGTATCGCCAAGGGTTCCGGTGTCGAGGTCAGCGCGGTCAAGAACCTGGTCGAGCGGTTCTTCGACGCCCGCAAGATGATGTCGCGCATGGCGCAGGGCGGCGGTATGCCGGGCATGCCGGGGATCCCGGGCATGGGCGGCGGCCCCGGCCGGCAGAAGAAGCAGCAGAAGAAGGCCAAGGGCAAGCAGCGCTCCGGCAACCCGATGAAGCGCAAGCAGCAGGAGCTGGAGGAGGCCCAGCGCCGCGAGGCCGCCGCGCAGGGCGGGAACGCCTTCGGGGTGCCGCAGCAGGGCGGCCAGGACTTCGAGCTGCCGGACGAGTTCAAGAAGTTCATGGGCTGAGCCCCGCTCGTACGTCCCTGAGGGCGCCCCTCGGCCGAGGGGCGCCCTCAGCGCATGCCAATGTCCGCCATGTGCCTTAACGTCCAGATATGAGCGATGCGGTGCCACCGCGCAAGTCCCCTGATCAGCCGTGGCGCACCGAGGGCAATCCCGATGAATCGCCCGGGCGGCCCGGCGGCGGACGGATCCGCGGCGGAAAGTGGTGGGGGCTTCTCGTCACTGCGGTGATCGTCTTCCTGCTGGCCTACGCCGGGCTGAACTACCTGGGCGAGGGGAACCAGCCGACGATCTCGTACACGGAGTTCAGCAGACAGGTCGCCACCGGCAACGTCGCCAAGCTCTACTCCAAGGGCGACGCCATCCAGGGCGAGCTCAAGCACGCGCGGGCCAATCCCGAGGGCGGCGGGAAGTACACCCGGTTCAGGACACAGCGCCCGGCCTTCGCGGACGACCGGCTCTGGCAGAGCCTGAGCAGTCACGGTGTCACGGTGACGGCACGGCCGGTCGTGCAGGAGCGCAGCCTGCTGTCCAACGTGCTGATCTCGCTGATCCCGATCGTGATCCTGGTCGCCGTGTGGATCTTCTTCGCGCGGCGGATGGGCGGGGCCCTGCCCGGCGGCGCGGGTGCCCTGTTCGGCCGCCGGGCGCCGCCCAGGCCGGTCGGGCTGCGGCCGGGCACCGAGCGCACGACCTTCGCGGACGTGGCCGGTATCGACGAGGTCAAGGGCGAGCTCGACGATGTCGTCGACTTCCTGGAGCACCCCGACGTCTACCGCAGTATGGGTGCGAAGCTGCCCCGCGGGGTGCTGCTCGCGGGGCCGCCCGGCACCGGCAAGACACTGCTCGCACGCGCGGTCGCGGGCGAGGCCGGCGTGCCGTTCTTCTCCGCCTCGGCGTCCGAGTTCATCGAGATGATCGTCGGCGTCGGAGCCTCCCGCGTCCGCGAACTGTTCGCCGAGGCCCGGAAGGTGGCGCCGTCGATCATCTTCATCGACGAGATCGACACCATCGGCCGGGCGCGCGCCGGCGGTGCCTCGATGAGCGGGCACGACGAGCGCGAACAGACGCTGAACCAGATCCTCACGGAGATGGACGGCTTCTCGGGCTCCGAGGGTGTGATCGTCATCGCCGCGACCAACCGCGCGGACATCCTGGACCCCGCCCTGACCCGTCCCGGCCGCTTCGACCGGGTGGTCAACGTGGCCCCGCCGGATCGCGGTGGCCGTGAGGCGATCCTGCGGATCCACACCCGGCAGATACCGCTCGCGCCCGATGTCGACCTGGCCCAGCTGGCCCGCGTCACCCCCGGTATGACCGGCGCGGACCTGGCCAATCTCGCCAACGAGGCCGCCCTGCTCGCGGTCAAGCGCAAGCAGCAGCAGGTGACCGGGCCGGACCTGTCCGAGGCGCTGGAAAAGGTCCAGCTGGGAGCGGAGCGCACTCTGGTGATGCCCGAGGAGGACCGCCGCCGCACCGCGTACCACGAGAGCGGCCACGCCCTCCTGGGCATGCTGCAGCCCGGCGCCGATCCGGTTCGCAAGATCACCATCGTGCCGCGCGGCCGGGCTCTCGGCGTGACCATGTCCACGCCCGAGGTGGAGCGGTACGCCCACTCGGAGGAGTACCTGCGCGGGCGCATCATCGGCGCCCTGGGCGGGATGGCGGCGGAGGAGGTCGTCTACGGAGTGGTCACCACGGGTGCGGAGAACGACCTCGAACAGGTCACCAACATCGCGCGCGGGATGGTGGCCCGCTGGGGCATGAGCGATCGGGTCGGCCGCCTGTCCGCCCTGCCGAGCGACGCCCAGCAGGCCTACGGGCTGTCCGCCGCCCCGCAGACCCTCGACGTGATCGACGCGGAGATGCGGCGGATCGTGGACGAGTGCTACGAGGAGGCCCGCCGCAAACTCCGCGACCACCGCGGCCAGCTGGACGCCCTGACGCAGGCGCTGCTGGAGAACGAGACGCTGGAGGAGGCGGAGGCGTACCGGATCGCCGGCATCACACGCCTGACCAAGGGCCTCGACGAGGTCTAGGGGGCTTGACTCGGATCAGGTGGACCCGGGCTGATCCAGACGAAACCCCTAGGGCAGCCGGGCGACGAGGTAGCGGAAGACGTTCGGCATCCACACGGTCCCGTCCGGGCGCCGGTGCGGATGCAGGGCCTCCGTCAGCTCCTTGTCGACCTGCTTGGCGTCCGTCGCCGCGGTCGCCGCGTCGAACAGGCCGGTCGACAGCAGCCCGCGTACGGCGCTGTCGACATCGGCGTAGCCGAACGGGCACGCCACCCGCCCCGAGCCGTCGGGCTTCAGCCCCGCCCGCTGGGCGACCTCCTCCAGGTCGTCCCGCAGGGCGGGCCGCCAGCTGCGCGCACTGCCCAGGGGATCGGCCAGCTTCGTCGCCACCCGCAGCACCGAGGAGGTGGCGCAGCGCTCCGGCGGGCCCCAGCCGGTCAGCACCACGGCGGCGCCGGCCGCGGCCAGGGGCAGCACGTCCGCGAGCAGGTCACCGAGCCCCTCGGAGTCTCCGGCGAGGCAGCCGATCGGTTCGAAGACGGTCACCAGGTCGTACGCGGCCGTCTGAGCGCCGTCCGCGTCACGGGGCGAACCGTCGACGAGGCGCGCGGTCGCACGCGCGTGTGGGCGGGTTCTTCCGCCGTGCGCGGTCACGCCGCCGCCCCGCGGGGCGGCCGGCTGCAGCCGTTCGCGGGCGAGGGCCAGCCGTTCGGGGGAGGAGGTGTCGGCCCCGGTCACCGCGGCACCTCTGCCCGCCGCCAGCAGCAGGGCCAGCCCGGAACCGCAGCGCAGGCCCAGCAGCCGGGTCGCGGGGCCCACTTCGAGTCGTTCGTAGACGGCTTCGTAGAGCGGCACCAGCATCCGCTCCTGGATCTCGGACCAGTCACGCGCGCGTGCGCACAGGTCCACGCGGGGTGCGGAATCCGCGTGAGATGCGTGTTGCCGCACGAGCGTAGGTGTCATAGGTAAGCGCCCCAATCCGCCGACAGTTCGCCGCTGTGCCCGGTTGCGTGGTCCCCGTGCCGTGCGCGCGTACTTCCCACGTATGCCAGGTAACTCCCGCCTCGCGGCCCCGTCCAGGGGGTGTGGGGTTCCGCTTGGGCCCGGGACGCGGGTGTGGCGAGATTTCACATCCCGGTCATCTGGAAGGCCATACGGTGTCCGCTTCCGGGGTACCGGCCGGTGCCTGGCGCCGGACGGCGAGCGGTAACGTCACGGCCGTCCCGGACGCTGACCGAGGTGAGGCATCGTGAGGAGAGCGGCCGAAACGTCTCTTGCGCAACCGCCGCCACCGGCTGCACCGGGTCGTACACGCCGGGTCGTACGGCGGACTACGCACCAGCTTGGTATGAGCTGTGCGGCTTCTCCGCAGATCAGCGCACCCGCCCTCGTCCGGACGCATCAGTGGCAACTGACGGGTACGTGCAAATTATTTGAGATGACCCGGAATAGGAACACATTCGAGCTCCCGCTCGTTGTCATTACGTGAGCACGACACAGACACCACCTGTTCTCGCCGCAGAGCTGGCGCAGGCGTGGGCCGACATTCAGCGGTACCACCCCGAGCTGCCGGACCTCGCCGCGCCAGAGTCCCTGATCGGGGAGTCGTCGTCCGCGTGCGGTCACGAACTCTCCTTCGAGCGACTGCTCCATGAGGCAGTCCACGGCATCGCCGCCGCCCGCGGGATCCGCGACACCTCCCGCGCCGGCCGCTACCACAACCGCCGGTTCCTCGCGATCGCCGAGGAAATGGGCCTCGACCATCCCGAGGAGCCGCACCCGAGCAGCGGCTTCTCCCTGGTCACGCTCAATCCCGAGGCCAAGCGACGCTACCGCCCGACCATCGAGCGGCTGCAGCGCGCGCTGAGGGCGCACACGGCGGCCACCTCGTCGGACACCTCCCGCACCTTCCGCGGCCCGGCCGCCCGGCACGGATCCTCCGGCGGCGGCGTCCGTGTCAAGGCGGTCTGCGACTGCGGCCGCAACGTCCGCGTGGTCCCCTCGGTCCTGGCCCAGGCCCCCATCGTCTGCGGCGGCTGCGGCAAGCCGTTCAGGATCCCGGAGGTCGCGGGAGCGGCGTGATCGCCGGCCGCGAGCACCGGCATCTCGTGGGTGCCGGTTGGTGGCCGAGCGGCAACTTCACAGCACCGGGCAGCGCACCCGACGTGACCTCACCTCCACGCCGGGTGCCGCTGACGCATGCCCCGGCCCGGCCCACGCACCCTCGGCCAGAGGCGCCCCGCGGGGTGTGGCACAATGGCTAGCTGTACTCGACAGCCGCACAGGACCCCTCTCTCCTCCGGCTGACGCGTCCATCGGGCACTCGGGTACCGCAACCCCACGCGGCAGCTCGCCGTGCCCAACCACGTCAAATCCAGGAGAATCCACTCCCGTGGCAGTCAAGATCAAGCTGAAGCGTCTGGGCAAGATCCGTTCGCCTCACTACCGCATCGTCGTCGCCGACTCCCGTACCCGCCGTGACGGCCGGGCCATCGAGGAGATCGGCAAGTACCACCCGACCTACAACCCGTCGGTCATCGAGGTGGACGCCGAGCGTGTGGCGTACTGGCTGGGTGTCGGCGCGCAGCCGACCGAGCCCGTCCTCGCCATCCTCAAGAAGACCGGCGACTGGCAGAAGTTCAAGGGCGAGCCGGCTCCCGCGCCGCTGCTCGTCGCCGAGCCGAAGCCGGCCCGTCCGTCGTTCGAGGCTCTCGGCGGTGACGACGAGGGCAAGGGTGAGGCGATCACCCAGAAGAAGAAGGCTGAGAAGAAGGACGAGGCGGCTGCCGAGTCCGAGTCGACCGAGGCCTGAGCAGCATGCTCGAAGAGGCGCTTGAGCACCTCGTGAAGGGCATCGTCGACAACCCTGACGATGTGCAGGTCGCCTCGCGCAACCTGCGCCGCGGGCGCGTGCTCGAGGTCCGGGTCCACCCGGACGACCTCGGCAAGGTGATCGGCCGCAACGGCCGCACCGCGCGTGCCCTGCGCACCGTCGTGGGCGCCATCGGCGGTCGCGGTGTCCGCGTCGACCTCGTCGACGTGGACCACGTCCGCTGACGCTTCATCGCAACCGGCTCGGGCCGGGGAGGGCCACTGGGCCGTCCCCGGCCCGCAGTCGTATGACAGGAGATCAGGCACAGTGCAGCTGGTAGTCGCACGGATCGGCCGTGCCCATGGCATCAAGGGCGAGGTCACCGTCGAGGTACGTACCGACGAGCCGGAACTCAGGCTCGCGCCCGGCGCCGTACTCGCCACGGATCCCGCCTCCACGGGACCGCTGACCATCGAGACGGGGCGCGTCCACAGCGGCCGCCTCCTCCTGCGCTTCGAGGGCGTCACCGACCGCAACGCGGCCGAGGCCCTGCGCAACACCCTCCTGATCGCCGAGATCGACCCGGAGGAACTGCCCGAGGGCGAGGACGAGTACTACGACCACCAGCTCATCGACCTCGACGTGGTCACCGAGGACGGCATGGAGGTCGGCCGGATCACCGAGATCTCGCACCTGCCCTCGCAGGACCTGTTCATCGTCGAGCGCCCGGACGGGACCGAGGTCATGATCCCCTTCGTGGAGGAGATCGTCACCGCGATCGACCTGGAGGAGCAGAAGGCCGTCATCGCCCCGCCGCCGGGTCTGATCGACGACCGCGCCGAGATCGCGTCCGCCCGGGAAGCCTCCGGAGAAGAGTCGTAATGCGCCTCGACGTCGTCACGATCTTCCCCGAGTACCTGGAACCCCTGAACGTCTCCCTCGTCGGCAAGGCACGCGCGCGTGGGCAGCTGAACGTCCACGTGCACGACCTGCGGAACTGGACGTACGACCGCCACAACACGGTGGACGACACCCCCTACGGCGGTGGTCCCGGCATGGTCATGAAGACCGGCCCCTGGGGCGACGCCCTGGACACGGTCCTCGCCGACGGCTACGAGTCCGGCGCCCAGGCCCCCGCACTGATCGTCCCCACCCCGAGCGGCCGCCCCTTCACCCAGGAACTGGCCGTCGAACTCTCCGAGCGCCCCTGGCTGATCTTCACGCCGGCCCGCTACGAGGGCATCGACCGGCGCGTGATGGACGAGTACGCGACCCGGATGCCCGTCTACGAGGTCTCCATCGGCGACTACGTGCTCGCCGGCGGCGAGGCGGCCGTCCTGGTCGTCACGGAGGCCGTCGCCCGGCTGCTGCCCGGAGTCCTCGGCAACGCCGACTCCCACCGCGACGACTCCTTCGCGCCCGGCGCGATGGCGAGCCTCCTCGAAGGCCCCGTCTACACCAAGCCGCCCCTCTGGCGCGGCCGGGACATCCCGGACGTGCTGCTCAGCGGCCACCACGGCAGGATCGCCCGCTGGCGCCGCGACGAGGCCCTGCGGCGCACGACCGCCAACCGGCCCGACCTGATCGAGCGCTGCGACCCGAAGGCCTTCGACAAGAAGGACCGCGAGATGCTCTCCATCCTGGGCTGGGAGCCCGATCCGGACGGGGAGCCGTACGGCCGATTTTGGCGGCGGGCCGAGGGCGTGGAAGAATAGACCGCTGTTGTGCGCCCGTCCGGTGTGCGCCCCTGCCACAGGGGGAGACGACGCCCGCCCCGACCCGCACGGCAGACTTCCCGTACACCTAGTTTCCGTTGATGACCTGTGGCATCAGCGAAGAAAGCAGACGAAATGTCTCACCTGCTCGACTCCGTCGACGCCGCGTCGCTGCGCAGCGACATCCCGGCCTTCCGTCCGGGTGACACCGTCAACGTCCACGTCCGCGTCATCGAGGGCAACCGCTCCCGTGTGCAGCAGTTCAAGGGCGTTGTGATCCGTCGCCAGGGCGCCGGTGTCCGCGAGACCTTCACGGTCCGCAAGGTCTCGTTCTCCGTCGGCGTCGAGCGCACCTTCCCGGTGCACACCCCGATCGTCGAGAAGATCGAGCTGGTCACCCGTGGTGACGTGCGCCGCGCCAAGCTGTACTACCTCCGTGAGCTGCGCGGCAAGGCCGCGAAGATCAAGGAGAAGCGCGAGAGCTGAGCGCTTCCCCGGTGTCACGGCCCTCACCGGGCTCACAGCGGAGCCGGATAGCATCTGGCTCCGATGGACACCGAAGCACAGCCGACGGAACGCGACCGCTCCTCCCACCCGGATTCCCCGGGTCCGGAGGAACGGTCGCGTTTCGCGTTGGTGGCACGGATCGCCGACTGGCTGCCGGGCGGCCGGATCACCCTCACCCTCTTCGCCTGCCTGGCGTTTTTGCTGGTCCTCAACGCTTTCGTGATGCAACCGTTCCAGATTCCGAGCGGATCCATGGAACAGGGTTTGAGGATCGGGGATCGCGTTCTCGTAAATAAGTTGGCGTACCGTTTCGGTGCCCAGCCGCGCCGCGGTGATGTGATCGTCTTCGACGGCACCGGGTACTTCGGGGACGCGGACTACGTCAAGCGCGTGGTCGGGGTAGGGGGAGACCATGTCGTCTGCTGTGACAAGAAGGGAAGGATCGAGGTGAACGGCCGTGCGGTCGACGAGTCGGCGTTCCTCTATCCGGGGGACAGCGCCTCCAGTGTGCCCTTCGACGTCGCCGTCCCCGCCGGCCGTCTGTTCGTCCTCGGCGACCACCGCGGCGACTCCAGCGACTCCCGGGACCATCTCGGCTCGCCCGGCGGCGGCATGATCCCGGTCGGTGACGTCATCGGCCGCGCCGACTGGATCCTGTGGCCGTACGCCCACTGGACGCACCTGACCCGGCCGTACGCCTACGCACGCGTGCCCGCCGCTTCGCCGGAGCGGGCCCATGGGTAACCGCGGCAAACGGCGCGGGGTGCCCACCAGTCCCGCCGAGGATCTGCTGCCCACCGGGTCGCGCCGCGCCTCCGCGCCCGGCGGCGGCCGTACGCGCGCGGAGCGGCGGAAACTCCAGCGCAAGGTCAAACGCAAGCGCCGGCGTTCAGCGGTTCGCGAGATCCCTCTCCTGGTCGGCGTGGCCGTCCTGATAGCGCTGGTCCTGAAGACCTTCCTCGTCCAGGCGTTCGTGATCCCGTCCGGCTCGATGGAGCAGACGATCCGGATCGGTGACCGCGTCCTGGTCGACAAGCTCACCCCGTGGTTCGGCTCCAAGCCGCAGCGCGGGGACGTCGTCGTCTTCCACGACCCGGGCGGCTGGCTGGCCGACGAGCAGACGGCCAAGAAGCACGACCCGGTCGTCGTCAAGCAGCTCAAGGAAGGCCTCACCTTCATCGGCCTGCTGCCCTCCGACAACGAGAAGGACCTGATCAAGCGGGTCATCGGAGTCGGCGGCGACCACGTCAAGTGCTGTGACGCGCAAGGCCGGGTCACCGTCAACGGCGTACCCCTCACCGAAGGCGACTACCTCTATCCGGGGAACTCGCCCTCGGCCACCCCCTTCGACATCACCGTGCCCAAGGGCCGGCTGTGGGTGATGGGCGACCACCGGGGCAACTCGGCCGACTCACGCGCCCACCAGAACACCTCCTACGGCGGCACGGTCTCCGAGGACTCCGTCGTCGGCCGGGCCGTCGTCATCGGCTGGCCGGTCGGTCACTGGACACGTCTGCGGGAACCTAAAACCTTCGCAAGCGTCTCCGACTCCGTGTCGGGGGTGACCGCCGGTCCCCGGCTGTCGCATAGGGTTGCCCCCGAGAATCCGAACGGAACGACCCAGCTCCCGACCCCTGCGGAACTCCCGCTCGTTATGGGAGTGGTGGGCCTGCGTCGTATGTGGGGCAGGCGGCGGCACAGAGTAAGGAGTTGGCGTGGGGGATGTGGCGGTTGGCGCACGGTCGGGGCACGACGGCGAGGAGCACCGCGGGCACCCCGTGGAAGCGAACGTCCCCGTCCCGGACGGCGCCATGACCTCCGGGAATGACCCGGCGGGCGGCGAGGGCACGCCGCAGGACGAGCCGCGGTCCCGGACCGGGGACGCGGGTGCCGGCGAGGCCGCCGGCCGGCCGAGGAAGCAGCGCTCCTTCTGGAAGGAGCTGCCGATCCTCGTCGTCATCGCGCTGGTCCTGGCGCTCCTGATCAAGACGTTCCTGGTGCAGGCGTTCTCGATCCCGTCCGCCTCGATGCAGAACACCCTCCAGGTGGGTGACCGCGTCCTGGTCGACAAGCTCACCCCGTGGTTCGGCTCCAAGCCCGAGCGCGGCGAGGTCGTCGTCTTCCACGACCCGGACGACTGGCTGGCGGGCGAACCGGCGCCGACCCCGAACGCGGTGCAGCAGGTCCTCAGCTGGATCGGCCTGATGCCGTCCGCCAACGAGAAGGACCTCATCAAGCGCGTGATCGGCGTCGGCGGCGACACCGTCCAGTGCAAGGGCACCGGCCCGCTGACGGTCAACGGCAAGGCCCTGAACGAGCCGTACGTCTACCCCGGCAACACCCCGTGCACCGACGACGAGGTGGGCGGCCAGTTCAAGGTGAAGGTCCCCAAGGGCTACATCTGGGTGATGGGCGACCACCGCCAGAACTCCAAGGACTCCCGTTACAACCAGTCCGACAAGAACCACGGCATGGTCCCCGTCGACAAGGTCGTCGGCCGCGCGATCGTCAAGGCCTGGCCGATCAACCGCTGGGGCACCCTGCCGATCCCGGACACCTTCGACCAGCCCGGCCTCGGGCAGCAGACCTCGGCGTCCGCCGCCCTGACGGTGGCCCCGCAGGGCGTGGCGATCGCGGCGGTGCTGCCGGTGGCGGTGTGGCGGCGCCGCAGGGCGGTGAAGGCCGAGCGCGGCTGAGCGGCGGCGCTCTTCCCGCCGACCGAGTCGGGTGGCGGGCGAGGCGGGAGCCAGGGGCGGAGCCCCAGGGACGATCGGTCCACCGAGTCACCCGGGTGGGTGGGCAAGGTCCGGTACCGCCGGGTAGGGTCCGGGGCCATGAGTGGTCGTGGTGAGAGCAGGCAGAGACTCGGACAGCGGCTGTCCGGGGTGGCCGTGGCGCTGGGGCTGGTGCTGTTCCTCGGCGGATTCGGCTGGGCGGCGGTGAGCTACCGGCCGTACACCGTGCCCACCAGCTCCATGACCCCCACGATCGACGCCGGCGACCGGGTGCTGGCGCAGAAGGTCGACGGCGGCGAGGTCAAGCGCGGAGACGTCGTCGTCTTCGAGGACAAGAGCTGGATCGCGGGCTCCAAGGTGGTCAAGCGCGTGGTCGCGGTCGGCGGCGACACCGTCTCCTGCTGCACCGACGGCAAGCTGACCGTCAACGGCAAACAGATCGACGAGCCCTATCTGCCCAAGGGCAGCCTTGCCGAGACCAAGAAGATCCCGACGGTGACCGTCCCCGAGGGCCGCCTGTTCCTCCTCGGTGACGAGCGCCAGGGCTCCCTGGACTCCACGGCCCACCTCACCGACGCCGCCAGGGGCACGGTCTCCCGGGACGCCGTGACCGCGCGGGTGGAAGCCGTCGTATGGCCCTGGAAGGGCCCGCTCAAGCGCCCCACCGGTTTCGAGGCGCTCGGTTCCCTTTCGCGGCCCGGCCCGCTGGGCAGGATCGAACTGCTGATCGCCGCCGGCGCCGTCCTGGTCCTGGTCGGCGGTGCCTACGGCCCGATCGCGGGGCGCATGAGCCGTTCCCGCGCGCGTGCCGCCCGCCCGGAGGCGGCCGGTGTCCGCTGAGCCCGCGCGGACGGGCGGGGACGCCGACGAGGGCACCCTGCGCAGGGTGGCCCGAGTGGTCCTGCTGGACCCGCAGGACCGCATCCTCCTCCTCCACGGCCATGAGCCGGACGACAAGGCCGACGACTGGTGGTTCACCCCCGGCGGCGGTCTGGAGGGCGCCGAGACGCGCGAGGAGGCCGCCCTCAGGGAACTCGCCGAGGAGACCGGCATCACCGAAGTCGACCTCGGCCCGGTGCTGTGGCGGCGCAGGTGCTCCTTCCCGTTCGCGGGCCGCCGCTGGGACCAGGACGAGTGGTACTACCTGGCCCGTACGACGCAGACGGCCACCGCGGCGCAGGGGCTCACGGAACTGGAGCGGCGCAGTGTCGCCGGAGCACGCTGGTGGACGTGTCAGGAACTGACCCGGGCGCATGAGACGGTGTATCCGACCAGACTCGCCGAGCTGCTGCGCACGCTGCTCGACGAGGGTCCCCCGGCCAGTCCCGTGATCCTCGACCCGGAAATAGTCTGAGGGGCCGTCGGACTGGCGCACAATGGTGGGATCGCACGGCTGAAGGGGAACATGCCATGAGCGCCGAGGACCTCGAGAAGTACGAGACCGAGATGGAGCTGAAGCTCTACCGGGAGTACCGAGATGTCGTCGGTCTGTTCAAATACGTGATCGAGACCGAGCGGCGCTTCTACCTCACCAACGACTACGAGATGCAGGTGCACTCGGTCCAGGGTGAGGTGTTCTTCGAGGTGTCCATGGCTGACGCCTGGGTCTGGGACATGTACCGGCCGGCCCGCTTCGTGAAGCAGGTCCGGGTCCTCACGTTCAAGGACGTGAACATCGAGGAGCTGAACAAGAGCGACCTGGAGCTGCCGGGCGGGTGATCCCGCTGTTCTCGCGCAGGTGACGGAGTTTTCCACAACCGCCGGGTAGTCCACCAAGATCAACACTGCTGGGTGGGATGCGTGACCGTTGGCGCCGGAGGTGGTGCCGACATGAGCAAGGCACGCAACGGACTCGGCACGTACGGCGAGAACCTGGCCGCCCGGCGGCTCGCCGAGGCCGGAATGACGGTCCTGCAGCGCAACTGGCGCGGCGGCCGTTTCGGTGAGATCGACATCGTGGCCCGGGACGGAGACGTCCTGGTCGTCTGCGAGGTGAAGACCCGCAGGGCCGGGACCTTCCAGCATCCGATGGCCGCGATCACACCCGAGAAGGCCGAACGCCTGCGCGGCCTGGCGGAACGCTGGGCGCAGGCCCACGGAGGAGCCCCGCCGGGAGGGGTCCGCATCGACCTGGTCGGCGTCCTGCTGCCGCACCGGGGCGCCCCGTCCGTCGAGCACGCGCGGGGGGTGGCCTGAATGGGATTCGCCCGCACGTGCTCCGTGGCCCTGGTCGGCGTCGAGGGAGTCGTCGTCGAGGTCCAGGCCGACCTGGAACCCGGCGTCGCGGCCTTCACCCTGGTCGGCCTCCCGGACAAGAGCCTGACGGAAAGCCGCGACAGGGTCCGGGCGGCGGTGGTGAACTCGGGTGGCGAGTGGCCGCAGAAGAAGCTCACCGTCGGACTCAGCCCCGCGTCGGTGCCCAAAGCCGGCTCCGGCTTCGATCTCGCCGTCGCCTGCGCGGTGCTCGGCGCCGCCGAACGGATCGATCCGCGCGTCCTCGCGGACATCGTCATGATCGGGGAGCTGGGCCTGGACGGCCGGGTCCGACCGGTCCGCGGCATCCTGCCGGCCGTCCTCGCCGCGGCCGAGGCGGGCTACGAGCAGGTGGTCGTGCCCGAATGCGCCGCCGCCGAAGCCTCACTGGTCCCCGGAGTCTCGGTGCTCGGCGTCCGCAGTCTGCGGCAACTCGTCGCGGTCCTCACCGAAGAGCCCGTCCCCGACGAGGAACCGGACGAGCAGGGGCGCCCCGACCCCCTGCTGGCCGGGCTGCGCGTGCCCGGCACGGGCGCGGCCACCGGCATGCACAGCGTCGGCGCCGCACACCACGACCACGATCACGACCTGGCGGACGTCGTGGGCCAGACCTCGGCCCGCACGGCCGTGGAAGTGGCCGCCGCCGGCGGACACCACCTGTTCCTGGAGGGGCCGCCCGGCGCGGGCAAGACCATGCTCGCCGAGCGGCTGCCCGCCGTCCTTCCCCGGCTCACCAGGGCGGATTCGCTGGAGGTCACGGCGGTGCACTCGGTGGCCGGACTGCTGCCGCCGGGCAAGCCGCTCATCGACGTGGCTCCCTACTGCGCCCCGCACCACTCGGCCACGATGCAGTCACTCGTCGGCGGAGGCCCCGGCATCGCCCGGCCCGGCGCGGTCTCCCTCGCCCACCGTGGCGTGCTGTTCCTGGACGAGGCACCCGAGTTCCACAGCCAGACCCTCGACGCCCTGCGGCAACCGCTGGAGTCCGGGCACGTGGTGATCGCACGCAGCGCGGGCGTCGTCCGGTTCCCGGCACGCTTTCTCATGGTGCTGGCGGCCAACCCCTGCCCCTGCGGACGCTTCTCCCAACGGGACTCCCTGTGCGAGTGCCCGCCGTCGGCGATCCGCCGCTACCAGTCGAGGCTCTCCGGTCCCCTGCTGGACCGGGTGGACCTGCGCGTCGAGGTCGACCCGGTCACCCGCGCCCAGCTCAGCGAACCCGAGGCCCGGGGCGAGTCCACGGCGACCGTGGCCGAGCGGGTGCGGCAGGCCCGCGAGCGTACGGCGGCCCGCCTGGCCGGAACCCCGTGGCGCACCAACAGCGAGGTGCCGGGTCGGGAACTGCGCAGCCGCTACCAACCGGTCGCCGGCGCGATGGACGAGGCGGAGCGCAACCTCGAACGGGGTGTGCTCACCGCCCGCGGGATCGACCGTGTCCTGCGCGTCGCCTGGACCGTCGCCGACCTCGTCGGGCACGACCGTCCGGACGCGACCGACGTCACCCTGGCCCTGCAACTG
This sequence comes from Streptomyces sp. NPDC001135, assembly GCF_053598395.1. Taxonomy (NCBI): domain Bacteria; kingdom Bacillati; phylum Actinomycetota; class Actinomycetes; order Kitasatosporales; family Streptomycetaceae; genus Streptomyces; species Streptomyces sp. NPDC001135. The sequence continues at coordinate 144,554 of NZ_JBSFKD010000010.1, read as the reverse complement.
CGCACCGGAGTCCCCCGAGGGGTGCCGATGGCCATCGGGGCGCTGACATGACCACGGACGAGGACCCTGGAGACGGACTGCTCGGGCGGGTCCTTCTCTGTCGGGTTGTGGAGCCGGGGGACGAGGCGGGTGGGCGGTGGGTTCGGGAGTTCGGGGTGGGGGAGGTGGTGCGGCGGCTGCGGGCGGGGGTGCGGGCCCTGCCGGGGGTGAGTGACGCCCGGTGGGCCGGGCTGGTCGCGCGGGCCCGGCGGGCCGAGCCGGAGCGGGATCTCGCGGTGGCGCGGGCCGCCGGGGCACGGTTCGTGGGCCCCGACGACGCGGAGTGGCCCCGGCAGCTCGACGACCTCGGGGACGCGCGCCCCCTCGGGCTGTGGGTGCGCGGCCGGCCCAGCCTGCGGATGTGGGCGCTCAGATCGGTGGCCGTGGTGGGGGCACGTGCCTGCACCGAGTACGGCACCCACATGGCCGCCACCCTCGCCGCGGGGCTCGCCGAACGGGGCTGGGTCGTGGTCTCGGGCGGCGCGTACGGCATCGACGGCGCCGCCCACCGGGGCGCCCTCGCCGCCCGCGGAGCCACCGCCGCCGTCCTGGCCTGCGGCGTCGACCGCCCCTACCCCCGCGGCCACGCCGCCCTGATCAGCCGGATCGCGGAACAGGGACTGGTGGTCGGCGAGTTGCCGCCGGGGGATCATCCGACGCCGAGCCGGTTCATCCAGCGCAACCGCGTCATCGCCGCGCTGACCAGAGGCACCGTCGTCGTGGAGGCCGCCGCCCGCAGCGGCTCGCTGTCCACCGCGCGGGCCGCAGGGCGCCTCGGACGGTTCACCATGGGCGTGCCCGGCCCCGTCACCAGCGCGCTCTCCGCCGGCGTGCACGAACTGCTGCGCGCGGAGGCCACGCTGGTCACGGATGCCGCGGAAGTCGTGGAACTCGTCGGTGACATGGGTGAACTGGCACCGGCCCGCCGGGGCCCCGTCCTCCCACGTGACCTGCTGGAACCCGCCGTCCGGGCCGTCCTCGCCGCCCTGCCCGGCAACCGCGCGGCCACCGTCGAGGAGATCGCGCTCGGCACGCCGACCACCCGGGACGAGGCGATCGCGAGATTGTACGAACTCCGAGCACTTGGATACGTCGAACGACACGGCGACGGCTGGAAGTTGACACGCCAGGCGGTGATGTCGGTCCGCGCCGGTCACGGTCCGTGTTGACCGGGCGTGTTCGGCCGTCCGGGGGAATCCCCGACGCCCTTGAGGTTTCCCGGAGTTGGCGCTCCAGCCGGTCACGCAGAGCGAGCTGCGCAAGGCGCGCGCGAGGCCGGAGGGAGCGCCCCGCGCACGGGTGGTGCCTCGTTGTTCGCACACCGCGACAGCTCAGTCACGCTACGCTCACGAAGACGGCACCCAGATCCCGCCAACTCGACACCAGACCGACAGCTCACCCAGCCGGCCCACCTCACCCCAGCCAGTCCCACCTCCGCACACTTCACAGCACTTCACGGCACTTCACGGCAGAACGGCACAAGGCGACGAATGCCCCAGCACACCTCCGGGTCCGACCGGGCGGCGATCCCCCCAGCCGCCCGCGACGGTGGCAGCGTGCGGCCGCCCGCTCCCTCGACGCTCGACGAGCTGTGGCGGTCGTACAAGGCGACGGGGGACGAACGGCTGCGGGAGCAGCTGATCCTGCACTACTCACCGCTCGTGAAATACGTGGCCGGGCGGGTGAGTGTCGGTCTGCCGCCCAATGTGGAGCAGGCCGACTTCGTCTCCTCGGGGGTCTTCGGGCTGATCGACGCGATCGAGAAGTTCGACATCGACCGGGAGATCAAGTTCGAGACGTACGCGATCACCCGGATCCGGGGCGCGATGATCGACGAGCTGCGGGCGCTGGACTGGATCCCGCGCTCGGTGCGGCAGAAGGCGCGGAACGTGGAGCGGGCCTACGCCACGCTGGAGGCCCGGCTGCGGCGCACCCCGAGCGAGGGCGAGGTCGCCGCGGAGCTGGGCATGGAGGTCGATGAGCTGCATGCCGTGTTCAGCCAGCTGTCACTGGCCAACGTGGTCGCGCTGGAGGAGCTGCTGCACGTCGGCAGTGAGGGCGGGGACCGGCTCAGCCTCATGGACACGCTGGAGGACACCGCCGCGGACAACCCGGTCGAGGTGGCCGAGGACCGGGAGCTGCGGAGGTTTCTCGCGCGGGCGATCAACACGCTGCCCGAGCGGGAGAAGACCGTGGTCACCCTGTACTACTACGAAGGGCTCACCCTCGCCGAGATCGGCAATGTGCTCGGAGTCACCGAGAGCAGGGTCAGCCAGATCCACACCAAGTCGGTACTGCAGCTGCGGGCCAAGCTGGCGAGCTTCGGGCGCTGAGGGGCGTCGGCGCGGGTGTGAGAACCGGCGGCGCGGTGGTGAGAGGCTCCCGTTCGGGTGGGGTCGTCCGTAAAGTGGTTGACGTGCCAAGGATTCGAGCGGCCTCCGTGGCCGAGCACCGGTCGATGCAGCGAGCCGCCCTGCTGGACGCGGCTCGGTCCCTGCTGTCCGAGGGCGGGACCGAAGCCCTGACCTTTCCCGCGCTGGCCGAGCGGACGGGGCTGGCGCGGTCCTCCGTGTACGAGTACTTCAGGTCGCGGGCCGCCGTGGTCGAGGAACTGTGCGAGGTCGACTTTCCGTTGTGGGCGGCCGAGGTGGCTGCCGCGATGGAGCGGGCCGGGACCGCCGAGGACAAGGTCGAGGCGTATGTACGGCAGCAGCTGGCGCTGGTCGGGGACCGGCGGCACCGCGCGGTCGTCGCCATCTCCGCGAGTGAGCTGGACGCCGGGGCGCGGGAGAAGATCCGGGCGGCCCACGGGGGGCTGGTCGCGATGATCGTCGAGGCGCTCGGGGAGATCGGGCACGAGCAGCCCCGACTGGGGGCGATGCTGCTGCAGGGCGTGGTGGATGCGGCGGTGCGGCGCATCGAGCTGGGTGCCGCCGAGGATCCTTCCGTGGTGACGGACGCGGCGGTGGCGATGGTGCTGCGAGGTGTGAAGGGCTGACCCCGGCTGCCTCTGGGCTGCTGGTGAGCTGCCGTTGGGCGGACGCAGCCGCGCCAGCGCTTCGAAGGAGCGCGGGGAACCGCTCGATCAGCCCCACTGGGCCGCAGCCGAGCGCCTGGCTACCCCGGCAGCGGCACCCCCAGCACCGGCAGCAGTCTCGGCGGCCCCCTGTGCAGGAGCCACGGCGGGAGGAGGGACAGGGGATTCAGGTACGTCCCACCTCTCCGCAGGCCCCAGTGGACGCAGGTCACCGTGGCGCAGTGGGAGCCCGTCCGCTCCACCGTCCCCACGACCTCGCCCGGCCCCACCGCGTCCCCCGCGCGCACCGACGGCGTCACCGGTTCGTAGGTCGTACGAAGATCCGTGCCCGTCAGGTCGACCGAGATCACCCCCCTGCCCGCCACCCGGCCCGCGAAGGACACCCGGCCCGGGGCGAGCGCCCGTACCGGAGAACCGGCCGGCGCCGACAGGTCCACTCCGCGGTGGCCGGGGCCGTACGCCGTCTCCGGGGGCTCCCAGCCCTGTACCACCAAGGGGTGTACGCCCACCGGCCAGGTGCGGGCGATGGCCGGGACCGGGGCCCGCGGGGGCGGCGGTGCCCCCGGGGGCGGGGGATCCGCCCAGGCCGGCGGGGTGAGCACCGCCGCCGGCAGGCCCAGCAACACCACCGCCCACACCGACACGCATCGCCTCACTCGTCGCATGCGACAACCGTCCCGCACCCCCGCCGATCATGGCTGGAGTCTGTGGACCACTCCCCGGTTGTGGACATCGGCGTCACCCGGCGCCCCGGCGGTCCCGTACACTTCTTCTGGCGATCCGGGTCACCGGGTCGACTTCGCACGCCCCGACACGGCGGCCGGCAACGGTCCCTGTCAGCGCCCCTCGGTCCTTCGTGGCACGGCGCACGCGGGCGTCAGGCGCGGGAGCCGTCCGGCATCCGCGGCACAACCGAGAAAAACAAGGAGAAACGGCCATGGCCGTCGTCACGATGCGGGAGCTGCTGGAGAGCGGCGTCCACTTCGGTCACCAGACCCGTCGCTGGAACCCGAAGATGAAGCGCTTCATCTTCACCGAGCGCAACGGCATCTACATCATCGACCTGCTCCAGTCGCTGTCGTACATCGACCGCGCCTACGAGTTCGTCAAGGAGACCGTCGCCCACGGCGGCACGGTCATGTTCGTCGGCACCAAGAAGCAGGCGCAGGAGGCCATCGCCGAGCAGGCCACCCGCGTCGGCATGCCCTACGTCAACCAGCGCTGGCTGGGCGGCATGCTCACCAACTTCTCGACCGTCTACAAGCGTCTGCAGCGCCTCAAGGAGCTCGAGCAGATCGACTTCGAGGACGTCGCCGCGTCCGGTCTGACCAAGAAGGAGCTTCTCGTGCTCTCGCGCGAGAAGGCCAAGCTGGAGAAGACCCTCGGTGGTATCCGCGAGATGCAGAAGGTGCCCAGCGCCGTCTGGATCGTGGACACCAAGAAGGAGCACATCGCCGTTGGTGAGGCCCGGAAGCTGAACATCCCGGTCGTCGCGATCCTCGACACCAACTGCGACCCCGACGAGGTCGACTACAAGATCCCGGGCAACGACGACGCGATCCGCTCCGTCACCCTGCTCACCCGCGTGATCGCCGACGCGGTCGCCGAGGGCCTCATCTCCCGCTCCCGTGTCGCCACCGGTGACAAGGGCGAGAAGGCCGCGGGCGAGCCGCTCGCCGAGTGGGAGCGCGACCTGCTCGAGGGTGAGAAGAAGGACGAGGCGCCGGCCGCCGAGGCCGCTCCGGCTGCCGAGGCCGCTCCGGCCGAGGGCGAGAAGGCCGCCGAGGGCGAGAAGGCCGCCGAGGGCGAGCAGGCCTGACGTCAGCGTTGACGGCGGGGGCGGTGACATCAAGTCCGCCCCCGCTGTTCACCCGTAGGTCGGCACTGCGTACGGGATCCGCGGCTACATGTGGATCACGAACCGTGCGGATCTGAAGACCTCCAGACTTCGAGAAAGACTCACAGACTCATGGCGAACTACACCGCCGCCGACGTCAAGAAGCTCCGTGAGCTCACCGGCGCCGGCATGATGGACTGCAAGAAGGCGCTGGACGAGGCCGAGGGCAACGTCGAGAAGGCCGTCGAGGCGCTGCGCATCAAGGGCCAGAAGGGCGTCGCCAAGCGCGAGGGCCGCTCCGCCGAGAACGGCGCCGTGGTCTCCATCATCGCCGACGACAACTCCTCCGGTGTCCTGGTCGAGCTGAAGTGCGAGACGGACTTCGTCGCCAAGGGCGAGAAGTTCCAGGCCGTGGCCAAGGCCATCGCCGAGCACGTCGCCAAGACGAACCCGGCGGACCTCGAGGCCCTGCTCGCCTCCGAGATCGAGGCCGGCAAGACCGTCCAGGCGTTCGTGGACGAGGCCAACGCCAACCTCGGCGAGAAGATCGTCCTGGACCGCTTCGCGCAGTTCGCCGACGGCTTCGTGCTCGCCTACATGCACCGCACCATGCCCGACCTGCCCCCGCAGATCGGTGTCCTGGTCGAGCTGGACAAGCCGAACGCCGAGGTCGCCAAGGGCGTCGCCCAGCACATCGCCGCCTTCGCGCCGAAGTACCTCTCCAAGGACGAGGTGCCGGCCGACGTCGTCGAGTCCGAGCGTCGTATCGCCGAGGAGACCACCCGCGCCGAGGGCAAGCCCGAGGCCGCGATCGCCAAGATCGTCGAGGGTCGCCTCAACGGCTTCTTCAAGGACGCCACGCTGCTCGGCCAGCCGTACGCGCTGGACAACAAGAAGTCGGTCCAGAAGGTGCTGGACGAGGCCGGTGTCACCCTGAAGCGCTTCTCGCGCATCAAGGTCGGCATCTGAGCCCGTACCGCGATCGACGCACGACCCACGGAGAGATTTCGGGACCAATCCCGGGAGAAATCCGGATAGGGTCGTAAGCAGTCGTCCGCGCACACCGCCACACCCCGGCGTGGGGCGGACGGCAGCAGATCTGACGAGGAGGCCATTGCCGCGCATGGGAGCGAAAAGCGACCCCATCGGCAATGGCCTTCTTCGTATGTGCAACACGTGAAAGAGGCGGGATCCCCATGACCACCAAGGCCCAGAAGAGCGACGACGGCAAAGTACGCGGCCGGTTTCTGCTGAAGCTGTCCGGAGAAGCCTTCTCCGGCGGCGGGGGCCTGGGCGTGGACCCGGACGTGGTGCACAAGATCGCCCGTGAGATCGCGGCCGTCGTCCGGGACGGCGCCGAGATCGCGGTCGTCATCGGCGGCGGCAACTTCTTCCGCGGCGCCGAACTCCAGCAGCGCGGCATGGACCGCGCCCGCTCCGACTACATGGGCATGCTCGGCACCGTGATGAACTGCCTCGCCCTCCAGGACTTCCTGGAGAAGGAGGGCATCGACAGCCGGGTGCAGACCGCCATCACCATGGGCCAGGTCGCCGAGCCGTACATCCCGCTGCGCGCCGTGCGCCACCTGGAGAAGGGCCGCGTGGTCATCTTCGGCGCCGGTATGGGCATGCCGTACTTCTCCACCGACACCACCGCCGCCCAGCGCGCCCTGGAGATCGACGCCGAGGCGCTGCTCATGGGCAAGAACGGCGTGGACGGGGTCTACGACTCCGACCCCAAGACCAATCCGGACGCCGTCAAGTTCGACGCTCTCGGCTACGGCGAGGTCATCACCCGCGACCTCAAGGTCGCCGACGCCACCGCCATCACGCTGTGCCGCGACAACAAGCTCCCGATCCTCGTCTTCGAGCTTCTCGCGGAGGGCAATATCGCCCGCGCCGTCAAGGGTGAGAAGATCGGCACCCTGGTGGGTGACCAGGGCAGCCGGGACTGACCCGGGATCAACCCGGCCGGTGCTGTGCGGCCCTGTAAGGGGCCGGACCCTGGCCGGGGGATGGACAATGTCCTGCCGGTCGGGAACCGTGCAGGAAGAAGACGCGACGCAGCCGGCCGCAGACCCACTTCAGGAACCGCAGCCGGGCCTTACTCAAGACACGCAGGAGCAAGTGGTGATCGAAGAGACCCTCCTCGAGGCCGAGGAGAAGATGGAGAAGGCCGTCGTGGTCGCCAAGGAGGACTTCGCCGCGATCCGCACCGGCCGTGCGCACCCGGCGATGTTCAACAAGATCGTGGCCGACTACTACGGTGCCCCGACGCCGATCAACCAGCTGGCCTCGTTCTCCGTGCCGGAGCCGCGCATGGCGGTCGTGACGCCGTTCGACAAGAGCGCCCTGCGCAACATCGAGCAGGCGATCCGCGACTCCGACCTGGGCGTCAACCCCAGCAACGACGGCAACATCATCCGTGTGGTGTTCCCCGAACTGACCGAGGAGCGCCGCCGCGAGTACATCAAGGTCGCCAAGGGCAAGGGCGAGGACGCGAAGGTCTCGATCCGTTCCGTGCGCCGCAAGGCCAAGGACGCCATCGACAAGCTGATCAAGGACGGCGAGGTCGGCGAGGACGAGGGCCGTCGTGCGGAGAAGGAGCTCGACGACACCACGGCGAAGTACGTTGCCCAGGTGGACGAGCTCCTGAAGCACAAGGAAGCGGAACTGCTCGAAGTCTGATGAGCGACTCTTCCTGGGGGGCACCGCCACCGGCGGGGCAGGCCCGCTACTGGGGGCCCACCGAGGGTGGGCCTGTCCAGGGGGCCGCCCCGGCGGGTCCCGCGTACGATGCGCCTGTGGCGCAGCAGACTCGCCCCATGCCCATCGTGCCCGACGAATCCGCCCAGGGCGGAGCCGACGACCGGGGGGCCGCTCGGGTGAGCGGCTCCCTGTTCCAGGACGAGTTCCGCTCCGAGTCCGCGCCGACCCGGACAGTCCCGGCCGAGAACCAGAATCCGGAGCCCATGCCCGACGCCCACCAGCCGGCGCCAGCGCCGCAGAAGAAGAGCGCGGGCCGTGACCTGAGCGCGGCCATAGGGGTCGGCGTCGGGCTCGGTGTGGTGATCGTCGCCTCCCTGTTCGTCTGGAAGCCCGTGTTCGTCGGCGTCATCGCGGTCGCCGTCGTCGTCGGCCTGTGGGAACTGACCAGCAGGCTGCGGGAGCGCAAGGGCATCAAGGCGCCACTGGTGCCGCTCGCGGTCGGCGGTGCCGCGATGGTCGTCGCCGGGTACGTCCGCGGTGCCGAGGGCGCGTGGGTCGCCATGGCCCTCACGGCCCTGGCCGTCCTGGTCTGGCGCATGACGGAGTCCCCGGAGGGTTATCTCAAGGACGTCACGGCAGGGGTCTTCGCGGCGTTCTACGTGCCGTTCCTGGCCACGTTCGTCGCGATGATGCTGACGGCTGCGGACGGTCCCTGGCGTGTCCTGACCTTCCTCCTTCTCACGGTCGTCAGCGACACCGGCGCCTACGCGGTCGGCTGGCGGTTCGGCAGGCACAAGCTGGCCCCGCGCATCAGCCCCGGCAAGACCCGCGAGGGCCTGCTCGGAGCGGTGCTGTTCGCGATGGTGGCGGGCGCGCTGTGCATGCAGTTCCTGATCAACCACGGCTCCTGGTGGCAGGGCCTGCTGCTGGGCCTCGCGGTCGCGGCCAGCGCCACGCTGGGCGACCTCGGGGAGTCCATGATCAAGCGGGACCTGGGGATCAAGGACATGGGCACCCTGCTCCCCGGCCACGGAGGCATCATGGACCGGCTGGACTCACTGTTGCCGACGGCGCCGGTGGTCTGGCTCCTGCTGGTGCTCTTCGTCGGCTCCGCGTGAGGCGTGAGTCCCGCGCCGTACGGCTTACGTGTACGGGCCCCCGTCCCTGGTGCAGGGCGGGGGCCCGTTGCGTACGGCAGCTTCCAAGGCCCTCAGGCGCTCAGGCTCTCCGGCGCTCAGGTCTCTCGGGCTCTCGGGGCTCTCAGGCCGATGGCGTGGTCCGGATGGCGGCGATGTCGAACTGGAGGCGGACCTTCTCGCTCACCATGGAGCCGCCCTGGGCCAGCCTGGCGTCGTAGGACAGGCCCCAGTCGGAACGGTTGATGGTGGTGGTGCCGTCGAAGCCGACCCGTTCGTCACCGAACGCGTCGGTCACATGGCCGATGTAGGTGAGCTCCAGGTCGACGGGGCGGGTGGTGTCCTTGATGGTGAGGTCGCCGGTCATCAGATAGACGTCCCTGCCCGCGAGCCGCACCGTGGTGCTCGTGAAGGTCATCCGCGGGTACGTCGCCGAGTCCAGGAACTGGCGGCCGAGCAGATGGGCGTCGCGCTGCTCGACACCCGTGTCGACGCTGGCGGTGTACAGCACCAGGTCGGCACGGGAGCGGGCCGGGTCACGGCCGTCGAAGTACAGACGGCTCTCGTACTCCGTGAAGGCGCCGCGCACCGTCGTCACCATCGCGTGCCGCACGGAGAACCCGATCCTGCTGTGTGCGGGATCGATCAGCCACTCGCCGCTGAGTCCCGCCAGCTCGGGATCGGGCAGGACGGCGGTGTCTCTGGCCACCGGGCCGGCGGTCGTCACAGGGGTGGGGGACGGCTGCGCGCGCCGCTGGAAGGAGTTGCGGCCGAAAAGGTTCATGGATCATGTGGTTACGGCAGGCCACGGGGCGGGACAAGGCCCGACCAGGAAACCCGACCGTTCGTCAGCAGAACTTCACAGCTCACCACCCGCACCCGTCACACACGCACAGCGGGGCCACCCGACGGGACCTGCGGCACGCCGAGGCGCTCGCGCGACGGCCGGAGTTGACCGTGGGCGATCCGAGCGAGGGTCTGACCGACAGCTCACAGCGCTGCCGCTCCTGCTTCCGGTGATCGTCGTCCCCCGGCCTCCGCCCCCTGCCCCTCGCCCTCGGCACCTCCCGCTGGATGGGATCATCCGTGGATGGCCGACGCACAGCTCCCGCCGGGGTGGACTCTCCAGCAGATCCGCGACGCGTCCGGGGACCTGGAGGCCGTCGCCCTGGATCCGGAGCGGTCGGTGAAGTGGATCGCCCGCAGCTGGGCCGTGCCTGGGCCGTGAGAGTGTTCCGAGTTACGCCGACGCGAGACGGCGGGGAACCACCTCGCCACTCACAGCGATGAACTCCGCTATGGCGGTGTGGTGCCGGTCATAACGCCTGATTACATTCTCGAAGTCTGCTGCCGACGCCGCGACCAACGAACACTGCTCCAAGAGCAACTCCGACAGGCGTGCTCTATCCTCAGCGCGCTTCATGAGGTGTTGCCCCAGCAACGCGATGGCAGCACCAACAACAGTCGCGAGCAGCGTCACCCAGGCGTCCACAACCGGCATTGTTGCCGCGCCAGTGGTCTCCCAGGAAGCCGAACGCAGAACGGGTTCTAGGCAGTTGAGGGATCAGCGAGACCAGTCAAGGCTCGCTTCGCTCGCTGGTCCGGCGGCCAACGGCACTCTTGGATCATCGCCAACCCGGCCCCCGCACCATCCGCCCAAGCGCATCAACGGCCGCGCCCGGCCCTCACGCCGCCGCCACCACGATCCGGCCTCAGGAAGGGAAGGACGCAACAGCAGCTCGACCCAACGCCCCGCTACCGGGGTCACCGCGCACTCCTTTTTTATCGAGAAGTCGGATCGTGGTGGCGGCGGCATGCGGGCCGACGCTGCCAGACGCGCGGGCGTTCGCACGGCCCGCTGATCCCGCACCAGGCCACCGGCCGACGGCAGGCGCGGCCCGTGCCCGGTCCACGGTGTCTGGGTCGACGGCGTACGGGAGGGGAGCTGGGGCGAGTGGTGGTGGAGGCCGTGGCGAGGCATCGAAGGATCATCCGAACTCGCTACTGTGAGGCTGCCATGGGAACGTAAGTGCATGGGCTTCTGGCTGGACTGGTCCCTCGATGGCGTCGGCAGCGCGGGGGAGGACGTGGCTGACGTAGACACTGCTATCCGAGCACTGGACATCTCAGTGGCACGATCACGACGGGTCTTCGACTCCGATCGAGCGTGGCAGGCGCTGAAGACGTCGGCCGATGCCGTGAAGATCCAACTACTGGATGAGGGCGCGAAAGCGCTGGAGAGCGGTCAAGCATGGGGTTCGACCATCGGCGGTGTTCAGGTGAAGCTCACCCCCCGGTAGCGACACCATCCATCCCCTCAGCTCAGTGTGGTCGGGGTCATCTCCGGGCCGTGGCAGTACAGCGCGAGTCCACTGTGGTCGGGGCCGGCATGCCATGCTCCCGGCGAACACTCCGATGAGTGTGGTCATCACGGCCCCGGCCGGGGCTGCCAGTACCCCTGCAACACTTCTGTTGATCACAGTGCCGATCATCGTTAAGGAGCCAGATATACACGTCCACCTTCGCCGCCTTGGCTCTCATTGGTGTTGCGGCATCGCTGATCCATCAGGCTGTTCACCCTGGGAATGTACTCGGCTTACATGCTCGACATCTCCTCCGACGCTGATCTGGCCCTTGAGCTTGACAGCTTCGTGGGCCCCACTGGATAGCAGAAGCTGAACATTCCAAGGAGAGAGGCCACCGGAAGTTCGTCCGCATAGTGCATGACGCTTATGAGAAAGCAGTTCAGTCAGGACCGCCAGTCTCGCCTTCTCGGTATTTCTACCAGGCGAGGTGAGACGACCGGCGTGCTTGCCGGATCGCTACGGAAGTGCGGTCATCTGGCACGCCGCCCAAGGGCGACCGGGACCCGCATCGGCCTGGTGTCGACCAGGGCGGTTCATCAAGCACCCGTCGTCGCTCCGCTCCTCCGGGCGCACAGCGCATGAGGCCAGAACACGTCGTGGCTGGGGCGGTCGGCTCCACGGCTTTCAGGAAGCCACCTTGGCGCGAGCCTCGAAGATCATGGCCCCACATCGGGCACTAACGGGCAGGTCCACACGCCTGCCCGATCCGCGGGCCAGCGTAAGGGGCCATGATCACTCGCGCCGAGGCAGCTCCCGCCCAAAAATCGTTCCGCCGACCTGGCGTCGCAGCACAGCCTGCCGTACCCAGCATGGCGGTACCCCTCGTGCGTTGGCGCTGGACTCATGGTGATGTTGGGACTGTGTTGGTGACATTAAGTCACTCATTCACAACAAGCCGCGAGAAAGGGAAGCCTGCCCATGCCTCCGATCCCACTGAAACCTGGCGTCTACAAGCTTCACGCCCACATCATTGGCCCCAGCTCCTTGGTGACTGCCACCGAGTACGCCACGAAGCACGGCGCCCCTGTCATCACCGACCGCCTCAATCCCCTCCCGATCGAACAGGAGTGGGTCATCGAGCCCGTCGAGCCGGAGCCGGGAGCGCCCTACATGATTCGCCTCGCCGCCCACGAGACCGCGGGGCTGGTGATCGCCGAGGACAAACTCTGGGTCAACAACGTCCCCAGCAGCGAGTGGGCGAGGTTCACCTTCGAGCCGGTTCTCGGCGGCGTCAAGATCCTCTCGGAGAAGGGCCTAGCTTGGTCCGCTAGCCACCGCGGCGCGCAGATCGAACTCACTCCACCCAAGCCCGAGTTCCAGCAGACATGGACCCTGGAATTCGTGCGCCCGATCGACGAGTAGCTCGAGAAGGCTTGGTGCGACCGGCGTTGGCGCCAGCCGACCCTGGGCCGTCTCTGGGCCGTCCGAGGTCAGCTGACGCTGACCGACAACGACAGAAGCCCACGGCATCTGAGCAGTTCAGAGCCGTGGGCTTCCTCAGCCTCGCTGGTCGGCGGGACCGGTGATCAGTAGACCGGCTGCTGATCGCCATGAACGGGGTGTTCCGGATCTGGTTCGCCTGGGTCTCTGGTGGGATCATCATGGCGATCATCACTGACGCCACCCGAGACATCGCAGTCGTCAGCGTCATCACCGAGGTGCTGTTCTTCGGCGCTTCGGGCCATCGTCCTTGCCGCGGCGAGCCGACACCAGCCCTCTTGCACGGGTCGTGATCAACACGTCTTGGCCCCCAGTCGTCCAGGGCCTCAAGATCGAGCGATGGATGAGTACGCATGGCCCACGGGCCCTGGACCGCCCGCTGTGGCGCTGGCGGAGGTTACAGCCATGCCACAGGGGATGGAACTCCCGGCCCTCGGGGCCGTCGTCAGGGTGAGGTCTTCTGGCATGGCCACAACCACCAGGTCAGGGTCCGGCTCGATGAGTGGCGGGCAGCCGACGAGTGATCGTCCCTGGGCCGTCCGAGGCCGCTCGGTGGCGACCGGTGACGCCTACTAACGGCAGTCGTAGCGAGCGACACCCGCAGGTCACCCATTTGGATCTGCGACACTGGTAAGGCTATGCCTAAGCCCGGAGAACTCACTTTCGTCGCGCCGCGCGGAGCCAAGAAGCCGCCGCGGCATCTCGCCGACCTCACGCCCGCCGAGCGCAAGGACGCGGTGGCCGAGATCGGTGAGAAGCCGTTCCGTGCCAAGCAGCTCTCGCAGCACTACTTCGCGCGGTACGCGCACGACCCGGAGCAGTGGACCGACATCCCCGCCGGGTCGCGCGGCAGGCTGCAGGAAGCGCTGTTCCCGGAGCTGATGACCGTCGTACGGCATCTGTCCACCGACCAGGGGACCACCCGCAAGACGCTGTGGCGGCTGTTCGACGGGACCCTCGTCGAGTCCGTGCTGATGCGGTATCCGGACCGGGTCACCATGTGCATCAGCTCGCAGGCGGGCTGCGGCATGAACTGTCCGTTCTGCGCCACGGGGCAGGCCGGGCTGGACCGGAACCTGTCCACGGCCGAGATCGTCCACCAGATCGTCGACGGGATGCGGGCCCTGAGGGACGGGGACGTGCCCGGCGGACCCGCCCGGCTGTCCAACATCGTCTTCATGGGCATGGGCGAGCCGCTCGCCAACTACAAGCGGGTCGTGGGTGCGATCCGGGCGCTGACCGACCCCGCCCCGGACGGGCTCGGGCTGTCGCAGCGCGGGATCACCGTGTCCACCGTCGGGCTCGTGCCGGCCATCCACCGGTTCTCCGACGAGGGCTTCAAGTGCCGGCTCGCGATCTCCCTGCACGCTCCCGACGACGAGCTGCGCGACACCCTCGTCCCCGTGAACACGCGGTGGAAGGTGCGCGAGGTGCTGGACGCCGGGTTCGAGTACGTGGAGAAGAGCGGACGACGGCTGTCCATCGAGTACGCCCTCATCCGGGACATCAACGACCAGGCGTGGCGGGGGGACAGGCTCGGGCGGCTCCTCAAGGGCAAGCCCGTGCACGTCAATCTCATTCCGCTGAACCCGACGCCGGGGTCGAAGTGGACCGCCTCCCGGCCGGAGGACGAGAAGGCGTTCGTCGAGGCCATCGCCGCTCACGGGGTGCCCGTCACCATCCGGGACACCCGGGGGCAGGAGATCGACGGGGCCTGTGGTCAGCTGGCCGCCACCGAGCGGTAATCTGGCCGGGTCCACACATCTTCACATTCCGACAGGGGAGCGCCACAGCGCTGAGAGTGCGGCGGACAGGGCCGCAGACCCTCTGAACCTCGCCCAGGTCATTCTGGGTAGGGAGTTCGGTCATCACTCAAGCTGTTGCGCCCTGCCCGGGCCTTCCTCGTGGAGCCCGGGCAGGGCCGCGTCTCTTCCTGGCCAACCCCAGGAGGACATCCAGTGCAGAACAAGACCTTCGTGGCCGTGGCGGTCGGGCTCGGCCTGATCAGCCTGGCCGCGTGCGGTTCCGGCGACAGTACGTCGTCCGCGGACTCCAAGACCGTGACCCTCGTCAGCCACGACTCGTGGGCCGTGTCCAAGAACGTGCTCCAGGACTTCGAGAAGAAGACCGGGTACAAGGTCCACGTCCTCAAGGACGGCGACGCCGGGCAGGCCGTCAACAAGGCGATCCTGACCAAGGACAACCCGCAGGGAGACGTCTTCTTCGGCGTCGACAACACCCTGCTGTCCCGCGCCCTCGACAACGGCCTCTTCCAGCCGTACACCGCCAAGGGCCTCGACAGGACCGGCGCCGCCTACCAGCTCGACCAGGCCAAGCACCGGGTCACGCCGATCGACTACGGCGACATCTGCGTCAACTACGACAAGAAGTACTTCGCCGACCACCGTCTGACCCCGCCGCAGACCTTCGCCGACCTCGCCAAGCCCGAGTACAAGAACCTCCTCGTCACCGAGAACGCCGCCACCTCCTCGCCGGGCCTCGGCTTCCTGCTCGGCAGCGCCGCCCAGTTCGGGGACAACAGCTGGCAGGGTTACTGGAAGAAGCTCAAGGCCAACGGCGTCAAGGTCGTCGACGGCTGGGAGCAGGCCTACTACCAGGAGTTCTCGGGATCGTCCGAGGGCAGGAAGGCCGGCGGTGACCGGCCGCTCGTCGTGTCGTACGCGTCCTCCCCGCCCGCCGAGGTCATCTACGCCAAGAAGCGGCCCAGCACCGCCCCGACGGGGGTGGCGTACGGCACCTGCTTCCGGCAGATCGAGTTCGCCGGGCTGCTCGGCAACGCCAAGAACCCCAAGGGCGCCAAGGCGTTCATCGACTTCCTGGTCTCCAAGGAGTTCCAGGAGGACATGCCGCTGAACATGTACGTCTACCCGGTGGTGCGGGGCGCGAAGGTGCCCGCCGAGTTCACCGAGTACGGCAAGGCCGCCGAGCACCCCGAGACCATGGCCCCCGGCAAGATCGCCGCCAACCGTGACCAGTGGGTCAAGTCGTGGACCTCGCTCGTACTGAAGTAGCGAAACCCCGGCGGGGGAACGCGGCGCGGCTCGGGCTCATGGCCCTGCCCGTCGCGTTCTTCGCGCTGTTCTTCGCCTGGCCCGTCGCCGCGATCGTCGCGCGCGGGCTGAAGGTGGACGGCGCCTGGCGGTTGGGGCGGCTCGCGGACGTGGTGACCCAGCCGGACATCCGGCACGTGCTGTGGTTCACCACCTGGCAGGCGCTGGCGTCCACCGCGCTCACCCTGCTGCTCGCCCTGCCCGCCGCCCATGTCCTCGCCCGCTTCGACTTCCCGGGCAAGCGGCTGCTGCGGGCCGTCGTCACCGTCCCGTTCGTGCTGCCGACCGTCGTCGCCGGCAGCGCGTTCCTCGCCCTCGTCGGGCACGGCGGACTACTCGACCAGCTGTGGGGCGTACGGCTGGACACCACGGTGTGGGCGATCCTGCTGGCCCATGTCTTCTTCAACTACGCGGTCGTCGTACGGACCGTCGGCGGGCTGTGGTCCCAGCTCGACCCCCGGCAGGAGGAGGCGGCCCGGATGCTGGGCGCGTCTTCGTGGCACGCCTGGCGGAAGGTCACCCTGCCCGCCCTGGCGCCCGCCGTGGCCGCCGCCGCCCTGATGGTGTTCCTGTTCACCTTCACCTCCTTCGGCGTCGTCCAGATCCTCGGCGGCCCCACCTTCTCCACCCTCGAAGTGGAGATCTACCGGCAGACCTCCGAGGTCTTCGACCTCTCCGCCGCCGCCGTCCTCACGCTCGTCCAGTTCGTCGCCGTCGGCGCGATCCTCGCCGTGCACGCCTGGACGGTACGGCGGCGGGAGGCCGCCCTGCGGCTCGTCGACCCGAAGGCGACCGCCCGCCGGCCGCGCGGCGCCGGACAGTGGGCCCTGCTCGCCGGTGTCCTCGCCACCATCGCGCTGCTCCTCGTCCTGCCCCTCGCCGTCCTCGTCCGCCGTTCCCTCGACGCGCCCGGCTTCGGCTACTACCGGGCGCTCGCGCACTCCGACGGAGGTACGTTCCTGGTGGCGCCCGTGCACGCGGTGTGGACCTCCCTGCAGTACGCCGTCGCCGCCACCGCCGTCGCCGTCCTGATCGGAGGTCTCGCCGCCGCCGCCCTGGCCCGCCGGGACGCCGGACGGCTGGTGCGGGGCTTCGACGCGCTGCTGATGCTGCCGCTCGGCGTGTCCGCCGTGACCGTGGGCTTCGGTTTCCTGATCGCCCTCGACAGGCCGCCGCTGGACCTCAGACAGTCCTGGATGCTCGTCCCGCTCGCGCAGGCGCTGGTCGGCGCCCCCTTCGTCGTACGGACGATGCTGCCGGTGCTGCGCGCGGTGGACGCGCGGCTGAGGGAGGCCGCCGCCGTGCTGGGTGCCTCGCCCTGGCGGGTGTGGCGGGAGGTGGACCTGCCGCTGGTGCGACGGGCGCTGCTGGTCGCGGCCGGGTTCGCGTTCGCCGTCTCGCTCGGTGAGTTCGGGGCGACCGTGTTCATCGCCCGGCCCGACAACCCGACCCTCCCGGTCGCCGTGGCCCGGCTGCTCAGCCGCCCCGGAGACCTCAACTACGGCCAGGCGATGGCCCTTTCGACGATTCTCATGGTGGTGTGCGCCGCCGCGCTGCTGACCTTGGAGCGGCTGCGCACCGACCGGACGGGAGAGTTCTAGATGCTGCCGGCCCGACGGGGGAGTTCCCGATGCTGCTGAGCCTGGATGCCGCGACCGTGTGCTTCGGCGGGCGGGCCGTGCTGGACGCGGTCGGCCTCGACGTCGCCGAGCACGAGGTGGTGTGTGTGCTGGGGCCCAGCGGGAGCGGGAAGTCCACGCTGCTGCGGGCGGTCGCCGGGCTCCAGGCCCTGTCCGGCGGACGGGTGCTGCTCGACGGCCGCGACCAGTCCGGCGTTCCCGCGCACAAGCGCGGCGTGGGCCTGATGTTCCAGGACCACCAGCTCTTCCCGCAGCGGGACGTCGGCGCGAACGTGGCGTTCGGGCTGCGCATGCACGGTGTCGCCAAGGGCGAACGGGACGCCGAGGTCGGCACGTTGCTGGAGCTGGTCGGGCTGCCGGGGGCCGCCCGGCGGGCCGTGGCCTCGCTGTCCGGCGGCGAGCAGCAGCGCGTGGCCCTCGCCCGGGCGCTCGCGCCCCGGCCCCGGCTGCTCATGCTGGACGAGCCGCTCGGCCAGCTCGACCGCTCGCTCAGGGAACGGCTGGTGGTCGAACTGCGGGAGCTGTTCGGCCGGCTCGGCACCACCGTGCTCGCCGTGACCCACGACCAGGGTGAGGCCTTCGCGCTGGCCGACCGGGTGGTGGTGATGCGGGACGGGCGGATCGCGCAGTCCGGCGCACCGCTCGAGGTGTGGCAGCGGCCCGCCGACGCGTTCGTGGCCCGCTTCCTCGGCTTCGACAACGTGGTCCCGGCGACCGTCGTGGGGACGGCCGCCGACAGCCCCTGGGGCAAGCTGCCGGTGCCGGAGGGCTCCCCGCAGGGTGCCCGCAGCCTGCTGGTCCGGCCCGCCGGGGTACGGCTCGTGGCGGCCGGCACCGGTCTGCCCTGCACGGTGACCGCCCGCACCTTCAAGGGCACCCATGTGGCCGTGCACCTCCAGCCCCAGGACGGGCCGCGCCTGGAGGCGGCCTGCGCGCTGCGGGACGCGCCGGAGGTCGGGGACGGGGTGGGTGTGGAGTTCGACGCGGCCGAAACCGTCGTACTCGACTGATCACCGGGCCCCTAGGGTGAGGGGCATGACCGTTCTCGCGCATGACCGGTACTGCGACGAAATCGCCCATCAGACAGAGCAGTTGAGAGAGGTGGTCACCTCCGGGGCCGACCTGTCCGCGACCGTGCCGACCTGCCCGGACTGGTCGCTGGAGGACCTCGTGCGGCATGTGGGCGGCGCCCTGCGCTGGGTGGACGCCCTGGTGCGCAGCCGGGCGCAGGAGCACCTCCCGGAGGAGGGGATCCCGCTGGTGGGCGGACCGGAGGCGCGGGGCGACGGGGCCGCCCTGGACACGTGGCTCGCGGAGACCGGCGAGCTGGTCGTGGGCGCGCTGCGGGAGGCGGGACCGGACACCTCGGTGTGGGCGTGGGCCGGGGTGCTGAACTCCGGCTTCTGGGCGCGCCGTATGGCCCACGAGATCACCGTTCACCGTGCCGATGCCACGCTCGCCGCCGGGCTCCCCTACGAGGTCGCCCCCGACATCGCCGCCGACGCGGTGGACGAGTGGCTCCAGATCGTGGAGTGGGGACAGCGGACGCTGCCGCGGGACCCCGGGAGGGACCTGCGCCGGCCGGGCAGCAGCATCCACCTGCACGCCACCGACGCCGACCCGGCGCTGAACGCGGAGTGGCTGATCGAACTGGCCGAGGAGGGGGCGCGCTGGCGGCGCGGTCATGAGAAGGCCACGGTCGCCCTGCGCGGCCCGCTCACCTCCGTGCTGCTGGCCTTCTACCGGCGGCTGCCGCTGGACGGCCCCGGCCTCGAAGTCCTCGGCGAGCGGGCGGTACTGGAGTTCTGGCTGGAGCGGGCGACCTTCGGCTGAGCCGGACGGGGAAACGACCGCGGCCCGTCCCCTGGGGATAGGAGGACGGGCCGCGGCGGTGTACGGAGGGCGAGGCGTCAGCCGTTGCCGCGCGTCCCACGACGGCGCATGCCGAAGAAGACCGCGCCACCGCCGACGACGACCAGCGCGCCCGCGATGCCGGCGATCAGGCCGGTGTTGGAGCTGGCACCGGTCTCGGCGAGGTTGGAGCTACCGGCCGCCGGGGACGGCGCGTTGCTCGGCGCGGTCGCCGGGGCGGAGCTGGACTCGGAGGCCGACGGAGTCGGGGTCGCCGACTCCGCCGGGGCGGACGTCGACGGCTTCGGCTTCGGCTTCGGCTTCGGCGTCTTGGCCGGGGGCGTCGGGGTCGAGCTCTTGGTCGCGCAGGCGGTCGACGGGGTCACCAGGTCGGGCTGGATGTCCTCGTCGACGACCTTGTGGGCGGCCGTGACGTGCACGCGGTACGTCGCGTTCGGCTTCCAGTCGCCCGGGAAGCTGACCGGAGTGCCCAGAGCCGAGCCCTTGGCCTTCTGCTCGCCCACCTTGGTCTCGACGCCACTGCCGCCCTTGAGGAACACCGAGATGGTGGCGGGGGTGGCGGAGGCGTCGGTGTCGGTGACGACGATGACGCCCTTTTCGCCGTCGCACTTGGCTTCGGCCTTGAAGTCACGGATGTTGCAGGCGAGCGCGGAGCTGGACAGACCCAGCACCACGGCGGCCGAGGCGGAGGCGACACCCAGGATGCGCACGGAACGGCGCGCGCTACGGCGAGTTATGGACACGTTTGTCCTTTACAGAGTGCACAACTGCGGGGGGCTGAAGGGGGAGTTGGAGCTACGGATGAGGTGAGGCCCCATCACCCCCAGGAGGCTCACAGGTCTATAAGCGCTCCGTAAGCAGTGTCAATGCATATGCCGCCCAGGGCAGTTGGCTTTACCTGTTTATTAACCGCCGTTACGTTTGATCCCGGTTCAGCCCTGACCCTCGATCGCGGCCGGGTCCATCCACATGATCTCCCAGGTGTGGCCGTCGAGGTCGTCGAAGGCGCGCCCGTACATGAAGCCGTGGTCCTGGGTCGGGCCGCTCGGTGTGCCGCCCGCCGCGATGGCCTTGTCGACCAGCTCGTCGACCTTCTCGCGGCTCTCGGCGCTCAGACAGACCAGCACCTCGCTGGTCGTGGTGGCGTCGGCGATCTCCTTCTTGGTGAAGGTCGCGTAGAACGGCCTGGTGAGCAGCATCGCGACGATGGTGTCGCTGATCACCACGGATGCGGCGTTCTCGTCGCTGAACTGCGGGTTGATCGTGTAGCCGAGCTCGGTGAAGAACCTCTTCGAGGCGTCGAGGTCGTTCACGGGCAGGTTCACGAAGATCATCTGCTGGTACATGAGGTGCTCGCTTCCGTGTGTCGCCTTGGGGTCGGCGTGTTCGGCGGGGTAGACCCCGGGCCCCGGGAGAACTCATCGGTCGCGGGAGATTTTTTTGCGGCGGGCCGCTCAGCGGGTCACGGGGAGCGCCGCCAGGGCGGCCACGCCGAGCGTGAGGGGGCCGAAGAACGCCAGCAGGGCCGCCGCACGGAGGGCCGCGGCCGTGCGCAGCATCGTGGCCGGAGCGCCGAGGCGGAGCAGGGCGGCGGTCGTGCCGGCCCGGGCCTGGCGGGTCTCCACGGCCGCGGTGAGGAGGGTGGCGACCGTGCAGGCGGCGACGAACAGGGTGCCGAAGGTGGTCAGCGGGCCGAACGCCGGTACCGAGCCGGCGTACGGGGTGGTCCTGGCCAGGCCGGCGGACGCGACCGCGCAGACGACCCCCAGGGGGCGGCCGATGCGGGTGGCCTCCGCCATGAGGACCCGGCCGGCGAGGAGGCGGAGGGCGCCGGGGCGGGCGGACTGCAGGAGTCGGCCGCACAGGTGGGTGAGGCCGGGGGCGGTGAGGACGAGGCCGGTGGTGGTGAGGAGCCAGCCGGTGAGTACCGCGAGGGCCGACCGGTCGGCGTACGCCTGGGCCGTCAGACCGGTGGCGAGGAGGGCGATGCCCCAGGGGAAGCCGACGGGGGCTTCCCTGGGAGGCCCGGGGGCGACGTCGGCCGAGTCGGTGGCCGGTGCCTGGGGCTCGGGGTGGGTCGCGCTGCCCGGCGCCGGCGGGGTGCCGCCCTGCTCGGGGTCGGCAGCCGCCCCCGTGGCGCGGTTGCCCGCGGGATACGGGTGGGCCTGTGCGCCGTGGCCGGCCGGCCCGGTCGCGCGGTCGCGCGTGGGGTGCGGTGGGGGCTGTGCGTCGTGGTCGGCCGGCCCGGTGGCACGAGTGGCCGCCGGATACGGACGGGCCTGTGTGCCGCCGTCGGCCGTCCCGGCGGTGCGGTCGCCCGCGGGCCGGGCTCCGGGGCGCTCGCCGTCGGTTCCGCTCTGTCGGCCGAACCGGGCGCCGAACCGCGCGTACGTGCCGAACGTCTCCCGGGCCAGCGAGCCGTACGCCCCGAAGCGGCCGTACCTGTGGGGAGCCGGGGCGGCGGGCCGGGGGTCCTTCGGGCGCAGGGCCAGGGCCACCGTCGCCGAGGCCACGGCGGGGGGCAGGGCCAGGAGGGTCAGGGCGGCCGGGGCGGGGAGGGGCTGGTCCGCGGCCAGGACGTCCGCCGCGGCGCCGTCGAAGGGCATGCCCGTCGGGTCGCCGCGCAGATGGAGGAAGACCAGCAGCGCCAGCAGCGAGCCCAGGGCGCAGGACAGGGCCGTCGTCAGCGCGGAGACGGCCATCAGGCGTGCCGGGCCGAGGCCCACGGCGGACAGGCCGGGGCGTGGCCGGGTGCCGGGGTCGGTGCGGGCGACGGCGAGCGCCAGGTAGACCGCCGCGGCGAGCGGCACCGTGCACCAGGCTAGGCGCAGCGTGGCGGCGTCCGCGGACTCGGGGTGGTCCAGGGCGTAGCCGAGGCAGGACAGGAGCAGGAAGCCGGTGCCCGCCGAGGCCGCGACCACCAGCAGGCGGCGCAGCTGGACGGCGGGGCGACCCGTACGGGTCAGACGGAGAGCGACCACGCGGCGCGGCCTTCCGTCTCGGGTGCCTCCGGCAGGTGTACGGTGCGCACGCTCCGGCCGTCCAGCAGGCCCACGGCCCGGTCGGCGAGGGCGGCGGTCTCGGGGTCGTGCGTGGCGAGGACCACGGTGATGCCGTGCGAGCGCGCGGCCGTGATGAGAGTGCGCAGGACCTGGATGCGGTCGGCGCGGTGCAGCGGCGCCGTCGGCTCGTCGGCGAAGAGGATCATGGGTGCGGCGGCCAGCGCCCGGGCGATGGACACCCGCTGGCGTTCGGCCTGCTGGAGTGCGTGCGGGCGGTTGCGGGCCTTCTCACCGACGTCGAGCCGTTCCAGCCACTCCAGCGCGGCCACCTTGGCCCTGCGGCGGCCGGCACCGCGCAGCATCAGCGGCAGCGCGACGTTCTCCCAGGCGTTCAGCTCGGGTACCAGGACGGGTGCGGAGTCGATCCAGCCGAAGCGGTCCCGGCGCAGCCGCTCCCGGCGCATCGGGCCGAGGGTGTGCAGGGGCGTGCTGTTGAACCACACCTCGCCGTGCCGCACCGGCAGCAGGCCCGACAGACAGCGCAGGAGGGTCGTCTTGCCGCTGCCCCGCGGTCCGGCTACGGCGACGATCTCGCCCTCGCGCACGGCGAGCGCGACCCCGGCGAGCCCGGGCGACCCGTCCGGGTACCTGAAGTGCAGCGAGCGTGCCCAGAGCACGTCGTTGTCCGGCGGGGCCTCCATGTGCGTACACCTCGGTTCTGATCCGTTTTTCCCTGCCTGGTCCCTCGTGCGGGGGAACGAAGGCTGGGCCGATCGGTCACTGGAACGCTAGGCAGGTCCCCTGCGGCAGCCCGGACAGCACACGGCCCCGGGCCTCCGTTCCCACTCGAACGGAGGCACCGGGGCCGGTGTCGATCAGCCGGTCGGATGATCGGACCTTCCAGGGGGAGGTGCAGACCTCCCGGGAAGGCTCAGAGCTTCGTCCACGCCTCCGTGAGGGTGGCGCGCAGTATCTGCTCGATCTCGTCGAAGGTCTCCTGGTTGGAGATCAGCGGCGGGGCGAGCTGGACGACCGGGTCGCCGCGGTCGTCGGCACGGCAGTACAGGCCGTTGTCGAAGAGGGCCTTGGAGAGGAAGCCGTACAGGACCCGCTCGGTCTCCTCCTCGTTGAAGGACTCCTTGGTGTGCTTGTCCTTCACCAGCTCGATGCCGTAGAAGAAGCCGTTGCCGCGGACGTCGCCGACGATCGGCAGGTCGTGCAGCTTCTGCAGGGTCTGCAGGAAGGCGCCCTCGTTGTCCAGCACGTGCTGGTTGAGGTTCTCGCGCTCGAACAGGTCGAGGTTGGCGAGACCCACGGCCGCGGAGACCGGGTGGCCGCCGAAGGTGTAGCCGTGCAGGAAGGTGTTGTCGCCCTTGTAGAACGGCTCGGCGAGCCGGTCGGAGATGATGCAGGCGCCGATCGGGGAGTAGCCCGAGGTCATGCCCTTGGCGCAGGTGATCATGTCCGGGACGTAGCCGAACTTGTCACAGGCGAACATCGTGCCCAGGCGGCCGAAGGCGCAGATGACCTCGTCCGACACGAGCAGGACGTCGTACTGGTCGCAGATCTCGCGCACGCGCTGGAAGTAGCCGGGGGGCGGCGGGAAGCAGCCGCCGGCGTTCTGCACCGGCTCCAGGAAGACCGCGGCGACGGTGTCCGGGCCCTCGAAGAGGATCTGCTGCTCGATCTGGTCGGCGGCCCAGCGGCCGAAGGCCTCCGGGTCGTCGCCGAAGATCGGGGCGCGGTAGATGTTGGTGTTCGGCACCTTGTGCGCGCCCGGGACGAGCGGCTCGAACGGCGCCTTCAGACCGGGCAGACCCGTGATGGACAGGGCGCCCTGCGGGGTGCCGTGGTAGGCGACCGCACGCGAGATGACCTTGTACTTGGTCGGCTTGCCCTGCAGCTTGAAGTACTGCTTGGCGAGCTTCCAGGCGGTCTCGACGGCCTCGCCGCCACCCGTGGTGAAGAAGACCTTGTTCAGGTCGCCCGGGGCGTGGTCGGCCAGACGCTCGGCCAGCTCGACGGCCTTGGGGTGGGCATAGGACCACACCGGGAAGAAGGCGAGCTCCTGGGCCTGCTTGAAGGCGGTCTCGGCGAGTTCCGTGCGGCCGTGACCGGCCTGGACCACGAACAGACCCGCGAGACCGTCGAGGTAGCGCTTGCCCTTGTCGTCGTAGATGTAGGTGCCCTCACCCCGGACGATGGTCGGGACGGGGGAGTTCTCGTACGAGGACATGCGGGTGAAGTGCATCCACAGGTGGTCGTACGCGGTGCGGCTGAGGTCCTTGCTGCTCACGGTTATCGGGTCCTCACGGTTATCGGGTTCCCCACATGTAGGTCTGCTTCTTCAGCTTCAGGTAGACGAAGCTTTCGGTGGAGCGCACTCCGGGCAGGGACCGGATGCGTTTGTTGATGACGTCCAGCAGGTGGTCGTCGTCCTCGCAGACGATCTCGGCGAGGATGTCGAACGAGCCCGCGGTCATCACCACGTACTCGACTTCCGACATGCCGGTCAGCGCGTCCGCGATCGACTCGACATCGCCCTCGACGTTGATCCCGACCATCGCCTGCCGGCGGAAGCCCACGGTGAGCGGGTCCGTGACGGCGACGATCTGCATCACGCCCTGGTCCAGCAGCTTCTGCACGCGCTGGCGCACGGCCGCCTCGGACAGGCCGACGGCCTTGCCGATCGCGGCGTACGGCCGGCGGCCGTCCTCCTGGAGCTGCTGGATGATGGCGAGGGAGACGGCGTCCAGCTGGGGGCTGTTGCCGTTCCTGGACTCGCGGGAGGAGTCCCTCTGGTCTGCGCTTCGACTGGCCACGACCTCACTGTGCACGACGTCTCGACAGTTTCGCAAGGCCCGATCGATGAAATTCGTTGTTTAAGAGTCCATGTCTTGCGGATTTCGCAGAAGTGTGGGCGGCGGGGGTGTTGAAAACGTGGGCCCGGCGGCTAGGGTGGGTGTCTCAGTAAGTGGACGCAAAGAACCTGATCAGGAGGCCGGCAGTGAGCACCGAGCTGCGTCGTCTGCGCAACTACATCGACGGTGAGTTCCGGGACGCCGCCGACGGACGGACCACCGAGGTGGTCAACCCCGCGACGGGCGAGGCGTACGCGACCGCGCCGCTGTCCGGCGAGGCGGACGTGGACGCCGCCATGGAGGCCGCCGCCCGCGCCTTCCCGGCCTGGCGCGACACGACCCCCGCCGAGCGGCAGAAGGCGCTCCTGAAGATCGCCGACGCGTTCGAGGAGCGCGCCGAGGAGCTGATCGCGGCCGAGGTGGAGAACACGGGCAAGCCGACCGGGCTCACCCGCTCCGAGGAGATCCCGCCGATGGTCGACCAGATCCGCTTCTTCGCGGGCGCGGCGCGACTGCTGGAGGGCCGCTCGGCCGGCGAGTACATGGAGGGGATGACCTCGATCATCCGCCGCGAGCCGGTCGGCGTCTGCGCCCAGGTCGCCCCCTGGAACTACCCGATGATGATGGCCGTGTGGAAGTTCGCCCCGGCCATCGCCGCGGGCAACACGGTCGTCCTCAAGCCGTCGGACACCACCCCGGCCTCCACGGTCCTGATCGCCGACATCATCGGTTCGATCCTGCCCAAGGGTGTCTTCAACGTCATCTGCGGCGACCGTGACACCGGCCGCCTGATGGTCGAGCACGGCACCCCGGCCATGGCCTCCATCACCGGCTCGGTCCGCGCCGGCATGTCGGTGGCCGAGTCGGCCTCGAAGGACCTCAAGCGGGTCCACCTGGAGCTGGGCGGCAAGGCCCCGGTCGTCGTCTTCGAGGACACCGACATCGCCAAGGCCGTCGAGGACATCTCCGTCGCGGGCTTCTTCAACGCCGGCCAGGACTGTACGGCCGCGACCCGCGTCCTCGTCCAGGAGTCGATCCACGACGAGTTCGTGGCCGCGCTCGCCAAGGCGGCGTCCGAGACCAAGACCGGCCAGCCGGACGACGAGGACGTGCTCTTCGGCCCGCTGAACAACCCGAACCAGCTCAAGCAGGTCGCCGGCTTCATCGAGCGCCTGCCCGCGCACGCCAAGGTCGAGGCGGGCGGCCAGCAGGTCGGCGACAAGGGCTACTTCTACGCCCCGACCGTCGTCTCCGGCCTGAAGCAGGACGACGAGATCATCCAGAACGAGGTCTTCGGCCCGGTCATCACCGTCCAGTCCTTCGCCGACGAGGACCAGGCCGTTCAGTGGGCCAACGGCGTCGAGTACGCCCTCGCCTCCTCGGTGTGGACCAAGGACCACGCCCGCGCGATGCGGATGTCCAAGAAGCTCGACTTCGGCTGCGTGTGGATCAACACCCACATCCCGCTGGTCGCCGAGATGCCCCACGGCGGCTTCAAGAAGTCCGGCTACGGCAAGGACCTGTCGGCGTACGGCTTCGAGGACTACACGCGGATCAAGCACGTGATGACGTCCCTGGACGCATAGGCACGGCGCGCGACAGCACGGCGCACGACAGCGCGGCCCCGGACGGGTTCACCTCACCGTCCGGGGCCGCGCCGTCTCATTCCGCCGCGCCTTCCCCCGCGCCTCCCTGGACGACGAACTCCAGTTCCCCGCCGGTCAGTTCCAGCCGTGCCGCCTGCTCCCAGTCCGCCGTCTGCTCCGGGCGCCGCGCTCCCGCGATCGCCCCCGTGACGCCCCTGCGGGCCAGCACCCAGGCGATCGCCACCGCTCCCACCGTCGTCCCGTGCGCCTGGGCGACCTTCCGCAGCCGGTCCACCGTACGGAGGTGGGTGTCCAGGTGCGTGGTGAAGTCCGGGTGGGTGCGGCGCCAGTCGGACGGGTCCAGCGAGGCGAGCCGCTCCCGGGTGAAGGTGCCGCCCAGCAGGCCCGAGTGGAGCGGCTGGTAGGGGATCACACCGACGCCGTGGTCGGCGGCCCAGTCGATCTCCGGTTCGGCGGAGCGGTTGAGGAGGGACAGCGGGGGCTGGACGGCGTCGACCGGAGCGATGCGGTGCGCCGCCGCGAGCTGCTCGGGCGTGTGGTTGGACAACCCGATCGCCCGCACCTTGCCCTCCGCCTTCAGGTCGGCCATCACCTGCCAGTACTCCTCCAGCGGGGTGGTCCGCGCGTCCTCGGGGGGCTCGGTGCCGTCCCAGTTCAGGGACGCGCCGGTGTCCGGCCAGTGCACCTGGTACAGGTCGATCGCCTCGACACCGAGCCGGCGCAGCGAGTCCTCGACCTCGCGCCGTACGCTGTCGGGCCGCATGATCCGCAGGGGCGCCGCAGCCGGGTTCTCCGGGTCCCAGACCAGCCCCACCTTCGTGAACACATACGGGCGGTCGGCCCGCGGCAGCTCGGCCAGCGCCTTGCCGACCACCTCCTCGGAGTGGCCGAGCCCGTACACGGCCGCCGTGTCGATCCAGTTGACGCCCAGCTCGACCGCCCGGTGCACGGTCTCGATCGACCGCCGGTCGTCCTGCGCGCCCCACGTGAAGCGCCAACCGTCGCCGCCGAACGTCCAGCCGCCGAGCCCGATCACGGAGATGTCGAGGCCGGAGGTGCCGAGGGGGCGGAGGGGGAGAGTCATCGTCGTACGTCCTTGTCGCACTCGTCGTTGGCTGACGTCCATGACTCTGCGCCCCCGGTACCCCCCCTCAACAGGCACGTTTTATAGGGGGGAAAGACTTGACCACCCTGGTTCGGCGCGCGTCCCGGATACTCGGGGCATGACGACACCCGGCGAACGGCGCTCCGAACTCAGCCAGTTCCTCAGGTCCCGGCGGGCCCGGCTCACCCCGGCCGACGTGGGGCTGACGGCGTACGGGACCCGGCGCGTGCCCGGGCTGCGGCGCGAGGAACTGGCGCAGCTGGCCGGGGTGAGCGTCGAGTACTACGTGCGCCTGGAGCAGGGACGCAACCCGCATGTGTCGGACGGCGTGCTGGAGGCCGTCGGCCGGGCGCTGCGCCTGGACCCGGCCGAGCGCGCGCACCTGCGCAACCTGGCCCGCCCCGACCGCGCGCTGCCGGACACGGCACCGGCCACCGAGACCGTACGGCCCTCCCTGCGCCGGCTGATCGACTCCCAGCCCGGACCCGCGTACGTCTGCGGTCACCTCACCCAGGTGCTCGCCTGGAACCCGCTCGCCGCCGCCGTCTTCGGCGACTTCGGTGAACTGCCCCGTGAGCGGCGGACGTTCGCGCACCTGGTCTTCTTCGACGCCCGTTACCTCGAGCTGTTCGCGGACAGCTGGCGGTCGAAGGCCGAGTCGACCGTGGCCTTTCTGCGGATGAGCGTGGGCCGGTACCCCGACGATCCGGCGCTGGCCTCGCTCATCGGCACGCTCGCCATGAGGAGCGAGGAGTTCGCCGCGCTGTGGGCCAGGCAGGACGTGGCGGACAAGGGCCCCGGCCGCTACACCCTGCACCACCCGCTGGTCGGCCCGCTCACCCTGGACTTCGAGGTGCTGCACACCAACGAACCCGGCCAGGTCCTGGTCAGCTATCTTCCAGCGCCGGACACCGGAGCGGGCGAGGCGCTGGGGCTGGTCGGCAGCTGGGGACCGGACGGTGCGTGAACAGCACTGATCGACAAGGTGTCGGACAGGCCGGGCCTTGCTCGACGCAGCGTCGATTGCCCGCCCACCGCGTGGGACGGCATCCTTCCGAGGTGCCCCAGACTTCCCCCCGTACGACCGTGCCGTCCCGCCGTTCCCTCCTGCGCGCCCTCGGCGGCACCGCCGCGCTCGGTGCCCTCGCCGGCTGCGGGGTGCCCGCCGCCTATGTCGCGCCCGGCGACCGGGCCGTCGCCGACGAGTCCGCGGCCGACAAGAAGCTGACCTGGGCGAACTGGCCGCTGTACATCGACACCGACGACGACAACCCGAACCGGCGGCCCACGCTGGAGGCGTTCGGGAAGCGCACCGGGATCCGGGTGGACTACGTCGAGGAGATCAACGACAACGACGAGTTCTTCGGCAAGATCAGTCCCGCGCTGATGAACCACCAGTCCACCGGCCGCGACCTGATCGTCATCAGCGACTGGATGTGCGCCCGGTTCGTCCGGCTGGGCTGGGTCCAGGAGATGAACCGCGCCCGTCAGCCGAACGTGGCCAAGTACCTTGACCCGCTCCTGCGTTCACCCGCCTTCGACAAGGGACGCCGGTTCACGGTGCCGTGGCAGTCGGGCATCACCGGTATCGCCTACAACCACAGGAAGCTGGGCCGCGAGATCCGGCACGTCAAGGACCTCTGGGCGAGCGATCTGAAGGGCCGGGTGACGCTCCTGTCCGGCCTGGACGAGTCCTTCGCGCTGCTGATGCAGGGCAACGGCGTGGACATCACCGCGTGGACGGCGGACGACTTCCACCGCGTCTGCGACCAGGTGGAACGGGAGGTCCACCGCGGCCAGATACGCCGCTTCACCGGCAACGACTACACCAAGGACCTGGTCAGTGGGGATGTGCTGGCCTGCCAGGCGTACTCCGGCGACGTCATCCAGCTCCAGGCGGACAACCCCGACATCCGCTTCGTCGTACCCGAGGAGGGTGCCGAGCTGTGGTCGGACTCCCTGATGATCCCCAACCGGGCCCGCCACAAGGCCAACGCGGAACGCCTGGTCGACTACTACTACGACCCTGCCGTCGCCGCGAAGCTGGCCACCTGGGTCAACTACGTCTGCCCGGTCCCGGCCGCCAAGGAGATCCTGGCGGCATCGAAGGACGAGGACACCGCCGCCCTCGCCGACAACCCCCTGATCTTCCCCGACTCCGGCATGCGGTCCCGCCTCGCCGTCGCCCGCGACATCACCTCCACGGAACGGCTGGAGTTCGCGAAGCGGTGGAACACGATCGTGGGTCTCTAGGCCGCGCCCGAGGACCGGGACCGGTCCGCCGAAGTCGTGACCACGGGCGGGGAAAAGGGTTGAAGGGGTGATCATCGGGCTGCTAGTTTTCCGTCGACCGTGACACCGCCCGAGGAGGTGAGACCCATGAACGCTGTATCGACGTGGGTGCTCCCCCTTCCCGTCACGGCCGGCGGCTGACGTAGGTGTCGCCGGGAGAGCGCCTCGACCACAAGGTTCTCCCGAAAGGCAACACCCCATGCACTCTCTGAAGTTCACCGCCGAGTCGTCGGCGAACGGTGTCGTCGAGCGCGACTTCACCGTGGGCGACGTCCCCGGAGTTCTCTGGTCGCCGGCTTCCGGCGCCGATCACGCGCCCCTGGTCCTGATGGGCCACGGCGGCGGCAACCACAAGAAACACCCGGCGATGGCCGGCCGGGCCCGCCTCCTGGTGACCGGCTGCGGCTTCCACGTCGCCGTCATCGACGCGCCCGGCCACGGCGACCGGCCGCGCACCGCGCACGACGAGGAAGAAATCGCCGACCTGTTCCGGGCGAGGGCGGCGGGCGAGCCGGAAGGCCCGATCGTCGTCCGCTACAACGCCCACCTGGCAGAGCTCGCCGTGCCCGAGTACCAGGCGACCCTGGACGCCCTCCAGGAACTCCCGGAGATCGGCGCCGACGGGCCGGTCGGCTACTGGGGCATCAACATGGGCACCGCGATCGGCATACCGTTCGTGGCGATCGAACCCAGGATCACGGCCGCGGTCTTCGGTCAGCACTGGCCCGACGTCCTGGCCGAGAAGGCGAAGCAGATCACCATCCCGGTCGAGTTCGACCTGCAGTGGGACGACGAGCACATCCCGCGCGAGGCCGGCCTCGCACTGTTCGACGCCTTCGCCTCGAAGGAGAAGACGCTGCACGCCAACTCGGGGAGGCACAAGGAACTTCCCCGGTTCGAGGCCGACAGCGCGGTCCGGTTCTTCGCCCGCCACCTCGGCCGGGCAACCACCTGACCCGCCTGACGTGCGTCGCGGCGGTCAAGGGGCCTGGCGGCGCCAGGTCGAGGGGCTCATGCCCCGGGCGCGCTTGAACGCCACACTGAAAGCGAAGGGATCGTCGTATCCCACCTCGTGGGCCACGGCAGCGACGGTCGCCTCGGTGTTGCGGAGCAGGTCCGCCCCCAAGGTCATCCGCCAGCCGGTGAGGTAGGTGATCGGGGGTTCACCGACCAGTGCGGTGAAGCGGGCGGCGAACGAGGCGCGGGACATGCCGGCCCGGGCGGCCAGCCCGGCGACCGTCCAGCGACGGCCGGGATCCTCATGCAGCAGGCGCAGGGCCTGGCCGATCGCGGGATCGGCCAGCGCCCGGTACCAGGCGGGCGCTCCCGCCGGTCCGGCGCACCAGGTACGCAACGCCAGCACGAGCACGAGGTCCAGCGCCCGGTCGAGGACGGTGTCCTGCCCCGGTTCGTCGCGGGAGACCTCGGCGGCGAGGAGATCGAGTGCCGCCCGGGTCGCGGGCCCGGAGGGCACGACCGCCACCGGTGGGAGCATGCCCAGCAGGCGGTCGCCCACGTCGCCGCGGAGTTCGTAGGCGCCCCGGAGCATGATCGTGGCCCCGGGCAGACCGTCGCCGTAGGTACGCGGGCCCAGGCTCCGGACCGTGTCCGGCGCGTGGTGGTGACCGTCCACGACGTGTTTGTTCCCCCCGTCGATCACGACCTGAGGCGGGGTGCGGGGGGCGTCGGCGATCGTGTGGCGGCCGGGGCCGGTGACCAGGGCGATGTCACCCGCACCGAGGTGTACGGGCGCGGCGCCCGCCTCGTCGAACCGGACGCAGGCGTGGCCGGCGAGCGTGGTCACGACCGTGAGCGGTGGGGTGCCGGCGAAGGTCAGCGCCCACGGAGGACGCCGGACCAGCTGCCGGACCGACGCGTTCCTGGCACGGGCCCGGTGCAGCAGATCGCTCAGGACATCCACAGCGCCACGTTAGACGATCACCAAGGTGGTTTCGACGTTCTCCCATGGAACGTCCACGGGCCCTTGGAGTTGTCTGGGCGGCATGAAGAACATCCTCGTCCTCGGCGGCACCGGCAAGACCGGCAGCCGCATCGTCCGGCACCTGAAGGCCGCCGGACGGCCCGTCCGCACGGCGTCCCGCACCAGCGGTGACGTCCCCTTCGACCTGGACGACCCGACGACCTGGGGGCCCGCGCTCGACGGGGTCACCGCCGCCTACCTCGTGGAGCCCGACCTGCGGATGAGCACGGACCACCAGGCGCGCCTCCCCCGGTTCGTGACCGAGGCGGTGACCGCGGGCGTGCGGCGGCTGGTGCTGCTGTCCGCCCCGCGCGCCGGTGAGAAGGACCACCCCCTGTACGCCGCCGAGCAGGCCGTGCGCGGCTCCGGCGTCGACTGGGCCGTCCTGCGCCCGAACTGGTTCTCGCAGAACTTCAGCGAGGGACCCTGGCTGCCCGGGATCCTCGCCGGAACCCTGGCTCTGCCCACGGGTGACGGGCGTACGCCCTTCATCGACGCCCAGGACATCGCCGAGGTCGCCGCATCCGCGCTGACGGAGGACCGTCACAGCGGCCGGACCTACGAGCTGACCGGTCCACGGGCGATCGGCTTCGGTGAAGCCACGCACCTCATCGCCAAGGCGACCGGGCGTACGGTCCGACACGTCGACGTCGATCCGGACACCTTCGTCCAGCGCCAGGTCGCGGCCGGCGCCTCACCCGACGTCGCGCGGCTTCTCGCCGGCATCCTGGCGGCCGTCGGCCGGGGTTCGGGTGCCGCGCTCAGCGACGGTGTGGAGCGGGCCCTCGGCCGACCGCCCCGCTCCTTCGAGGACTTCGTGACCGAGGCCGCCGCCGCGGGCCACTGGACCTGACCCTCCGTTACCGGCCACACCCACGTCGAGACGCCCACGCCGGGCCGAGGCCGCGGAGGCCGGCCCGGCCGGTCCGTTCGCCCGGTACGGCCGATTGACGCATGGTTGTCCGGCTCCCCTTGCTCCTACGATGGAAGCCACCGTCGGGGGAGGGTGGACGTGACGCGCAGTACGCCGCAGGGTGCCGGGCGCCGGCTGGAGGACGGGATCGCGTGGGCGGTCCGGAACGCGGACGGGATCGTCGCCATCGGCGTCGCCCTGGTCGTCGGACTCATGGACGTCCTGAACCAGAACATGGACAGCAACATCGTCTCGGGCGCCACCCTGCTGGTGCTCGCGGCGCTGGTGTACGGCGGGCTCACCGAGCGCCGTCGGCGGCTGGCCGACATCCGGGCCGCGACCGCCGGGACCGGCCGGGCCATCGAGGACCTGGCGATGGTGCGCACGCTGTCCGGCGCCGAGGTCGCCCTCGCGCACGAGCGGGCCCGGCGCGCCACCACCCGCTGGGTCTTCAAGGGCGGCACCGGCACCTATCTGCGCGCCGTCACGCTGCCCGAGTGCGTGCTGGAGGCACAGCGTCAGCGGCGCTCGCTCAGCATGAAGATCGACATCATCAATCCCGCCGACGACCAGGTGTGCACCGCGTATGCCCGTTTCCGGAGCACCTTCGGCGGCGGCTTCGGGGAGTGGACCGTCGAGCGCACCCGCAAGGAGGCGTACGCCACCGTCGTCGCCGCCAGTTGGCACCGGCAGCGGCTGGACACCCTGGAGATCGACGTCCACCTCTCCTCGGTGGCACCGGCCCTGCGCTTCGACCTCTCGGACACCTGCCTGATCATCACCCAGGACGACCCGAGCCGGGTCAGCCTGTCCGTGGAACGGGACCGGCCGCTCTACGACTACTACGTCACCGAGCTGCACCAGAGCCGCGAACAGGCGGTCAAGCTCGATCTGCGCGAGGCCGTCCCGCTCGCGGACGAGCCGACCGTCGACGAGGTCAGACGCCTGCTCGACCGGCTCGGCCTGCCACTTCCGTCGAGCTTCACCGATCGTGACGTCGGCGACATCATCGACAAGGCGCTGCGCGCGGAGAACCCGTACCGCAGGTGAGCGTCGTGTTCCGGCCAAGGGGGGAAGGAACATGGACTACCCGGCCCTGGAACGGGCCGCCCGGCGGTATGCCGCCGCCGAGCTGACACGGCACGCCGTGGCGGAACTGGACCGGATCGCCTCGGGCCGCCGCGACCTGCGCGCGGTGCGCCACCCGCTGGGGTTCGTCTGCTTCCCCGTGCTGCGCGACGGCGGCGACGGCGTCTGCGTCCACGTCTTCCGCACACCGGAGGCGGTGCCCGACCGGACCGCCCCCCAAGTGCACTGCCACAGCTGGGACCTGACCAGCACCGTGCTGTACGGCCGGCTCGGCAACCGGCGCGTGCACATCGAGGAGGACCCCGGCGCGGCCACCCACCGGGTCTTCGAGGTGTTCAGCGATCCCTCGGGCGTCGACGAACTGCGGCCCACCGAGCGGCTGGTGCGCTGTCGCCCCGGCGCCGAACACACCAGCACGCCCGGCCAGACCTACGCCCTTTCGGCGGGTGAATTCCACACCACCGTGGTGCCGGACGACCGTCCCACCGCCACCCTGGTGCTGGGGCGGACCCTGCCCGGCCGGGTGGACCTCTCGCTGGGCCCGCTGTCCGCGCCGGGGCACCGCATGGTCCGCAGCACGTGCGACGCGACCCAGACCGCCCGGATCGCTCGGGCCGCCCTCAGGAGGATCCATGAGCCCGAACCCTGACCCCGGCTACCGCACCGAGCACCGCACGGCCGTGACCGCCGCCGAGGAGGCCGGGGCGTTGCTGCGGTCCCGTTTCCCCGACGGCTTCGCCGCCGCCCGCCCCAAGGGCCGACTCGGCGACGTCGTCACGGACTTGGACGTGGCCGCCGAGCGGCTCGTGGTCGGCCGGATCCGCGCCCGCTTCCCGCACGACCGCATCCTGGCCGAGGAGTCGGGCGAACTCGCCGGCGACGGCGGCGGCCGCACCTGGCTCGTCGATCCCCTCGACGGCAGCAACAACGTGGTCATCGGGCTGGCGGTCTACGTCGTCGGCATCGCGCTGTGCGTGGACGACCACCCCGTCGTGGGGGTCGTCCACGATCCGATGACCGGCCGTACCTGGTCCGCCCTGCGGGGTGGCGGGGCGCGGGGTCCACAGGGGCGGCTCGCCGTGGCCGCGCGGCACCGCCCGCACCCGGCCGCCGGGCCCCTGCTGGCCTGGACCCAGGGCCACGGCGTCTCCCGCGACGACCCCGTGGCCTGCGCCCTGCGGCACACCCTCGAACTCCGCTCCCGGCGCCTGCTCCAGCTCTGGGCACCCCTGGTGGCCTGGGCGATGCTGGCACGCGGCGACATCGACGGCTTCGTCGGCTACCGCGCGGAGGCGATCGACCTGCCCGCCGGTGCGCTGCTCGCCCGCGAGGCAGGCATCACCCTGCGCCACCTCGACGGCGGGGAGTTCTCCGGCGGCTTCGGCGGTCCCGACACCGGGCGCTCGTTCGTCGCGGGGCGCCCGGAGCTGCTGCCGGACCTCCTCGACCTCGTCGGCTCCGGCTCTGCCGGCACCGAGCACATTCACCCGGCGAAAGCCGCCCCGACAGGTCCGGCGACGACGCGTCCTTCGGCGGCCGGTACGTCATCGCCGGCCCCCGGGTCCGGTCACCGTCCTCGATGACCTCGACCCGCCCGACCTCCGCGCGCTCCTGCCGGCCCCGCCGCCGGGGCACGGGGAAGGGCCCGCACCGGTCGTTGCCGGGCGGGCCCTCGGGACTGGGCGGCTGGGGGTCAGCTGATCTTGCCCGGCGCGAGGACGTCGGCGAGACGCCTGTTCTCGATGCCGTCACAGTCGTACTGCACGTTCTGCACGAGGAACGGGTCCCGGGCGGCCTCGCGGTTGCCCAGGCGGAGGGCGATGTCGCGGGCGACCTGGTCACCCTCGCTCTGCGGCAGACGGAGCCACTCGCCGCACGTCTTGACCGTGACACCGGCGAGCGGGTCGTGGGTGCTCTGGGTCGTGGTGGGGGAGCCGCCGTCGGAGCCGTCGGCCTGCTGGGCCTTGGCGTGGTTGACGAACAGGATGATGAGCACGAGCACGACCAGTCCGGCGACGACGAACACCGCCGAGCCGGCGCCCTTGTGGGTGGTCTTGTTGCGGACGCTGTTGTCCTGGCGGACGTCCCGGCCGGCGATCGTGTTGCCGTCGCCGGCGATGCCGCCGTTCGTGGCGATGCGTCCGCCGCTTCCGGCGATGTTGGAGTTGGTCACGTTGCCGGTGTTGACGCTGTTGTCGGTCATGGTGGGCCTCGACAGGGAGGTGAGCAGGGACTGGAAGGTGGCTTCCGCGTCAGGGTGGCTGGCGGCGTAGGCCTGGAGGAGCTGGCGGAGCTGGAGTCGCGCGGTGCCCTCGTCTCCGCGCAGGACGGCCGCGCGGGGGCCGTCGAGTGTGTCCGCGATCTCGTCGCGCTCGGCGGTGGTGCCGGCCATGGAGCGGGCGATGCGCGTGCGCAGGGCGGCCCATCCGTCGGCTGCCATCGCGTGGATGATCCCGGACTCGATACTTCCGAGGACGTCGAGGTCCATGTGCTGTCCCTTCGGTCCGCCAAGGGGCGGAGTCGTGCGGCGGGTGTCCCACGGCTATCAGCTTTCCGAAGGTTTGAGAATTCACTTCCGATCGTTTGTGAGCGAACCCACAATTACGCCTTCCGTTAACGATTGGTAGGGCGTCATACATCTTTAAGAGAAAGGCTCCAATTATGGAGCCCGTCTCTTGTGTCCGTCCGACGATCGGCCTCGATTTAGATGTACTGCGCTTTTTGGTCAGGCATATTCACGCGCCAGCGACGGCCCAGGTCAGCGCCCGGATCTTGGCCGGATTCCGATCGGTAAGCGTACCCTTGGTTTAGACATGCGCCGCAATTTAATGGCGGGACGCAATGGCTGGCATGAGCATGTAAACCAGTTTTCCCCCGGCCGGTGCGGGTCGCCTCCATTTCCGGGGGTCCGCCGCCGGGAAACAGAATGGGAATTCTGGGTTCCGCTACGTCTCCAGCGCTCAGCGGGTCAACGCCAGCGCCCCCACCGACGCGGTCACCGCGCACGCGGCCAGTACCGCGCCGGTCCCCGTCAGCCGGCGGACCGGCACCCGCACCCCGTACGCATGGCAGCGCTCGTACCACAGCAGCGTGGCCAGGGACGCCCACGGGGCGATCACCGGTCCGGCGTTCGTGCCGGCCAGCAGGGCCAGCAGCTGGTCGTGGTTGCCCACCGGAACGGCCGCTTCCCCGGCCAGGTAGACCGGCAGGTTGTTGAGGGCGTTGGACAGGCCGCCGCCGACCGCCGCCGCCCGGAACAGGCCGAGCGTGCCGCCGTCGGTGCCGACCGCCGAGGCCAGCAGGTGGTGCAGCCCGTGCGCGTCGAACGTCTCGACCACCAGGAACATGCCGGGCACCATCACCAGCAGCCGCCAGGGGACGAGCGACAGCCGGAGTGCGGACCGCTGCCGCAGCCCGAACGCCGCCACGGCGACGAGCGCGGCCGTCGCGGAGGCCGTCCACAGCGGTACGTCGGCGACCAGGATGGCGAGCAGGAAGCCGGCGCAGGCCAGCGCGCAGGCGCGGAACAGCACCCGGTCGGCGGGGCGGTGCACGGCCGGCGGCACATAGCGGTCGGCGGCATCCCCGCGCACATCGGCCGCACGCGCGGCACCCGGCCCCGACACCGGCACGGCCGCCATCAGACCGGATGTGTCCCCCACCGGCCCCCCACGCCGCCCCCGGCGCCAGAAGAACAGCCACAAACAAGCCATCGTCACCGCCAGCGCGGCGAGTTGCGGGGCCCACATCCGTCCCGCCAGGCCCAGCGGGGACAGCGCCACCCGGTTGGCGGCCAGCAGGTTCGTCAGGTTGGACACCGGCAGCAGCAGGCTCGCCGTGTTGGCGAGCCACACCGTGGTCATCGCCAGCGGCACCGGGGCGATGCCCACCCGGGAGGCGAGCGCCAGCATCACCGGGGTCAGCAGGACAGCCGTCGTGTCCAGGTTCAGGGCGATGGTCGTGACCGCGGCGAACAGCACGCACAGCAGGAACAGCAACGCGTAGCTGCCCCGCCCGGCCCGCGCCACCCTCGCCGCCACCACGTCGAACACCTCGGCCCGGCTGGTCAGTTCGGCCAGCACGATGACCGTGCCCAGGAACGCGAGGAGCGGCGCGATGCGTGTCATCGCGTCGGACGCGGCACCCGTCGGCAGCCATCCCGTGGCCACGCACAGCAGTCCGGTCGCCAGCAGACCGATCGCCACCCGGTCGAGGACATGCAGACGCTGCAATAAGGCACGCACGGTTGGAAGGGTCGCACGTTTGTACGTCGCTGTGACCAGGGCGTCGTCGAACGCCTGGAAACGACCGGTATCAACCTCTCTTTTCACGGCATCATCAATACATGGTGGCTCGTCAGAACACCCCGGGGGACAGCACCGGGCCATTGGACTTCTTCATCAGTTACTCGCCCGCCGACGAACGCTGGGCGTCCTGGATCGCCTGGACCCTGGAGGAGGCCGGATACCGCACGGTCCTGCAGGCCTGGGACTTCGTGCCGGGCACGAACTTCGTGGACTTCATGGACCGGGGGGTGAGCGAGTCCGCCGCCGTCATCGCCGTACTGTCGCGGAACTACGAGCGGTCCCGGTACGGGCGGATGGAGTGGCAGGCCGCGCTGCGGGCGGATCCGGACGCACCGGAGCGGCGGCTGATCACCGTGCGGGTCGAGGACATTCCGGTGGAGGGGCTGCTGGCCACCATCACCTACGTGGACCTGGTGCCGGTCGCCGACGCGGGGGCGGCGCGGGAACTGCTGCTCGCCCGGGTCCGGCAGGCCCTCGACGGGCGGGCCAGGCCCAGCCTGCCGCCCGGATACCCGGGGGCGAACGGCCGGCCCGTACCGGCCGCCCCGGCCGCCCCGGGGCCCGGACGGCCGCTCGGCGGACCCGGGTGGGCGGGGCGGCGCAGGCCCGCCGCGCCGCCGTCGTATCCGCGCGTGTCCGCGGTGGCCGGCGAGCGGGAGGCGGTCACCGTGCTCCAGCTGGCCGGGCCCGCCTTCGGCCGGGGGCAGGACCCGGCCGAGTTGCAGGCGGCGATCTGGGGCGACCTGGTCGAGCTGGCGGATGCCGGGGCCCCCTCCCCGGACCTGCTGGTGGTCACCGGCGACCTGACCGCCTCCGGAAGCCGGCGCGAGTTCGAACAGGCCCTCGCGTTCCTCACCGGGATGCGGGCGCTGCTCGGGCTCGAACCGCACCGGGTCGCCCTCGTCCCGGGCGGCCAGGACGTCAACCAGGCGGCCTGCCAGGCCTACTTCAGCACCTGCGAGGCGGACGAGATGCCGCCCCGGCCGCCGTACTGGCCCAAGTGGCGGCACTTCGCCCGGCTGTTCCAGGAGCTGTACCAGGGGCTGGACGTCGTCTTCGACAGTGATCAGCCGTGGACCCTCTTTCCCGTGCCGGAGCTGCAGACCGTGGTCGCGGGGCTGAACTCGTCCATGGCCTACAGCCACCGGCGTGACGACCAGTACGGGCTGATCGGGCGGGAGCAGGCCGCCTGGTTCGCGCAGGCCCTGCGGCCCCATGAGACCGAGGGGTGGCTGAGGATCGGCGTCGTACGGCACTCGCCGGGTGCCGCACGGCCCGCCGCCCCCGGTGTCCGCCGGGCCGGTGCGCCGGGTACGGCCGCCCTGGACGGCGCCGGGCCGCTGCGGGACACCGATGTGCTGACCCGGCTGACCGCTCCCCGGCTGCACCTGCTGCTGCACGGTCCGGCCGACGCCGGTGCGCTG
Source organism: Streptomyces sp. NPDC001135 (assembly GCF_053598395.1). NCBI lineage: Bacteria > Bacillati > Actinomycetota > Actinomycetes > Kitasatosporales > Streptomycetaceae > Streptomyces > Streptomyces sp. NPDC001135. Next base: position 104,826 of record NZ_JBSFKD010000010.1, on the reverse strand, counting down.
CCCCGACTCGCCACCGCCTCCGGCGAGGTGCCGGTGATCGGCGCCGCCGGGCCCGGCCGGCACCAGCTGCTGCGGGTCGGCCGGGAGGGACTGGCCGTCTGGGACGGGCCGCGGGAGCCGCAGCGGCGGCCGGTCCGTTGGCACCGGGCCCACAGCGCCTTCGGCCCCGAGGACCCCGGCGGGCCCGGGCAGTCCGGGGACGGCACACCTCGCACGGACCCCGTGCCCCCTGCCGGCCGCAACGGCCTCCCCGAGCCCGAGCCGGAGCCGCGCGCCCTGACGACCCCGCTGGACATACTGCTCGCCCGGGTCGCCGAGGTGTGCCGCACCCGCCACGAGGGCGCCCAGATCCGCCAGGTCGACGGGCCGCTGCCGCAACTGCTGGTCACCTGGACCCAGTCCGGATTCGTCCGGCAGCAGCGCGTGGCCGTGCACACCGGCACCCCGGCCCCGCAGGACGTCGACCGGTTCGTGGCCCTCGTGCACGCCGCCGACGCCGAGACCGAGGCCGAACTCGTCCACGACGGCCCGCCGCCCGCCCGTGAGCTGCGCGACGCGGCCCGGCGGCGAGGCGTCCGGGTGCGCAGCTTCACCGAGTTCCAGGGCCTGCTGGACCTGCGCGGATACGTCGGTGCACAGAGCGAGCGGCTGCGCACCGACCCGCGCTATCCGCCGGGCATGTACCTGCCGCAGCGGTACCGCGAGGTGGAACGCCTCGACGCCGAGGACCGCGACGGGCTCGTCGACGAGATGCTGCGGCTGCTCGACTCCGACCAGGGGCGCTTCCTGCTGCTGCTCGGCGACTTCGGGCACGGCAAGACCTTCGCGCTGCGCGAGCTGGCCCGCCGCGTCCCCGCCGAACTGCCGCACCTGGTCCCGCTGTTGGTGGAGCTGCACGCCCTGGACCGGGCGTACTCCTTCGAGGGGCTGGTCGCCGCGCACCTCGCCGCCCACGGTGTCGACAACATCGACCTGCGGGCCTTCAGGTACATGCTCCAGCAGGGCCGGATCGTGCTGCTCTTCGACGGCTTCGACGAACTCGTCAACCAGGTCACCTACGACCGCGCCGCCGAGCGTCTGCAGGTGCTGCTGGACTCCGCCGTGGACAGCGCCAAGATCGTGGTCTCCAGCCGCACCCAGCACTTCCGCTCCCAGGGCCAGGTGCTGACCGCGCTCGGCGAACGCGTCGGCCTGCTCCCGCACCGCCGGGTCCTGGCCGTCCAGGAGTTCAGCCCGCAGCAGATCCGCGCCTACCTGGTCAACCGCTACGACGGCGACGAACGCGCCGCCGACCACCGGCTGCGGCTGCTGGACGCCATCCCCGACCTGCTCGCCCTGTGCCGCAACCCCCGGCTGCTCGGCTTCGTCGCCGACCTCGACGACGACCGGCTGCGGGCGGTCGCCGGCGCCGGGCGCGCCCTCAGCCCCGCGGGACTGTACGAGGAGGTCCTCACCGCCTGGCTGACCTTCGAGGCCCAGCGGGGCAGCGCCAGCCCCGGCCGGGCCCCCGGGCTCTCCCTGGACCAGCTGTGGGACGCGGTCACCGCGCTCGCCCTGCGGCTGTGGGAGAGCGGGCAGGACTCGCTGCGGCTGGACGAACTGACCGATGTCGCCGAGACCCTGAGCGGGCTCGCGGACGCCCGGCTGTCGGTACCGCAGACCGCGCACGCCATCGGCTCCGGCAGCCTGCTGGTCCGCAGTGACGACGGTGTGTTCCGGTTCATCCACGGCTCGGTGGTGGAGTGGCTGGTCGCCCGGGAGTGCGCCCGCGGGCTCACCGACGGCGACAGCGCCCTGCTGGGCCGGCGCCAACTCAGCCAGCTGGCAGTCGAGTTCCTGTGCGACCTCGCCGACCACCGGGTCTGCCAGGCGTGGGCCGAGCGGGAGCTGTCCGGCACCCCCGGGGACGCCTCGGCGGACGCCGGCCACGCCAACGCCGTGAAGATCCTCAGCCGGCTGCGCGTGCCCGCGCACACCGATCTGCGCGGGGCCGCCCTGGCCGGGGAGGACCTGTCCCACCGCGACTTCTCCGGCGTCGACCTCACCCGCGCCGACCTCACCGACGCCCGGCTGGTCGGCGCCAACCTCTCCGGCGCCGTCCTGTGCGGCGCCCGGCTGACCGGCGCCCGGCTGGACGGCGCGGACCTGACCGGCGCCGACCTGCGCGGCGCCGACCTCAGGCGGGCCCGGCTGATCGGCACCGACCTGACCGGCGCCCGGGTGGACGGCGGCCGGTGGCGGCGGGCGGCGCTGATCTCGGCGACCACCGGGCCGCTGGCGGACACCCCGGAACTCCAGGGAGCCGCGATCGCGCCCGGCATGGCCGTCGACTCCGGGTTCCGGCCCTCCACGGTCGGGGTGCCGTACGGCTACGAGGCCCGCATCCGGCTGCCCGAGCCCATCTCCTACAGCCCCGACGGCGAACTGCTCGCCGTGGGCAGCGAGGACGGCGGCGTCCTGGTCTGCGACGCCGCCACCGGCATCGCCCTGCGCACCCTGCAGGGCCACACCGGCCGGGTCTACGCCGTCAAGTTCCGCGAACGCGTCCTGGCCACCGGCAGCTCCGACGGCACCGTACGCCTGTGGGACCCGGTCTCCGGCCGTTGCCTGCACCGGCTGGAGATCCACTCGAACGGCGTGTGGCCCCTCGCCCTGAACGCCGACGGCTCGCGCCTGGCCACCGGCGACGCCGACGGCGTGGTCACCCTCTGGGACACCGCCTCCGGTGCCCCGCTGCACCGGCTGCCCGGACACGCGGCGCCCGTCTACACCGTCGCGTTCGGACCCGGCGACGCCACCCTGGTCACCGGCGACGCCTCCACCGTCGTACGGCTGTGGGACCTGGCCACCGGGCGGCAGACCGGTGAGCTGCCCGGTCACCACGGGGTGGTGTACCGGGCGCGGTTCAGCCCGGACGGCACCCTGCTGGCCACCGCCGACCGCGGCGACGAGGGGCACGGCGGCACGGTGCGCGTGTGGGACTTCGCCACCGGGACCCCGCGGCATGTGTTCACCGGGCACTCCGGCCGCGTCTACACCCTGGACTTCCACCCCGGCGGCGCCCTGCTGGTCAGCGGCGACACCAACGGGGAGGTACGGCTGTGGGACCTGGCGGCGGGATGCTCGGCCGGGCTGCTCGGCGGCTGCCGCGGGGCCGTCTACCAGGTGCTGTTCGACCCCGACGGGACCCTGCTCGCCGCCGGGGACAGCGCCGGGGTGGTCCGGCTGTGGCGGATCGATCCGGCGGCGGAGCCGGTCGCGGCGCCACTGGGCCGGCAGCCCGCCGAGCACCGCGGCTCGGTGTGGGTGTGCAAGTTCCGCCCGCACGGCGACACACCCGTCCAGGGCCCCGGCGCGTTGCTGGTGACCGGCGGCAACGACGGTGTCGTACGGCTGTGGGAGCCGGCCACCGGCCAGGGCCGGCGGATCCTGCGCGGCCACGGGCGGCGCATCGGCACCCTGTCGTTCAACGCCGACGGCTCGATGCTGGCGGCCGGCGGCAACGACGGTGTCGTACGCGTGTGGCACTCGGCCTCCGGCCGGCGGCTGCGCGAACTGACCGGGCAGAGCGACCGCCTGGTCTCCGCGGTGTTCGGACCCGTGGGCCCGCTGCTGGCCACCGCGAGCAGCGACGGGGACGTCTATCTGTGGAACGCGGCCACCGGCGAGTACCAGCGCGAACTGGACGTCGAGACCGACCACGTGTGGGCGGAGGCGTTCAGCGCCGACGGCGAACTGCTGGCCACCGCCAACGACGACGACACGGTACGGCTGTGGTACCGGGCCACCGGAGCGCATGTCGCCACCATCGGCGAGCACTACGGGCGGGTCCGCGCGATCGACTTCCGCTCCGACGGCGCGGTCCTGGCCACCGGCTGCGACGACCGCAAGGTGCGGATCTGGGACCTGGAGGACCGCCGGATCACCGCCGAACTCGACGGCCACACCGACCGGGTGTACGCGGTGGCCTTCGCGCCCGACGGCTCCTGGCTGGCCAGCGCCTCCTGGGACGGTACGGCGGTGATCTGGAAGGACGGCGAGAGCGACCACCGGCTGACGGGCCACACCGGCAAGGTCTGGACCGCGGCCGTGCATCCCTCGCGCCCGCTGCTGGCGACGGCGGGCGACGACCGGACCGTCCGTCTGTGGAACCCGGACACCGGCGAGCAGACGGCTGTTCTGACGGGCCACACCGGCCGGATCCTCGCGGTGGCGTTCAGCCCCGACGGCTCCCTGCTGGCCAGTGGCGGCGAGGACGGCACGGTACGGCTGTGGAACGTCCCCGCCGACACCCCGGTCACCCTGCGGGTCACCCTGGTCGGCCTGCCCGGCGGCTGGGCGGCCCTGGCCCCGTCCGGGGGCTACAAGTACGAGGGAGACGTCACCGGCGAGTTCTGGCACGCGGTGGGCATGTGCCGCTTCGAACCGGGCGAACTGGACGGGCATCTGCCGGGTGTGTGGCAGGTGCCGCTGGACGAACGGCTGGGGTGACCGCTGGGAGCGGGGGCCAGTTTTGAACGCGTTCAAATGCAGGCGTACGCTCGCCCCATGAGCGACAGAGCCGCCCTGCTCAAGGGCATTCGCGTCTGGCTGGCCCTCTTCGTCGTGTGCCTCGTGCTCAGCGGGGCCACCGCCTTCCCCCTGGTGCACGAACTGCGCTGGACCGACAGCGCGCTGCGCGCCCTGTCCGTGCCCGACCACCTGCCCGGGCTCACGGCCTGGATCACCCGGGTGCGCCACGGACTCGACACCGCCGACGCCGACTACCCGTTCCTGCTCTACGGCACCGACTGGCTGGCCTTCGCCCACCTCGTCATCGCCGTCGCCTTCTACGGCCCGTACCGCGACCCCGTCCGCAACATCTGGGTCGTCGAGTTCGCGATGATCGCCTGCGCCGGCATCATCCCGCTCGCCCTCGTCTGCGGTCCGATCCGCGGGATCCCCTTCTGGTGGAGCCTGATCGACATGTCCTTCGGGGTGTTCGGAGTCGTCCCGCTGTACGTCGTACGGACGAGGATCAAGCGCCTGGAGGCGCTCAGCACGCCGCTCACCGCTCCGGCTGCTGCTTGACGGCCGCGCCCGACGGCCGTGTGAACATCTCCCGCAGCTGCGGCTCCGGCACGATTCGAGTCCGGGTTCGCCCCCCCCCGCCGCGAAGACCGTCAACCCCCGGCCCGGCAGCGCGCAGACAGGAACCGGTGGCGGACCGCGCCCACCACGGACAGCACGCGAACCCGGCCCGCCCAGGGCGCGCGTCGACCCTCCTGGCGCGCCACGGCTCAGCCGCCGTTGCGCAGGGCGTGCAGGGCGTCGATCCGGTTCGTGGTGATCGAGTCGACGCCCAGGTCCAGCAGGCGGCTCATCGAGCGGCGGGTGTCCGGGGTCCACACGGACAGCAGGTGCCCGTCGTGGTGCACGCGGGCCGCCAGCTCCCGGCTCACCAGCGAGAAACGGTAGTTGAGCCAGCGCGGGCGGACCACGTCGAGCAGCGCGGGCCGGGGCGGGGCGAGGGTCGTCCAGGTCAGGGCGATCTCGGCGGCCGGGTCGGCGGCGCGGACGGCGAGCATCGCCTCGGCGCCCGCGCAGTAGTAGACGCGCTCCCGGGCCCCGCTGTGCCGGACCACGTCCATGACCCGGTCCACCATCCGCCGGTCGGGCCGCCCGCACAGGTCCACCATCACCCGGCAGTCACCGGTCGCGGCCAGTGCCTCCGCGAGCGTCGGCACACCGCCCGCGGTGAGCCCGCGCAGTTCCTCCGCGGACAGCGCGCCGAGCGGCCGGTCGACGTCCCACAGCCGCTTGAGCGTCTCGTCGTGCAGCAGCACGGGGACGCCGTCACGGGTGAGCCGTACGTCGATCTCGACCGCGTCCGCGCCCTGGTCGAGCGCGGAACGCAGCGAGTCGACGGTGTTCTCGCGGAAGCGGTAGGGGGCGCCGCGGTGGGCCACGGCGGTCACGGTCTGCATGCCCCCATTGTGGTGGGCGTCAGGAGGCGAGCCAGGCGCTGGTGTACGTGTCGATCTCCGCCGTGATCCGGGCCTTGCCCTCGGCGTCCAGGAAGGACGCCTCCACCGCGTTCCTGGCGAGCCCGGCGAGGCCCCGCTCGTCGAGGTCCAGCAGCCGGGCGGCCACCGCGTACTCGTTGTTGAGGTCGGTGCCGAACATCGGCGGGTCGTCGGAGTTGATCGTGACCAGTACCCCCGCCTGCACGAAGTCCTTGAGCGGGTGCTCGTCCAGGGTGGTGACCGCGCGGGTGGCGATGTTGGACGTCGGGCAGACCTCCAGCGGGACGCGCTGCTCGGCGAGGTGCGCGAGCAGCTTCGGGTCCTGCGCGGAGCTGGTGCCGTGCCCGATCCGCTCCGCGCGCAGCTCGTTCAGCGCGTCCCACACCGTCTGCGGGCCGGTCGTCTCGCCGGCGTGCGGCACGGAGTGCAGACCGGCGGCGATGGCCCGGTCGAAGTACGGCTTGAACTGCGGGCGGGGTACGCCGATCTCGGGCCCGCCCAGCCCGAACGACACGAGCCCCTCGGGGCGGATCTGGTCGTCGGTGGCGAGCCGTGCCGTCTCCTCGGCGGACTCCAGCCCGGCCTCACCGGGAATGTCGAAGCACCACCGCAGCACGGTCCCGAACTCGGCCTCCGCCGCCTTGCGGGCGTCCTCGATCGCCGCCATGAACGCCAGCTCGTCGATGCCGCGCCGGGTCGAGGAGAAGGGCGTGATGGTCAGCTCGGCGTACCGCACCTGCTGCCGGGCCAGGTCGCGGGCCACCTCGTAGGTCAGCAGCCGGACGTCCTCCGGGGTGCGGATGAGGTCCACGACCGACAGGTACACGTCGATGAAGTGCGCGAAGTCGGTGAACGTGAAGAAGTCGGCCAGGGCCTCGGGATCCGAGGGCACCTTGGAGTCGGGGTGGCGGGCGGCCAGTTCCGAGACGATGCGCGGGGAGGCGGAGCCGACGTGGTGGACGTGCAGTTCGGCCTTGGGCAGCCCGGCGATGAAGGCCCGCAGGTCGCGGTCGGCCGTGCCGGCGGCGGGTACGGAGCTGCTGTCGGTCATGGGGTCCTCCCCGGACAGGGCGCCGTCGGCCCGGTGCGGGCGAGGCGCGGGTGATCGGCTGATCGGTGGTACGGACGACATCGTAGGCGGGCGGCGGGTGCGGGCCGGTCGGCGGAGGGGCGGTGCGGCGGGCATGCGCACCGCGTGCCCTGTGTGCGTCCGGCGGGGGACCGGGCCGCGGTGGTGCGGTGGCGAGGCCGTAGCATGGCGGCACGAACGACCGAGGGGGACAGGCCCGTGAGTGACGGAGCACAGCCGAGTGGCGCCCCGGGGGGCGACTACAACCTGTGGGCGCCGCCCGAGAACCGCCCTTCGCTCGAGAAGAAGCCGTCCGGGGCGGAGGCCCAGCCGCCCGTGCAGCCGCCGTCCGTGCACGACCAGGCGACGATGACCTCCCTGCAGACCGACGGCTTCACCGCGCCCGCGTCTGCCCCCGGCTTCACCGCGCCCGCGTCGCCTCCCGGCTTCGCACCACCGGCCGCCGCCTCCGGATTCGGTGGGCCGGGCACGGCCCCGGTGGGCAGTGAGGCGGTACCGCCCCCGCCGATCGCGCCCTCGGGCCCCGGCATACCCGCACCGCCCGCCGCCGGCGGCTACGGCTATCCCGGCTACCCCGCGGGCTACGGCTGGCCCGGTATGCCGATGGCCCCGCAGAACGGCATGGGTACCGCTGCGATGGTGCTCGGCATCCTCTCCCTGTGCCTGTTCTGCATGTACGGCGTGGTCTCGGTGGTGCTGGGCATCCTCGCCGTGGTCTTCGGCATCAAGGGGCGCCGACGGGCCGATCTCGGCGAGGCCACCAACCACGGCCAGGCCCAGGCGGGCCTGGTCATGGGTGTCATCGGCATCGTGCTCGGCATCGTCGTGATCGTCCTGCTCGCGATCGGCATCACCGCCGCCATCCACGAGGGCCGCACCCACTCCGACCCGTACGACGACTCCGCACGCGGCGTCTCGGTGACGGTGGCCGCCGGCCGCTGAATCCGCCGGGCCGCGGCCCTCGCGGCACCGGTCGGCCGGGAACCCGCCCCCTCTGGTCCGTGCGGCCATTACGATGCCTTGATCGTCAAACGGAGGGGAACCCGCTTCATGTCCAACTTCACCCCGGAACCTGGTGGTTTCGGTGCGCCGGCCCCGCAGCAGGCACCGGGATACGGCTACGCGCAGCAGCCCGGGCCCGGCTACGGCCACCCCCAGTCGGGGCCGTCCTACCCGGCCGCGCCGCCCGCGGCCTACCCGCAGGCCCCCGGCTATGCGATGCCGATGCAGCCGAGCAACGGCATGGGCACCGCGGGACTGGTGCTGGGCATCATCGGAGTGGTCTGCAGCCTGACCATCGCCATGGAGATCCTCGGGATGATCCTGGGCATCCTGGCGATCATCTTCGGTGCCGTCGGCCGGGGCAAGGCCAACCGTGGTGAGGCCACCAACCGCGGCGCGGCGACCGCCGGTCTCGTCCTGGGGATCATCGCCACCGTGCTCCTGCCGGCGTTGGTCTTCCTGTTCTTCGCCAGCATGTTCAGCGCCGGCACGGTCTGACGGTCCCGACGGACCGGGAGGCGACGCGGGGGCTGGGCAGCGAGCCGAGCCCCCTGGCTCCCGGCCGCTCAGGCCCCCGCGCCCGCCAACCGCTCCCGCGCCTCCATCAGCGCGAACCCCAGCAGGTTCGGCCCCCGCCACCGCTCCGGATCCATGGCCGCCTCGTCGTCCGCCGCGAGGCCGATGCCCCATACACGGTCCACCGGGCTCGCCTCCACCAGCACCCGGTCGCCCGTGCCCAGCAGGAACACGCGCAGCTCGTCGTCCGACGCGAACTTGTGGACACTGCCCTCGACCACGATCCGGAAGCGCTCCCGCTCCCACACCGCCTCGTCGAAGTCCCGGACCAGCCGCCCCGCCTTCTTGGCCTGGGCGGGGTGCTCCGCGGCCAGTACCCGGCGCTCCGCCTCCGCGTCGCCGAACAGCCGCGCCTTGCCTGCCATCATCCAGTGCTCGGCCGTCGCGTACTCCACGCCGTCCACCACGAACGGTGACGGCCACCACTGGCTCAGGCAGCTCGCGCCGATCCTGCCGTCCGGCCGCGGCCGGTGCCCCCAGAAGTGCAGATACTTGATCCGGGACCCTGCCCGGACCTCCTTGATCAGGGCTTCCACCCCGTCGATCTTGCCCATGCACGCGAGTCTGGCACGTACCACTGACACTCCGTCCGCCCTTTTCCCTCCGGACTCGACACCTGGTCGACAGATTCCGTCGCGTAACCAAAAGGCAACAACGGAATCACTTGTTGGAGTCCACTCCCTCTGTCAGGATCGGCACTCAAATCGAGCTGGAGCTACGCCACCCACCCCCCGGGACGGGGCGAACGGCGGAGGAGAGCGACATGCACAACCCGGGCACCGCCACCCCGGAACGATTTCCCGCCGAGGAGCGATTCGCCGACGGCGCGCAGTTCATCGCCGGCCGGCTGACCAAGGGGACCTCGGGCCGTACCCACGCCGTGGTCGACCCCGCCACCGGCGAGGAGGTGTACACCTACGAGCTGGCCGGCACCGACGACGTCGACGCGGCCGTCGCCGCCGCGCGCGAGGCCTTCCCGGGGTGGGCCTCGGCCACCCCGGGCGAGCGCTCCGACGCCCTGCACCGGTTCGCCGCCGTGCTCGCCGAGCGCGCCGAGGACTTCGCCCGCGCCGAGTCGCTGCAGTGCGGCAAGCCGCTGAAGCTGACCCGCGAGTTCGACGTACCGGGCACGATCGACAACACCGCCTTCTTCGCGGGCGCCGCCCGGCACCTGCAGGGACAGTCCGCCGGCGAGTACTCGGGCGACCACACGTCGTACGTCCGGCGCGAGCCGATCGGTGTGGTCGGTTCGATCGCGCCCTGGAACTACCCGCTGCAGATGGCCGCCTGGAAGATCCTCCCGGCGATCGCCGCCGGCAACACCATCGTGCTGAAGCCGGCCGAGCTGACCCCGCTCACCTCGCTCCTCTTCGCCCAGGCCGCCACCGACGCCGGCCTCCCCGACGGTGTGATCAACATCGTCACCGGGACCGGGAAGGAGGCGGGGGAGCACCTGGTCGGCCACCCCGACGTCGCCATGACCTCCTTCACCGGGTCCACCGCCGTCGGCAGGCGCGTCGCCGAGGTCGCCACCGCCACCGTCAAGCGCCTCCATCTGGAGCTGGGCGGCAAGGCGCCCTTCGTGGTCTTCGACGACGCCGATCTCGAGGCCGCCGTCCACGGCGCCGTCGCCGGTGCGCTCATCAACACCGGACAGGACTGCACGGCCGCCACGCGCGCGTACGTGCAGCGACCGCTGTACGAGGCGTTCGTCGAGCGGACGGCCGCGCTGATGGAGACCGTGCGGCTCGGGGACCCGTTCGCCGCCGGTACCGACCTCGGCCCGCTCATCTCGCACGTCCAGCGGGACCGGGTCGCCGCCTTCGTGGACCGGGCGCGTGCCTACGCGCGCGTGGTAACCGGCGGAGAGGCACCGAAGGGCGATCTGGAGAACGGCGCCTACTACCGGCCGACCCTGGTCGCCGACGCGGCCCAGGACAGCGAGATCGTCCAGTCCGAGATCTTCGGCCCCGTACTGGTCGTCCTGCCCTTCGACACTGATGATGAGGGCATCCGGCTGGCCAACGACACCCCCTACGGCCTGGCCGCCTCCGCGTGGAGCACGAACGTGTACCGCGCCAACCGCTGCACCCGTGAGATCAAGGCGGGCTGCGTGTGGATCAACGACCACATCCCGATCATCAGTGAGATGCCGCACGGCGGCTACAAGGCGTCCGGCTTCGGCAAGGACATGTCGGCGTACTCCTTCGAGGAGTACACCCAGGTCAAGCACGTAATGTTCGACAACACGGCGGTCGCCCGGAAGGACTGGCACCGCACGATCTTCGGGGACCGGTAGCAGCCGCCGCCCGGCGCGAGCCGGGCACCACGTACAGCCGGCTGCTGCCGGGTGTGAAGACCCGGCCCCGACCAGGCCGACCACCCCTCCCTCCCGAAAGGGCACCACGCGCATGGAGCAGTACGAGCCCGACCGCCTGACACCGGTCGAAGTCGCCGCGATGCGGCGCAGCCTCCGCAACGGCCGGGCCGCCATGACCCGCCGGTCCCTGTTGCGGGCGTCCGCGGGCGGTGCGCTCGCGGCCGGCGGACTCGGCGCGCTGAGCGCCTGCGGCATCCCCGCGGCGACCAAGACGCAGGGCGGCGTCTCCGCCGACGACCACTCGGCCAAGGAGAAGGTCGTCGACTTCTCCAACTGGCCCGAGTACATCGACGTGGACGACAAGGGCAAGCGCCACCCCACGCTCGACGTGTTCGCCCGGCGGACCGGGATCCAGGTCAAGTACACCGAGGACATCAACGACAACGACGAGTTCTTCGGGAAGATCCAGCCGCAGCTCGCCGCGGGCCAGGACACCGGACGTGACCTCATCGTGCTCACCGACTGGCTGGCCGCCCGCATGATCCGCCTCGGGTACGTCCAGAAACTGGACCCGGCCAACCTGCCGCACGCGTACGCCAACCTGTCGGACCAGTTCCGTGCCCCCGACTGGGACCCGGGCCGCGCCTACTCGTACCCCTGGCAGGGCATCTCCACCGTCATCGCGTTCAACAAGCAGGCGCTCGACGGCGTCGAGGTGAAGTCGATCTCCGACCTGCTCGACAACCCGAAGCTCAAGGGCCGTGTCGGCTTCCTGACGGAGATGCGCGACAGTGTCGGCATGACCATGCTCGACATGGGCATCGACCCGGCGAAGTTCACCGACGACGACTACGACAAGGTGATCGCCCGCCTGCAGAAGTCCGTCGACAGGGGCCAGATCCGCCGCTTCACCGGCAACGACTACACCTCGGACCTCACCAAGGGCGACCTCGCCGCGTGCGTGGCCTGGGGCGGCGACATCGTCCAGCTCCAGTCGGACAACCCGCACGTCGGCTACGTCATCCCGGACGCCGGCTACATGACGTCGACCGACAACATGCTGATCCCCAACAAGGCACGCCACAAGACGAACGCCGAACGGCTCATCGACTACTTCTACGAGCCCGAGCCGGCCGCCGAGCTGGCCGCGTACATCAACTACGTGAGTCCCGTCGCGAACGTGCAGCCCTACCTTGCGAAGATCGACAAGTCGGCGGCGACCAACCCGCTGATCATTCCCGACAAGGCCATGCAGGCGAGGTCCCACGCCTTCCGCGCGCTGACGCAGAAGGAAGAGACGGCCTGCCAGACGAAGTTCTCGAAGCTCACAGGGGCGTGACGACGATGACGACACCAGACAACAGCGGCGACGTCCGCCTCTCCGGTATCAGCAAGACCTACGACAACGGCTTCACCGCCGTACAGCCGCTGGACCTGACCGTGCCGCAGGGCTCCTTCTTCGCCCTGCTCGGTGCCTCCGGCTGCGGCAAGACCACCACCCTGCGCATGATCGCCGGCCTGGAGGAACCTTCCTCCGGGACCGTGCGCCTCGGCGACCAGGACGTCACCCACCTGCCGCCGTACAAACGGCCGGTCAACACCGTCTTCCAGTCCTACGCCCTCTTCCCGCACCTGGACATCTTCGAGAACATCGCCTTCGGTCTGCGCCGGCGCGGCATCAAGAGCGTGAAGAAGCAGGTCGAGGAGATGCTGGAGCTGGTCCAGCTCGGCGAGCAGGCGCGCAAGAAGCCGCACCAGCTCTCCGGCGGCCAGCAGCAGCGCGTCGCGGTCGCCCGCGCGCTGATCAACCACCCCAAGGTGCTCCTCCTCGACGAGCCGCTCGGCGCCCTCGACCTCAAGCTGCGCCGCCAGATGCAGCTGGAGCTCAAGCGCATCCAGACCGAGGTCGGTATCACCTTCGTGCACGTCACGCACGACCAGGAGGAGGCCATGACCATGGCCGACACGGTCGCCGTGATGAACGCGGGCCGCGTCGAACAGCTCGGCTCGCCGACCGACCTCTACGAGAACCCGCAGACGACGTTCGTCGCGAACTTCCTCGGCACCTCCAACCTCATCGAGGCCGAGGTCGACACGAAGAACGGCGACGACATCGTGCTCAAGGCGGCCGGCGGCAAACTGGTGCTGCCCGAGGCGCGATGTTCCGCCCCCACGACGGCCGGCGGCAAGGTGCTGGTCGGCATCCGCCCCGAGAAGATCGCGCTCACGCACGCCGACGACGCCGGCTCGATCCCCGAGGGCCGCAACCGCCTCACCGGCAAGATCGCCGATGCCAGCTTCATCGGGGTCTCCACCCAGTACGTGATCGACAGCCCCGTCTGCGACGAACTCTCGGTGTACGTCCAGAACGTCGAGCGCGACGGCCGGCTCGTCCCCGGCGCCGACATCGTCCTGCACTGGAGCCCCGCGCACACCTTCGGCCTGGACGCCGCCCAGGACATCGACGCGGGGACCGAGGAAGAGGCGGCCGCCTGATGTCGACGCTCACCGAGGCGCCACCGCCTCTCGCCCCCGCCACCGAGGAGAAGAGGCCCCCGCGCAAGCGCGGCCGGTTCACCCCGTACTGGCTGCTGCTGCCCGGCCTGCTGTGGCTGGTCGTCTTCTTCGCACTGCCGATGATCTACCAGGCCTCCACGTCCGTGCAGACGGGTTCCCTGGAGCAGGGCTACAAGGTCACCTGGCACTTCGTGACGTACTGGGACGCCCTGTCCGAGTACTGGCCGCAGTTCCTGCGGTCGGTCTTCTACGCGGCCGCCGCGACGATCCTGTGCCTGGTGCTCGGCTACCCGCTGGCCTACCTCATCGCCTTCCGCGCGGGCCGCTGGAAGAACCTGCTCATGATCCTGGTGATCGCGCCGTTCTTCACCAGCTTCCTGATCCGCACCCTGGCCTGGAAGACGATCCTCGCCGACAACGGCCCGGTCGTGCACGCCCTGAACTCGCTGCACGTCCTGGACCTCACCAACTGGCTCGGCTGGACGGCCGGCGACCGCGTCCTCGCCACCCCGCTCGCGGTGGTGTGCGGACTGACGTACAACTTCCTGCCGTTCATGATCCTGCCCCTGTACACCTCGCTGGAGCGGATCGACGGGCGGCTGCACGAGGCGGCCGGCGACCTGTACGCCAAACCGTGGACCACCTTCCGCAAGGTCACCTTCCCGCTGTCGATGCCGGGCGTGGTCTCCGGCACGCTGCTGACCTTCATCCCCGCGGCCGGTGACTACGTCAACGCCGAACTCCTCGGCTCCACCGACACCCGCATGATCGGCAACGTCATCCAGACGCAGTTCCTGCGGATCCTGGACTACCCGACCGCCGCGGCCCTCTCCTTCATCCTCATGGCCGCGATCCTGGCCATGGTCACGATCTACATTCGCCGCTCCGGGACGGAGGATCTGGTCTGATGCCCTTCGTCACCTGGCTCAAGCGCCGTCTCGTCGTCATCGCGGGACTCCTGACGCTCGCGTACCTGCTGCTGCCGAACGTCGTCGTCACGGTGTTCTCCTTCAACAAGCCGAAGGGCCGCTTCAACTACGAGTGGCAGCAGTTCTCACTGGACGCCTGGAAGCAGCCCTGCGGCGTCGCCGACATGTGCGGCTCGCTGTCCATCAGCCTGCAGATCGCCGTGTGGGCGACGATCGGCGCCACCCTGCTCGGCACGATGATCGCCTTCGCGCTGGTCCGCTACCGCTTCCGCGCCCGCGGCGCCGTCAACTCGCTGATCTTCCTGCCGATGGCGATGCCCGAGGTCGTCATGGCCGCCTCGCTGCTCACCCTGTTCCTCAACATGGGCGCCCAGCTCGGCTTCTACACGATTCTGATCGCGCACATCATGTTCTGCCTCAGCTTCGTCGTCACCGCGGTCAAGGCGCGCGTGATGTCGATGGACCCGCGCCTGGAGGAGGCCGCCCGGGACCTGTACGCCGGGCCCGTGCAGACCTTCCTGCGGGTCACCCTGCCCATCGCGGCACCGGGCATCGCCGCGGGCGCGCTGCTGTCGTTCGCGCTCTCCTTCGACGACTTCATCATCACCAACTTCAACGCCGGCTCGACCGTCACCTTCCCGATGTTCGTGTGGGGTTCGGCGCAGCGCGGCACACCCGTCCAGATCAACGTCATCGGTACGGCCATGTTCCTCGTCGCCGTGCTCTTCGTCCTGACCTCGATGGTCGTCAGCAATCGCCGTAACAAGCAAAAGGCGTAGGCCTTTTCCGGAAAGTCCTCTGTAGGGAGTTGAAATCATGGCCCCAAGCGCCATGAGCCGTGGCAAAGACAACTGGATCTCCTCTCTCTCCGAAGCCCAGCCGGTCCCGTACTGGCTGGAAGACCCCGGCAAGCCACCCGCCGAACCCGCCCTCACCGGCACCGACACCTGCGACCTGCTGGTCGTCGGCGGCGGCTACAGCGGGCTGTGGACCGCGCTGAACGCCAAGGAGCGCGATCCGCAGCGCGATGTGGTGCTGCTGGAAGGCCGCGAGGTGGGCTGGGCCGCCTCCGGCCGCAACGGCGGCTTCTGCGCCGCCTCCCTCACCCACGGCCTGCCCAACGGCCTGGCCCGCTGGCCCGACGAGATCCAGAAGCTGGAGGAACTCGGCCGGCGCAACCTCGACGAGATCGAGGCCGCGATCGCCCGGCACGGCATCGACTGCGACTTCGAGCGCACCGGCGAGATCGACGTCGCCACCGAGACCTACCAGGCGTGGGAACTGAAGGACTGGCACCGGGAGCTGGAGGAGAAGGGCCTCGCCGACGGCATCGAGTTCCTGGACGCCGACGCCGTACGCGAGCAGGTGAACTCGCCGACCTTCGAGGCCGGCCTGTGGGACCGCCGGGGCGTGGCCATGCTGCACCCGGCCAAGCTGGCCTGGGGCCTGAAGAAGGCGTGTGTGCGGCTCGGAGTGCGGGTGTACGAGCACACACCCGCGCTGACCCTGAAGCAGTACGGCGCCGGGATGGCCGTACGCACCCCGTACGGCGCGGTCCACGCCCGACGGGTCGCCCTCGGCACGAACATCTTCCCGAACCTGCTGCGCCGCGTGCGCTCCTACACCGTCCCGGTCTACGACTACGCGCTGATGACCGAGCCGCTGACCGGCGACCAGTTGTCGGAGATCGGCTGGAAGAACAGACAGGGCCTCGGTGACTCGGCCAACCAGTTCCACTACTTCCGTCTGTCCGCCGACAACCGCATCCTGTGGGGCGGCTACGACGCGATCCACCACTACGGCGGCCGGGTCCGCGCCGAGTACGACGACCGGCCGGAGACGTACGCCAAGCTCGCGGGCCACTTCTTCACCTGTTTCCCGCAGCTGGAGGGCGTCCGCTTCACCCACGCCTGGGGCGGCGCGATCGACACCTGCTCACGCTTCTCGGCGTTCTTCGGCACGGCGCACCAGGGGAAGGTCGCGTACGCCGCGGGCTACACGGGCCTCGGTGTGGGCGCGACCCGCTTCGGCGCGGACGTGATGCTGGACCTGCTGGACGGGGAGCGCACCGAGCGGACGGAGCTGGAGATGGTCCGCAGGAAGCCGCTGCCGTTCCCGCCCGAGCCGTTCGCCTGGACCGGGATCGCGCTCACCAAGTGGTCCCTGGCCCGCGCGGACGCGCACGGCGGCCGGCGCAACCTGTGGCTGCGGACGATGGACCGGCTGGGGCTGGGATTCGACAGCTGAACCCGCACGAGTGTGAGCCAGATCACTTGAATCGGGTCGCGAAACCCGCGTAATGCCCGCGGAAGGCCTCCCTCTCTCCTCCTGACACGACCGCGGAAGAACGGTCGGGCGAGAGAAGAGGGAGGCCTTCTGATGACTGGGGCGAAGACGGCCGTGGAGTGGCTGGTGTCCGTCGCGCCGGATCCCGAGGCCTGCCGCTGGGAATGGGAGCGCAACCCCCTCGGTGTCGCGCTGCTGCCCGCCGGCAGGGCCTGGGACGTGCTGATCCTGCCGGGTGACCTCGGATACCCGACCCTGGACGTGCTCACCCGGGTCCTCGACCGGCCCGGTCCGGTACTCGCCGACTTCGGTGACAACCGGGTCGGGTTCTTCGTGCCCCCGGGCACCGCGGCCCGCTGGCTCGGCACCGGCATCCGTACCGCGGGCCCCGGCACCTGGATCGTCGTGCCGTATCCGGGCCGGGCCGCCCAGGGCGTGCGCTGGCTGGTGCCGCCCGACGGCTCGGGCACGCTGACCGACCCGGCGCTGCTGGAACTGGCGATGCACGAGGCGGCGGCGGACCAGGCGGCGGCGGACCAGGCCAGGGGCGGGGAGGGGGACGGTTAGGGCCCGGGGCGGCGGGACCGGTGCCCCGGGGTGTACCCGCCGGTGGTCAACGCCCCGCGCGGCGGCCTCACGACGAACGCGACGACCTCACGAGGAACCCGACGATCTCACTAGGAGCGCGACGGCCTCACGGAGAAGACGAACCGCGGCTCGTACACGGCCCACGGAACCCGGCCGTCACCGCGGGGCCCGATGGCGTGGCCGGTGAACCGGGACGGTCACGAGAACCGGGAGTTCCGGAAGGACCCCGGCGCCCGCTTCGGCCGCCGAGGCCGGCGAACACGGGGAAGGCGGTCAGCAGCATGGCGCACAGACACCAGCTGGCCACCACGTCCAGCGGCCAGTGATAGCCGTGGCGGACCAGGCCGTACGACACCCCGAGGACGAGGGCCGCGCAGCCGGTGACCAGGGTGCGGCGGGCGGCCGAGGAGCGCAGCCAGGGGAGCAGGAGCAGGGTGGCGGAGCCGTACGCGACGGCCGCCGTGGCCGTGTGACCGGAGGGGAAGTACCCCGCACCGGGGGGCATCACGGGCGTCCCCGGCCGCGCGGTCCAGTCCTTGAGCGGTACGACGAGCGCCGGGACGAGCGCCATCAGGACGGCCGCGGCGAGCGGCGGCAGCCACCACCGGTCCGCACCGGCGGCGCGCCCCCGCCAGGCCGCGTACCCGAGGGCCAGGGCCAGCACCGGGACGGCGACCTGGATGTTCCCGAGGTCGGAGAGAAGCTCGGAGAACCGGTCCGGGTGGACGAGGGCCCGGCTGAGGCGGGCGTCCAGACGCAGCAACGGGCCGTGACCGGCCACCTGCCAGGTGATGAGCGCGAAGAGGACGGCCGGGAGGCTGAGGAGCGGGGCACGGCGGACTGCGGTCGACACGGCGCCCAGCTTGACAGACGGGCTCGGCGAGAAGGAGGTCGGCCGCCCCGGAACAGGGGGGGCGTTCCGAGGCGGCCGTCCGGATCGGAACGTCGCGCGCCCCGGGGGGTTTGGGGCGGCGACCGTCCGATCGGTGAGGAGATCCCGGAGCCGTCAGGCGCCGGTTGTGTGCGCGAGGGCACGACCAGGTCGAAGCTGGGGAGGCCTCGGCCTGAGATCGCCCACAGTCCCCTGTGGGCGGGGTGTATCTCTCATCTGGGTAGAACCTACGGCAGCCCGGGGCGCTTGGGCAGACGGAATCGCGTCCCGTCATCCACCTCGCACACCTTCTTCACACGGCCTGCCGCAGGTGCCCGTCAGAGGTGCGGACCGCTCGCTCAGATGCGCGAGAAGGCCTGCTCGATGATGTCGAGACCCTCGCCCAGGAGGCCCTCGCCGATCACCAGCGGGGGCAGGAAACGCAGCACGTTGCCGTAGGTGCCACAGGTCAGGACCAGCAGGCCCTCGGCGTGGCACGCCTTGGCGAGCGCGGCGGTGGCCTCGGGGTTCGGCTCCTTGGTGGTCCGGTCCTTGACCAGCTCGATGGCGATCATGGCACCGCGCCCGCGCACATCACCGATGATCTCGAACTTCTCGGCCATGGCGGTGAGGCGACCCTTCATGATCTCCTCGATGCGCTTGGCCTTGCCGTTGAGGTCGAGCTCCTTCATGGTCTCGATGGCACCGAGCGCACCCGCGCAGGCGACCGGGTTGCCGCCGTACGTACCGCCCAGCCCGCCGGCGTGCGCGGCGTCCATGATCTCCGCACGCCCGGTGACGGCGGCGAGCGGAAGCCCGCCGGCGATGCCCTTGGCGGTGGTGATCAGGTCGGGGACGATCCCCTCGTCCTCACAGGCGAACCACTGCCCGGTCCGGCAGAAGCCGGACTGGATCTCGTCGGCCACGAACACGATGCCGTTGTCGTTGGCGAACTTCACGATCTCCGGCAGGAAGCCCTTGGCCGGCTCGATGAAGCCGCCCTCGCCGAGCACCGGCTCGATGATGATCGCGGCCACGTTGTCCGGGCCGACCTGCTTGGTGATCTGGTCGATGGCCTGCTTGGCGGCCTCGGGGCCGGCGTTCTCCGCCCCGGTCGGCCAGCGGTAGCCGTACGCCACCGGCACCCGGTACACCTCGGGCGCGAACGGCCCGAAGCCGTGCTTGTACGGCATGTTCTTGGCGGTGAGCGCCATGGTCAGGTTGGTCCGCCCGTGGTAACCGTGGTCGAACACGACGACGGCCTGCCGCTTGGTGTAGGCACGAGCGATCTTGACGGCGTTCTCGACGGCCTCGGCGCCGGAGTTGAACAGCGCGGACTTCTTGGCGTGGTCACCCGGGGTCAGCTCGGCGAGAGCCTCCGCGACCTCCACGTAGCCCTCGTAGGGGGTGACCATGAAACAGGTGTGGGTGAAGTCCGCGAGCTGGGCGGAGGCCCGCCGCACCACGGCCTCGGCGGACGCGCCGACGCTGGTCACGGCGATACCGGACCCGAAGTCGATGAGCCGGTTGCCGTCGACGTCCTCGATGATCCCGCCGCCCGCGCGCGCCGTGAAGACGGGCAGTACGGAGCCCACACCCTGCGCGACCACGGCGGTACGGCGGGCCTGCAGCTCCTGCGACTTCGGGCCGGGGATGGCGGTGACGACGCGACGCTCCTGCGGAAGTGCGGTCATTGGGGGCTCCCTGATGATCTTGCGTTGATCTGCGTACCGGGCGGTCCCGGACGATTCCGGGCGGTGCGTTTTCAGCCGCTTACCTATCTTTCTTCGCAGGCTAGGGCCGGGGGCGGGGGGTGGGCATGCTCCATGTGGGCGTTGTCGGGGAGAACGGTTGTCCGGAGTGGATATAGAGGAACTGGGAGGACGACGCGACGGCGTGCGCGCATCTCACCGCGTGCCCAGCCACGCAATCGCTGAACTCCCCTTGCGAGGGCATTAGATTGACTCGCTGACGGTGGACGGAGCGGCTGGTCAGGGGGCAGGGCGATGGACAGCGACGGGACGCAGGACACGCAGGGCACACATGCGCACCCTGTGCCGCGCCCAGCGGAGCCGACGGATGTGCCCGTGGCGCCACGCAACGGGCCCGCTGCGCCGTACGGCAGCGCCGCTCCGCCATACGGCGCCCCTGCCGTGCCGCCACGGCCGACGCGTGCGCCGGCCCCGCCGTCGGTGCCGGCCGCACCCGGACACACCCCCCATCAGGCGCAACCCCGCTCGCCCGTCGCCGAGTGGCTCGACCAGCCGCGCCCGGCCGTCGAGCCCGGCATCTGGCGCTACGGCTACCGCCCCCCCAGGGCGGCACGCCAGGGACAGCGACTGGCCCCTGTGACCATCGTCGGCTTCGTCGTCCCCCTGGCTGCGGGACTGCTCCTGTGGTCACTGTGGCGACACGGCACGATCCCGTACCAGTGGACCGTTCTCAAGCTGCTCACCCCCGA
Source organism: Streptomyces sp. NPDC001135 (assembly GCF_053598395.1). Lineage (NCBI taxonomy): Bacteria > Bacillati > Actinomycetota > Actinomycetes > Kitasatosporales > Streptomycetaceae > Streptomyces > Streptomyces sp. NPDC001135. Next base: position 84,181 of record NZ_JBSFKD010000010.1, on the reverse strand, counting down.
GGACTGGTGGTGGAGCGGCACCGCGTCGCCGAAGGGCTACCAGGGAGCCGAGGCCAAGACGGTTGCCGACGGAGTGTTCTTCGCGATCCTCATCTACGGCATGGCGCGCCTGGGCAGTTGGGCGGACATCACCCGCCACGTCGTCACCCGGCGTGAGCAGCCCGCTCGTGCCCTCATCGCCGCTCTCGGGGCGCTGATCGCACTGGCCTTCGTCTTCCCTAACGCGTTCGGACTCGCCTGGGACGCCTTGCCCGTTCAGGACCCGTTGTTCTCCCTGATCGTTCTGATCACAGGAGACTATGGTGTGTTCGCGTCGGAGCCGCTCACCGACGGACTGTACGCGCTCATCACCCTGCTGGTGCTGTGGCCGTTCGCCCGGGTCGGTGGCTGGTGGCCTCTCGCGAAGGAGGCGCTCGCCGCGCGGGCGCAGGCCAGGATGGCCGAGGCTGAGCCACCGGCCGCCGACCGGCGGCCGTCGCAGTGGCCCGAACTGCGCGAGGCCGGTCAGCATCAGGCCGCGGACGTGCTCGCCGCCGAGGTTGACGCCGGCCGGATGAACGACGTGGACTGCGCCAGGATCGGCCACATGTGGACCGTGGCACGTGCCCGGGCCCGTATCTCCTCCTTCGCCGACACGGTGCTGCGCGAGGGTGGCGCCGCCTGGACCCACCCCTCCGGTGTCCGTGACCTGCCAGGCCGGGCGGCTCGGCATGATCTGCTCGCAGGACAGGTGCGTATCGGGCAGTGGGTGGCAGGCGACCGCACCCCGCTCGCCTACAGAGGCGCAGGAGCCGCTCTCGCGCCGGACACCCTGGGCACCTCGCTGCTGGCCGTCGGGCCGTCGGGCTCCGGTAAGACGCGCCACCTGATCCGGCCCGTCGTCGAGTCGCTCGGCCTGCAGGCGCTCGCCGGGCAGTGCGCGGTGATCGCCGTGGGTGCGGCCGGCACCCCGCTCGGCCCCGATTCGGCGTACGACGTGGTCGTCCGCCTCGGCGACCCGGCCTCCGTGCACGACCTCGATCCCTACGCGGACTCCGACGACCCCGACGAGGCGGCCGTCCTTCTGGCGGAGGGGCTGGCCGGAGACCTCGACTCGGTGAGCGGTCAGCGGGCGGTCACCGCGCTCGCCCAGCTCCTCGGCCCCTACCGGGCGGCCTACGGGCGCTTCCCGACCCTGCCCGTGCTGCGCGAACTACTGGAAGGTGAGTCCTCGACCCTTGCCGCGCTGCGCGCTGCGCTCGCCGGGGACGAGCACACCGTGATGCGCCGCGAACTCGATGCCCGCGCCCGGCAGTCGGGCACTGCGGGCGATCCCGGACCGGTCCTCGCCGACCGGCTCGCAGTGCTGGACCGGCCGGTGTTCGCCGAGTTCTTCGGCGGGGGCGGCGGGAGCGCTCGGCCGTTCTCCCTGCGCTCCGTCGCCCACCATCCGCTCCGCGTTCGTATCGACCTGCCCGGCCGCGGACACGAAGAGGCGTCCCGGATCGTCACCCGGCTGCTGCTCGCCCAGTTCGGTGCCGTGGTGCCGACAGGCGAGCGGGCCCACTTCGCCTGCCTCGTCCTGGACGACGCCACCGGTGCCGTGACGACCGAGTCCGTGCGCCGCATCCAGCGCTTGCGTTCCTGCAACGCGGCCGTGGTGCTCACTTTGCGCACGGTCGGTGACGTTCCCGAGGTACTGCACGGGCCGCTGTACGCGGCCGTGGGCTGCCGCATGGCCTTCTCCGGTGTGACCACATGGGACGGTGCCAGGTTTGCGGAAGCCTGGGGCACGCAGTGGGTGGAGACCCAGGACGTGGCCCGGCACACCGTGTTCGCGGACCAGCCGATGACACGCGCCATCCATGCCCTGCGCAAGCTGGTGACCGGCAAAGCGGTGACCACGGAGGCCGTCACCGTGCGGCAGGTGGAGCGGGAGCGTTGGTCGGCTTCCGAGTTGGCTCATGGGGTGCCTGCCGGGCATGCCGTGTTGTCGTTGACCAGTGTGCGCGGGGAGCACGCGCCCCCGTTGTTGGTGGACCTTCGGGGGTGAGGGGGCGCCGGGGGACCGTACGGTGAGGCAGAATCGGCATAGGTCGTTCATACGTTACGGCCAAAAGATCACCGAAAGATCTCCCGATCTCCCTCACCGTGAAGGCCTCATGCCCCCGACCCTCGCCTCGCTCGTCCACCACTCCGCGCTCAAACTGACCGTGCGCGCGGGCGAGGACCGCCTCGACGTGCCCGTCCGCTGGGCCCACGTCAGCGAGCTGGCCGACCCCGTGCCGTACATGGAGGGCGGCGAGCTGCTGCTGATCACCGCGCTCAAGCTGGACGCGGAGAACCCGGAGGCCATGCGGCGGTATGTGAAACGCCTGGTGGGCGCCGGTGTCGTCGGGCTCGGGTTCGCCGTCGGGGTGAACTACGAGGAGATTCCCGAAGCTCTCGTCGAGGCCGCGCAGGCGGAAGGGCTGCCGCTGCTGGAGGTACCCCGCCGCACCCCCTTCCTCGCCATCAGCAAGGCGGTGTCCGCCGCCATCGCCGCCGACCAGTACCGGGCCGTCACGGCCGGCTTCGCCGCGCAGCGCGAGTTGACCAAGCAGGCCCTGGGCGCCGGGCCCGAGGGACTGCTCGGCGCGCTCGCCGGGCAGGTCGACGGATGGGCGGCCCTGTACGACGCCTCCGGAGCCGTCGTCGCCGCCGCGCCCGAGTGGGCCGGCCGACGGGCCGCCCGGCTGACCGCCGAGGTCGAGCGGCTGCGGGAGCGGCCCGCCCCCGCCTCCTCCGTGGTCGGCGGGCCCGATCACGAGGACCGGGTCGAGCTGCACTCCCTGGGCACGGGGCGGCGGCCACGCGCCGCGCTCGCCGTCGGTACGGCCGCAGCCCTCGGCACCGCCGAACGGTACGCCGTCCACTCCGCCATCGCCCTGCTCACCCTCACCACCGAACGCTCCCGTTCCCTGCACGCCGCCGAGCAGCGCATCGGTACGGCGGTGCTGCGCATGCTGCTCGCCGGGCAGCCCGACCACGCCCGTGCCGTCGCCGGGGACCTGTACGGCGGGCTCCTCGACGCGCCGTTCCGGGTGATCGTCGCCGAATCGGTGTCCGGCTCGGCCGCACGGGCGCACGCGGACGCTCATGCCCATGCCCATGCCCATGCCAACGCGCACGCCCACGCCCACACCCACGCGCGTGTGCCCGGGGCCACGGGGCAGGCGGCCCCGGCCGCCGTTCTCGCCGCCACCGACACCGGCGGGGACCCGCTGGGCGGGCTGACGGAGACCGTGGAGTCCGCCGCCGCGCGCTCCGGGGAAGCCGTGCTGGTCGTGCCCGAAGGGGAGCGGCTGGTGGTGCTCGCCACCGACGGGGGCGCGGCGGTGGCCGCCTGTACGCAGTACGCGGCGGCGCTGGAAGCGGCGCGAGCGGTGCCCGAGCAGGCCGCGTCCGACGAGGACGAACTGGTCGTCGGGCTGTCCGCGCCGGCCGGGCCGATCGCCGCGGCGGCGGCCTACAAACAGGCCGAGCAGGCGCTGTCCGTGGCCCGGCGGCGGGGGCGCGTGCTGGTGGAGCACGAGCAGCTCGCCGCCGGATCCGTACTGCCGTTGCTGGCCGACGACGCGGTGAAGGCGTTCGCCGACGGGCTGCTGCGGGCGTTGCACGAGCACGACGCGACGGGGCGGGGTGATCTGGTCGCCTCCCTGCGGGCGTGGCTGTCGCGGCACGGGCAGTGGGACGCGGCGGCGGCGGACCTCGGTGTCCACCGGCACACCCTGCGGTACCGGATGCGACGCGTCGAGGAGATCCTGGGACGCTCCTTGGACGACCCCGACGTCCGGATGGAACTCTGGCTCGCCCTGAAGGCGACGTCGACGGAGTGACCTGCCCGGCCGGGGCAGGGGCAGGGGGCGAGGAGACGAGGGGGCATGGTGCTCTTCCCTCCTTGACCGTCCCCGTCTCCGCCGCCCCCGCTCCGCCGTCTACGCCCTCCTCGCCGGGCCCCGGCCGGTTCGCGCTGTCGATGCGCCGCGCGTGACCCCGCCATTCCGGCACACCCCCCACCCCGACTGCTACGACTCGGACAAACGACCCCCGGCCGCCCCCGCCCTACCGTGGACAGCGAACCGAAAGAACACCCCCGAACGCGGAAGGGCCGGGACTCACGACATGACTTCCACCCATGCCTTCTGGCTCGCCGGCCGCCAGGTCACCGGCGAGGACACCTTCGACGTCACCTCCCCGTGGGACGGCCGGCTCGTCGGCAAGGTCAGTGTGCCGACCGACGCCCAGGTCGAGGAGGCCGTGGCCGCCGCGTACGCCGTGCGGGACGAGTTCGCCGCCACCCCGGCGCACGTGCGCGCCGCCGCCCTGGACCACGTCAGCAAGCGGCTGGTCGAGCGCACCGAGGAGATCGCCCAGCTGATCTCCGCCGAGAACGGCAAGCCCATCAAGTGGGCCCGGGGGGAAGTCGGCCGCGCCGTCTCCGTGTTCCGGTTCGCCGCCGAAGAGGCCCGGCGGTTCAACGGCGGCGAGGCCCAGCGCCTCGACACCGACGCCGGCGGCCAGGGCCGGCTCGCCCTCACCCGTCGCTTCCCGAAGGGTGTCGTGCTCGGCATCGCGCCGTTCAACTTCCCCCTGAACCTGTGCGCCCACAAGGTCGCCCCGGCGATCGCCGCCGGTGCCCCGATCATCCTCAAGCCGGCCCCGGCCACCCCGCTCTCCGGCCTGGTCATCGGCGAGCTGCTGGCCGAGACCGAGCTGCCCGCCGGGTCGTGGAGCATCCTGCCGGTCGCCAACGACCGCATGCCCGCCCTCGTCCAGGACGAGCGCCTGCCGGTCATCTCCTTCACCGGTTCCGAGAAGGTCGGCTACGCGATCATGGACTCGGTGCCGCGCAAGCACTGCACGCTGGAGCTGGGCGGCAACGGAGCCGCGGTCGTCCTCGGCGACTTCGCCTCCGACGCCGACCTGGACTGGGCCGCGACCCGCATCGCGACCTTCTCCAACTACCAGGGCGGCCAGTCCTGCATCTCCGTGCAGCGGGTCATCGCGGACGCCTCCGTGTACGACCGTCTGCTGCCGCGCATCGTCGCCGCCGTCGAGGCCCAGGTCACCGGTGACCCGTCCGACGCCAAGACGGACGTCGGCCCGCTGGTCAGCGAGGACGCCGCCAAGCGCGTCGAGTCGTGGGTCAAGGAGGCCGTCGAGGCCGGTGCCACGCTCCTCACCGGTGGCGACCGCGACGGCGCCTCCTACGCGCCGACCGTCCTCACCGACGTACCCGCGAACGCCACCCTCGCCTGCGAGGAGGTCTTCGGGCCGGTCCTCACCGTGCAGAAGGTGGACGGCGAGGCCGCGGCGTTCGCCGCGGTCAACGACTCCAAGTACGGCCTCCAGGCGGGCGTGTTCACCCACGACCTGCAGGTCGCCTTCCGTGCCCACCGCGCCCTCGAGGTCGGCGGCGTGGTGATCGGCGACGTCCCGTCCTACCGCGCCGACCAGATGCCGTACGGCGGCGCCAAGCAGTCCGGTGTGGGCCGCGAAGGCGTGCGGTTCGCGATGGAGGACTACACCTACGAGCGCGTGCTGGTTCTCACCGGTCTCGCGCTCTGACCTGCCACGGACAGGTCGGACAGAACGGCCGGAGCCCACTGTGCGGGGGCTCCGGCCGTTCCTGTTCCCGGACCGAGGGATAACCCTGTGTCCGTTTCCCCGTTTTCTGGCCCCTGGTAAAGGATTCGACATCGGTCGTTCAAGAGTGTTGCCCTGTGTCTTGTTCTGTCCATGACCCACCCGATGAGATGCGCCTGACCAGTTCGTCCGGGCCGGGTCCTCCCGCTCAGGACGCTTCAGGAACACTCAGGGGACCACATGCACATAGCCCGTACCGGGCGCGGCGTCGCGGCGTCCGCCGCCACCGTCGCGCTCGCCGCCGCCGCACTGGCGGCCACCTCCCAGGCCGGCGCCACCACCGCCGCGCCCGCCGGTGTACCGCACACCTTCGCGGCACCGGCCATCGCGGGGCACAACCTGGTCCACGGCGTGGCCAGCCCGCTCCCGATCGCGCAGTGCCAGGCCAAGTGGCACATCAACTGCTACAACCCGCTGCAGTACCGCACCGCGTACAACCTGAACCCCCTGTACAAGAAGGGGATCACCGGCAAGGGCCGCACGATCGTCATCGTCGACTCCTTCGGGTCCCCGACCGTCCAGCACGATCTGGACGTGTACAGCAAGCAGTTCGGGCTGCCCAGCACCAAGGTCAAGGTGGTCAAGTGGGGCCACGTCCCCAAGTTCGACCCCAAGAACTCCGACATGACCGGCTGGGCCGGTGAGACGACCCTGGACGTCGAGATGGCCCATGCCGTCGCGCCCGGCGCCAAGATCGTCCTGGTGGAGACGGCGGTCGCGGAGACCGAGGGGACCACCGGTCTGCCGGAGATGATGTCCGCCGAGAAGCACCTGATCGACCAGGGCGTCGGCGATGTCATCAGCCAGAGCTTCGGCGCCACCGAGAACACCTTCCCGGGCTTCGACAAGGGCGACTTCTCCAGCATCAAGAAGCTGCGGTACGCCTTCGAGGACGCCCAGCGCAAGCACGTGACCGTCCTCGCCTCCTCGGGTGACGGCGGCGCCACGGACATGAAGCTGGACGGCAAGACGTACTACAAGAAGCGCGTCAACTCCTGGCCCTCGTCGGACCCGCTGGTCACCTCCATCGGCGGTACCCAGCTCCACCTGAACGACAAGGGTGAGCGCGTCAAGCCGGACAGCGTCTACAACGACTACGGCGCGGGCGGCGGCGGCCAGTCCCACGTGTTCACGCGTCCGTCCTTCCAGGACGGCGTGAAGAACGTCGTGGGCACCCGCCGCGGCACCCCGGACATCTCGATGGCCGCCGCGGTCAACGGCGGCGCCTGGGTCTACTCCAGCTACGACCCGACCGCCACCGGCTGGGACGTCAGCGGCGGCACCAGCGAGGCCAGCCCGCTGTTCTCGGGCATCGTCGCCCTCGCCGACCAGGCGGCCGGTCACCGCGTCGGGGACATCAACGGCGCCCTCTACACCCTTCTCAAGCAGAAGAACCCGGGCATCGTCGACGTCAACGACGGCACCGACAACACCTACCAGGGTGTCAAGGGCTACAAGGCGGTCAACGGCTACGACATGGCCACGGGCGTGGGCACTCTGGACGCCCTGCGCTTCGTGCCGGCCCTGGCGAAGGCCGCCCACCACGGCTGACGCTCCGCCACACACAGGGGAAGTCCCCAGGACGGCCCGGGTCCCCGACCCGGGCCGTCGGCGTGTCCAGCGGTACGGCAGGGAGCACCTCCGTGCGATCCGCTGTCAGTGGCATGTGCTTCACTGCCCCGCCATGGACACCCATGAAGTGCTCGCGGCCATCCACCCCTTGGTCTGGTCGCACAACCGGGAGTTGGAGTGCCGGGAGGCCGGGCATCCGAGGGGGCACGTGTGCCTGACGGCGTCCGACGGGACCGGGCCGGCCGCGCTGCGCGAGGAGTTGAGCGGCTGGTACGGACAGCCGCGCACGCTGGTCAGGGACGGGAGCGCCGACCCGGCGGCCTCCGAGCGGACCGGGCTGCCGCTCCTCGCTCCGTTCGGCGGCGACGTGGTCGAGATGTGCGCGTGGGCCGCCGGCGGGCGCTGGGTCGGCTGCGGTACCGCCCGCACCGGCGACGGCGTACGCACCGTCGTCGTCATCGCCGGGCGGACCGCACCCTCCGCGGCGGGGCTGCCGGAGGACGCCTCCTGGGTGGACCGGGTCGTCGCCGTCACGGGATGGGTGGCGGACCGGCCGCACGCCGTCGACTGGGCGGCGGCCGAGGCCAGGCTCGGGACCGCGCTGCCGAGCGACTACAAGCGGCTGGCCGAGGTGTTCGGGCGCGGCGCCTTCGACGGCTATCTCCAGCTCTACCTGCCCGGCGACCCGCACTCCGACCTCGTCGAGTACAGCGAGTGGCTGGCCCGGTGGGCCGAGGTGCACGGCAACCGGCTGTGGGAGCCGCACTGGCCCTACCCGGCTCCGGGCGGGCTGCTGAAGTGGGCCGACAGTGAGCAGGCCGACACGTTCCACTGGCTCACCGAGGGCCCCGACCCCGACGCGTGGCCCGTCATCGCCTACGAGGACGACGGCACCGCCTACCGGTTCGACGGGTCGACCGGGGAGTTCGTCCACCGCCTGCTCACCGATCCGCAGCAGCCCTTCTCGACCGCCCGCCACTTCCGCGCCCACTGGTTCCAGCGATACTAGGTAATGGGAATCGTTTCCATGTAGGCTGGGGGTGCAGGCCCGCCCTGAGGGGAGGGGTCCGGCACCGCTGCCTTCCGGTGCCGGCCCCCTCTCACGCGGGCGGCGCACGAACCGTAGTACGTCTCCGGGAGCGAGTCCGGGATCGAGGTCCTCAAGGGCTCGGGACGCCTGGACGCGAAGTCCTCATCCGTCGACATCGGCTGACCGCCATCGGCTGGGAATTCCGCTGAACGGACCGCGAGGGGTGGTGGGGTCGGCCCGTTTCGGGTACCAACGATCCAGTAGCACTGGTCGGTAGCGAACGGTCCGAATCATCCCTCTTCGCGGCGAGGTGAGCCTCATGTCCGCCCCCACCACTTCACGCACCACCGTCACCGAGCGCGAGGCACGCCAGGTGGCGGAGGCCGCCCGGCAGCAGGACTGGCACAAGCCCAGCTTCGCCAAGGAACTGTTCCTCGGGCGCTTCCGGCTCGACCTCATCCACCCCCACCCGCTCCCGGACCCCGAGAGCGTCCTGCGCGGCGAGGAGTTCCTCGCCAAGCTGCGCGCGTTCTGCGAGTCCACGATCGACTCCGCCCGCATCGAGCGCGAGGCCCGCATCCCCGACGAGGTCGTGGCGGGCCTGAAGGAGCTCGGCGCCCTCGGCATGAAGATCGACCCCAAGTACGGCGGTCTCGGCCTCACCCAGCTCTACTACAACAGGGCCCTCGCCCTGGCCGGCTCCGCGAGTCCGGCCGTCGGCGCGCTGCTCTCCGCCCACCAGTCGATCGGCGTACCACAGCCGCTGAAGATCTTCGGCACCCAGGAGCAGAAGGACGCCTTCCTGCCGCGCTGCGCCCGCACCGACATCTCCGCCTTCCTGCTCACCGAGCCGGACGTCGGCTCCGACCCGGCGCGGCTGGCCACCACGGCCGTACCGGACGGGGACGACTACGTCCTCGACGGGGTGAAGCTGTGGACCACCAACGGCGTGGTCGCCGACCTGCTCGTCGTCATGGCGCGCGTCCCGAAGTCCGAGGGGCACAAGGGCGGCATCACCGCGTTCGTGGTGGAGGCGACCGCGGAGGGCGTCACCGTCGAGAACCGCAACGCCTTCATGGGGCTGCGCGGCATCGAGAACGGGGTCACCCGGTTCCACCAGGTGCGGGTCCCGGCGGCGAACCGCATCGGCCCCGAGGGCGCGGGCCTGAAGATCGCGCTCACCACCCTCAACACCGGCCGGCTGTCACTGCCGGCGATGTGCGCGGGGTCCGGCAAGTGGTGCCTGAAGATCGCCCGCGAATGGTCGGCGGAGCGCGAGCAGTGGGGCAAGCCGGTCGCGCTGCACGAGGCCGTCGGCTCCAAGATCAGCTTTATCGCGGCCACCACCTTCGCCCTGGAGGCCGTCCTCGACCTGTCCTCGCAGATGGCCGACGAGGACCGCAACGACATCCGTATCGAGGCCGCCCTCGCCAAGCTCTACGGCTCCGAGATGGCCTGGAAGATGGCCGACGAACTGGTCCAGATCCGCGGCGGACGCGGCTACGAGACCGCCGAGTCCCTCAGGGCGCGCGGTGAACGGGCCGTCCCGGCCGAGCAGATGCTGCGTGACCTGCGCATCAACCGCATCTTCGAGGGCTCGACGGAGATCATGCACCTGCTGATCGCGCGCGAGGCCGTCGACGCCCACCTCACGGTCGCCGGTGACCTCATCGACCCCGACAAGTCCCTGTCCGACAAGGCGAAGGCGGGCGCGAACGCGGGTGTCTTCTACGCCAAGTGGCTGCCGAAGCTGGTCGCCGGGCCGGGTCAGCTTCCCACGTCCTACGGCCAGTTCAAGCACGGAGTCGACCTGTCCGGGCACCTGCGCTATGTCGAGCGCACCGCCCGCAAACTGGCCCGCTCCACCTTCTACGCCATGTCCCGCTGGCAGGGCCGGATGGAGACCAAGCAGGGCTTCCTCGGCCGGATCGTGGACATCGGCGCCGAGCTGTTCGCGATGAGCGCGGCCTGTGTCCGGGCCGAGATGCTGCGCGGCCGGGACGAACACGGCCGCGAGGCCTACCAGCTGGCCGACGCCTTCTGCCGGCAGGCCCGGATCCGGGTCGAGGAACTCTTCGGCCGGCTGTGGACCAACACCGACGCCCTCGACCGCAGTGTGGTCAAGGGCGTCCTCGGCGGGGCCTACACCTGGCTCGAGGAGGGGATCGTCGACCCGTCCGGGGACGGTCCGTGGATCGCCGACGCGACCCCCGGACCGGCTACCCGGCCGAGTGAGCGCCGCCCCTACGGCGACTGAGCCCCTCCTGCGCCGGCCGACAGGGCGCCTGGGATCAGGCTCCCCAGGTGCCCTGCTTCACGGCGCAGTTCCAGCCCGAGCCGTACAGGCTGAACTTCAGCTGGTAGGAGTTCTTGTTGAGCAGGTGCGAGGGCACCCTGAAGCCGAGGCTGGCCTTGCCCTTGAACGTCCCCGTGTAGACGGACACCGACGTGGTGGAGTTGCGGGTGATCCGGCCGCCGGTCGGCTTGGCCTTGCCGAAGCGGAGGTTCTTGACGTTCGTGACGTTGAACGTGACCTTCTTGAAGCTCTGGGACGTCTTGCTCTTGATGCCGAAGTACAGGCCCCCGTTCGTGACCCAGCCGTGCGAGTCGACGTAGAAGCGGCTCGGGTACACGATGTTGATCGGGCAGCCGGCGCTGGTCGACGTCCGGGTGGCGGCCGATGCCGCTCCGGCGACGCCGAGCTGAGCGGCGCTCAGAACTCCCGCGGTGGCCAGGACGGCCGCGGTCGCGCGCATACGGTTCATGGTGGAACTCCTCCCCCTTTGGCCCTTCTTGACTGGGCCCCGACGGAGAAGGATGCCATCTCCCGGGACCCGACGTGCACATTTTCAGCAGTACTTGTCGCTCGGGGCCCGCGTGGTCCAGGAACAGGAGTCCACTTTGGACCCGCTCACCCTGGTGAGGGTGGCCGTGTCCCGGCCGTGGTTCCAGACGTGGGCGCGGCGGCCCTGGTACGTGTCCGACGCGATGTCGTCCGCGAAAGTGATGCGAGTGAAGTGTTATCACATGATCTTCACTGAGACTTCACGAGGGGAAGGTCACTCCACACGGTGACGAAACCCGTTCACGCACCCGCCCGGGGGACGCCCTGTCCGGACCGTCACCGCTTGCGGCAACAATGGAGGGATGACCGACAGCCCCACCCATCCGGCACCCCTCGCCGATCCGCACCTCGTCTACGACCCCCTCGCGGGCGACGGCCCCAAGGACGTGGTGATCCTCGGCTCCACCGGATCCATCGGCACCCAGGCGATCGACCTCGTGCTGCGCCACCCCGACCGCTTCCGGGTCACCGCCCTGTCCGCGAACGGCGGCCGCGTCGCCCTCCTCGCCGAGCAGGCGCACCGGCTGCGGGTGCGGACCGTCGCGGTCGCCCGCGAGGACGTCGTACCCGCCCTGCGCGAGGCCCTCGCCGCCGAGTACGGCCCCGGCGAGCCGCTCCCCGAGATCCTCGCCGGACCGGACGCCGCCACCCGGCTCGCCGCCTCCGACTGCCACACGGTGCTGAACGGCATCACCGGCTCCATCGGCCTGGCCCCCACCCTCGCCGCCCTGGAGGCGGGCCGCACCCTCGCGCTCGCCAACAAGGAATCCCTGATCGTCGGCGGGCCCCTGGTCAAGGCGCTCGCCAAGCCGGGGCAGATCATCCCGGTCGACTCCGAGCACGCCGCCCTCTTCCAGGCGCTGGCGTCGGGGACGCGGGCCGACGTCCGCAAGCTCGTGGTGACGGCCTCCGGCGGCCCCTTCCGCGGCCGTAGCAAGGCCGAGCTGGCGCACGTCACCGTCGAGGACGCCCTCGCCCACCCCACCTGGGCCATGGGCCCGGTGATCACGATCAACTCCGCGACCCTCGTCAACAAGGGCCTGGAGGTCATCGAGGCGCACCTCCTCTACGACATTCCCTTCGACCGCATTGAGGTGGTCGTGCATCCCCAGTCGTATGTCCACTCGATGGTCGAGTTCACCGACGGATCCACGATCGCCCAGGCGACGCCCCCCGACATGCGCGGGCCCATCGCCATCGGTCTGGGCTGGCCCGAACGCGTCCCCGACGCCGCGCCCGCCTTCGACTGGAGCAGGGCCTCCACCTGGGAGTTCTTCCCGCTGGACAACGAGGCCTTCCCCTCGGTGAACCTCGCCCGGCACGTGGGGCGGCTCGCGGGGACCGCTCCGGCGGTGTTCAATGCGGCCAACGAGGAGTGCGTCGAGGCCTTCCGCAGCGGCGCCCTGCCCTTCAACGGGATCATGGAAACCGTCACCCGGATCGTCGAGGAGCACGGCACCCCGGACACGGGAACTTCACTCACGGTGTCGGACGTCCTCGAAGCGGAGACCTGGGCGCGAGCCCGGGCCCGTGAACTGACAGCCACGACGGCGACCGCGGAGGCGCGTGCATGACGACCTTGATGTTCATCCTCGGCATAGTGGTCTTCGTGGTCGGCCTGCTGGTCTCGATCGCATGGCACGAGCTGGGGCACCTGTCCACGGCCAAGCTCTTCGGCATCCGCGTCCCGCAGTACATGGTCGGCTTCGGCCCGACCATCTGGTCGCGGAAGAAGGGCGAGACCGAGTACGGCATCAAGGGCGTCCCGCTCGGCGGCTACATCCGCATGATCGGGATGTTCCCGCCCGACGACCAGGGCCGGGTCTCCGCCCGCTCCACCTCGCCGTGGCGCGGCATGATCGAGGACGCCCGCTCGGCCGCCTTCGAGGAACTGCAGCCCGGTGACGAGACGCGCATGTTCTACACGCGCAAGCCGTGGAAGCGCGTCATCGTCATGTTCGCGGGCCCGTTCATGAACCTGATCCTGGCGATCGGCCTGTTCTTCACGGTCCTGATGGGCTTCGGCATCCAGCAGCAGACCACCACCGTCGCCTCGGTCTCGCCGTGCTCCATCGACCAGAGCCAGCACCGCGACACCTGCAAGAAGTCCGACCCGGTGTCCCCGGCGGCGCAGGCCGGCATGAAGCCGCACGACAGGATCGTCTCCTTTGACGGCGTCGCGACCAAGGACTGGAACACGCTCTCGGACCTCATCCGCGACAGCGCCGGCAAGAGCGTCGCGATCGTCGTCGACCGCAAGGGCCAGGAGCTGACCCTGCACACGACGATCGCGACGAACAGGGTCGCCAAGAAGGACTCCAGCGGCCAGTACGTCCAGGGCAAGTACGTCGAGGCCGGCTTCCTCGGCTTCAGCGCCGCCACCGGCGTCGTCCACCAGGACTTCGGCCAGTCCGTGACCTGGATGTCCGACCGGGTCGGTGACGCCGTCGACTCGCTCGCCGCCCTGCCCGGCAAGATCCCCGGCCTGTGGGACGCCGCCTTCGGCGACGGCCCGCGCGAGCCGGACTCCCCGATGGGCATCGTCGGAGCGGCCCGGGTGACCGGCGAGATCGCCACCCTCGACATCCCCGCCTCCCAGCAGGTCGCGGGATTCGTGATGCTCCTCGCCGGCTTCAACCTCTCCCTGTTCCTGTTCAACATGCTCCCGCTGCTCCCGCTCGACGGCGGGCACATCGCGGGCGCCCTGTGGGAGGCCCTGCGGCGGAACGTGGCCAGGGTGCTGCGCCGCCCGGACCCCGGCCCGTTCGACGTGGCGAAGCTGATGCCGGTGGCGTATGTGGTGGCCGGGATCTTCGTCTGCTTCACCCTGCTCGTCCTGGTCGCGGACCTCGTCAACCCGGTCAAGATCAGTTAGCGGGGCGACGAGCCGGACGTGGTCGGCCGGACGTGGTTAACCCGGGGAGAATCTCCCCGTCATCCGACGTTCGGGGCGGCCCGGGACGCGTGGTTCCGGGCCGCCTTCCATCGGGTGGGTTTGCCGGGTGGGATGTGCTCGCGCCAAGGCCCGTGCCGTAACCTCGAAGCCTGGAGCCCGCCGGCCCGCGGGACCGGACCTTGATCCACGACTTGGGGTTGCACAGCAGATGACTGCGATTTCTCTCGGCATGCCGTCCGTTCCGACCAAGCTCGCCGAGCGCCGGAAGAGCCGGCAGATCCAGGTCGGAAGCGTGGCGGTCGGCGGAGATGCGCCCGTCTCGGTCCAGTCGATGACCACGACCCGTACGTCCGACATCGGCGCCACCCTCCAGCAGATCGCCGAGCTGACCGCGTCCGGCTGCCAGATCGTCCGTGTGGCCTGCCCCACCCAGGACGACGCCGACGCCCTCGCGACCATCGCCAGGAAGTCCCAGATCCCGGTCATCGCGGACATCCACTTCCAGCCCAAGTACGTCTTCGCCGCCATCGAGGCCGGCTGCGCCGCGGTCCGCGTCAACCCAGGCAACATCAAGCAGTTCGACGACAAGGTCAAGGAGATCGCCAAGGCCGCCAAGGACCACGGCACCCCGATCCGCATCGGCGTCAACGCCGGCTCCCTCGACAGGCGCCTGCTGCAGAAGTACGGCAAGGCGACCCCCGAGGCCCTGGTCGAGTCGGCCCTGTGGGAGGCGTCGCTGTTCGAGGAGCACGACTTCCGCGACATCAAGATCTCGGTGAAGCACAACGACCCGGTGATCATGATCGAGGCGTACAAGCAGCTGGCGGCGCAGTGCGACTACCCGCTGCACCTGGGTGTCACGGAGGCCGGCCCGGCGTTCCAGGGCACGATCAAGTCGGCGGTGGCTTTCGGAGCCCTGCTGAGCCAGGGCATCGGCGACACGATCCGCGTGTCCCTGTCCGCGCCCCCCGCCGAGGAGGTCAAGGTCGGTCTCCAGATCCTCCAGTCCCTCGGCCTGCGCCAGCGCGGCCTGGAGATCGTCTCCTGCCCCTCCTGCGGCCGCGCCCAGGTCGATGTCTACAAGCTGGCGGAGGAGGTCACCGCCGGCCTGACGGGCATGGACGTCCCCCTCCGCGTGGCCGTCATGGGCTGCGTCGTCAACGGCCCCGGCGAGGCCCGCGAGGCCGACCTCGGCGTCGCCTCCGGCAACGGCAAGGGCCAGATCTTCGTCAAGGGCGAGGTCATCAAGACGGTCCCCGAGTCCAAGATCGTCGAGACCCTCATCGAGGAGGCCATGAAGCTGGCCGAGCAGATGCAGGACGAGGGCGTGGAGTCGGGCGAGCCGTCGGTGTCGGTCACGGGCTGATCCCTTCGACTGTCCTGCGAGTCCCGTCACCGTGTGGTGGCGGGACTCACGTGTACCTCCGCCCAGACGGATTTGCCGCGTTCCCGCGGAGTGACACCCCACTTGTCGGCGAGCGCCTCCACCAGCAGCAGCCCACGGCCGGACTCATCCTGCGGAACCCGTACCTCGGGCAGCCGCTCGGCACGGGTGTCGGAAACCTCCACCCGCAGGGCTCCGGCCGACTCGATGAGCTGGAGCCGGAAGTCCCGACCGGGTACGTGCCCGTGCCGTACGGCGTTCGCGACGAGCTCGGCGGCGATCAGTGTGACGGCTTCATTGACGGGTCCGTCGTAGGGGTGCCCCCACTCGTCCAGCCGGTGCGAGACGAGCCGCCGGGCAAGCCGCGCTCCGCGCGGGGTGGAGGTGAGGCGCATGGTGAATTCGGGGGTGGAGATTTCTGACTTTATGCTGCTTACGCTTCCGCACGCTCAGTAACGTTGAACAGCGGCAGCACCTTGACCAGCAGGCGTTGTACGAGCGGGAGGTGCGGCTGTACGCGGGCGCGCCGTGACCGGCGGTGGCGCGAGGGCATTGGGGGTGTATGTGAGCGACGAAGTGCAGGCAGAGCAAGAAGTACCGGAGGCGGAGGGGGAGTCCGAGCCCGGCTCGGGCGTACCGCTCATCTTCGGGCGGCTGTTGAAGCGGCTGCGGACCCAGGGGGGCATGGAACGGGCCGAACTCGGCCGCATCACTGGCTACTCGGGGGCGACCATCGCGTCGTTCGAGCAGGGCAGGCGCATCCCTTCGGCGAGGTTCATCATGCAGGCCGACGAGGCGCTGGACGCGCACGGGGTGCTGGTCGAGTTCATCGAGGAGATGGAGAGGGCGCAGTATCCGGCGTTCTTCCAGGACGCGGCGGTGCTGGAGAAGAAGGCTGTCGCGCTGCACTTCTTCGCCGTTCAGACCGTGCCAGGTCTGCTTCAGACGGAGGACTACGCGCGGGCGGTCTTCACCGTTCGGCGACCTCCGCTGGACGAGGCGACGATCGAGCAGCGCGTGGCAGCCAGGTTGGCCCGTCAGGAGATCTTCGGACGGAAACCGATGCCCACCATCAGTTTCGTGATGGAGGAGGCGGTTCTGCGCAAGGGGCTGGGCGGACGGGGTGTCGTGCGGGGCCAGTTGGAGCAGATCCTGCTCATCGGTCAGCGGTCCAACGTGGAGATCCAGGTAATGCCGGACGGCTGCGGGGAGCATGCGGCCCTCTCCGGACGATTCACCTTGATCGAGACGACGAAAGGGCGCAGGATCGCGTATGTGGAGGCGTACAAGAGCAGCCGTCTCTTCATCGATCGTTCGACGGTCAGGGAACTGGAGGAGCGGTACGGTCTCCTACGGGCCCAGGCCCTGTCCCCGCGCGAATCACTGGCCCTCGTAGAGAAGTTGCTGGGAGAGACATGAATGTCGAAGAGCCGACCAGGTTCGTGTGGTTCAAGAGCAGCTACAGCGACGGCGAGGGCGGCGAATGCGTAGAGGTCGCCACCAGCCCCACCACCATCCACGTACGCGACTCCAAGCAGGATCCCACCACCGCCCCCACCCTCACGCTGCCCCCCGCCGCCTGGCAGGCGTTCCTCGGGCTTACGCAATCCTGAACGGAACTTTACCGTCCCTTTGGTGCCGCTCCCGATTGCGAACTCGTCATGCCCACTAGGGTCTTCGGGCTGGTGAGCAGACTGACGGGGAGGGGCGCGGCACCATGGGTGACCAGGGCGGCAGCGGCGGCGACGGCAAGATACTCGACATCAAGATGGCGGATCTGAAGCAGACGGCTCCGCATTTCCACACGCACAGCACTGATCTCACCAAGGCGCTCACCAAGCTCAAGACGGCGCTCGCGGCGGCCGGTTCACCGTGGGGCGACGACAAGCAGGGCAAGGAGTTCCACAAGGTCTACGGACCGAACGTCACGAAGATCGAGAAGGCCGCGACCATCCTCGCTCAGGGACTCGCCAGCATCGAGCAGGCGATGACCGACATGGCGGACGGCCACATCGACAACGAGCAGCTCGTCCGCTCGATGTTCAGCCGGATCCAGGTGAAGCACGACGGCCACGGCGAGGGCGGGGGCCAGCCGAAGTGAGCGCGGCCGACAAGGCGAAGCAGATCGTCCAGGACCTCACCGGCATGTGGTGGCCGGCGGCTGACGAGGACGGACTGCGGGACGCGGCGAAGGCCTGGCGGCAGTTCGCCGACGACATCGAAGACGTACTGTCCGCGGCGAACAAGTCGGCCCGCGGCATCATCGACAACAACAAGGGCGAGGCGATCTCCGCCTTCGACGACCCGTACTGGCGCCGCTACTACTACAACGGCCACGGCTGGCTCAAGGACATGGCCGACGCCGCCCGGGGCATGGCCAAGGCGCTCGACAAGTACGCCGACGTCGTGCACAAGGCGGTCAAGAAGCTGGAACACGAGCTGGAGATCGTCGGCGCGACCATCGTCGCGGGCACCGCGCTCGCCATCTTCACGGCCGGTATCTCCGAAGGCGCGGCAGCGGCGGCCACGGCGAGCATCGTGGAACTCGCGGGGACCCTGGGCATCGAGGTCTCCACCGAGGTCGCCACGATCGCGGGCACCACCCTGGCCACGGCCGCGTTCGGCGGTGTCGAGTCGGTCGCCGTCGACCTGGCCGTCACCCAGCCGGTCGCCATCGCCACCGGCGAGAGCAAGGGCTTCAGCCTGGACGAGGCGAGCGACGCGGCGACGACCGGCATGGTGTTCGGCGGCATGTTCGGCGGCGGGGGAGCCCTCGCCAAGGCGGCGGGCGAGGCGGGCGGCTTCCGCGCCCTCTTCGACGGCATCTCCATCCCCGGCGCGCGCGCCCTGCCCAGCGAACTCGACGGCCTCGGCTCCGACCTGAGCGCGGGTGAGCGGGCCGCGGCAGGTGACGCCCGCCGGGCCGCGGGCGAGGACCCGGAGGGCGTGGCGGAGAACCCGAAGAACAAGGTCCAGGACGACAACACCGACCCGGTCGACCTGGTCACCGGCAAGATGTACCTGCCGCAGACGGATGTCGCACTCCCCGGAACCCTGCCCCTGACCTTCACCCGCCGCGTGGAGTCCGGCTACCGCCTGGGCCACTGGTTCGGCCCGTCCTGGTCCTCCACCGTCGACCAGCACCTGGCCATCGACGCCGAGGGAGTCATCTTCGTCACGGAGGACGGCCGCCTCCTGACCTACCCCCACCCCGAGCCCGGCGCCCCGTCGCTTCCCGCCCACGGCAGCAGCCGCTGGCCGCTGGCCCGGGTCGACGAGGGCTACACGATCACCGACCCCAGTTCCGGCCGAGTCTGGCACTTTGCCGACCAGACGGAAGACCGGGCGGTCCTGGAACAGATAGACGACCGCAACGGCAACTGGCTGACCTTCGAGTACGACACCGAGGGCACCCCGCTCGCGATCGCCTCCTCCGCCGGCTACCGCCTGAAGATCACGACAGCGGGCGACCGGATCACGGCCCTGCACCTGGCGGGCGCGGCCCCGGACGGCACCGATGTGGAGATCAAGCGCTACGGCTACTCCGCCGAGGGCCACCTGACGGAGGTCTTCAATTCCTCGGGTCTCCCGTTGCGCTTCGGCTACGACGACCGCGGCCGGGTGGTGTCCTGGACGGACACGAACGACCGCAGTTACACCTACGAGTACGACGACCGGGACCGCTGCATCGCCGAGAGCGGCTCACACGGCCACATGGCCCTGCGCCTGTCGTACGACGACACGGACCCGGCGACCGGCCACCGCGTCACCACCACGGTGACGGGCGAGGGCCACACCCGCCGCTACCTCATCAACGCCAACAGCCAGGTCGTCACCGAGATCGACCCCCTGGGCGCGGCCACCCGCTTCACCCGCGACCGCTACAACCGCCTGCTGTCGCACACCGACCCCCTGGGCCACACGACGACGTTCCGCTACGACGACGAGGGCAACCTCGTCTCGGTCGTCCGCCCGGACGGCCGTGAGGCGAGAGCGGAGTACAACGACCTGGGCCTGCCGGTGAAGGTGACCGGCACGGACGGCAACACCCACCGCCGTACCTACGACGAACGGGGCAACCGCACATCGGTGACGGACCCCGCGTCACAGGCCAGCCGCTTCACCTACTCGGAGGCCGGTCACCTGACGTCGGTGACGGACCCGCTGGGCAACACGACGCGGGTGATCTGCAACCGCGCGGGCCTCCCCGTCGAGGTCACCGACCCCCTGGGCGCGGTCACCCGCTACACCCGGGACGCCTTCGGCCGCCCGGTCGCGATCACGGACCCGACCGGCGCGACGACCCACCTGGAATGGACGGTGGAAGGCCACCTGGCG
The DNA here is from genome assembly GCF_053598395.1 of Streptomyces sp. NPDC001135. Lineage (NCBI taxonomy): Bacteria > Bacillati > Actinomycetota > Actinomycetes > Kitasatosporales > Streptomycetaceae > Streptomyces > Streptomyces sp. NPDC001135. The sequence goes on along the minus strand of NZ_JBSFKD010000010.1, from coordinate 64,449 downwards.
CGCCGCACGGCTCCCGACGGCACGACGGAGAGCTGGACGTACGACGGCGAGGGCAACTGCACCAGCCACACCGATCCCCTGGGTGGCGTCACCCACTTCGAATACACCCACTTCGACCTCCTGTCGGCCCGCACGGGCCCGGACGGCGTCCGCTACGAGTTCGCCCACGACAGCGAACTGCACCTGACGAAGGTCACGAACCCGCAGGGCCTGACGTGGGAGTACGCCTACGACCCCGCAGGCCGCCTGCTGTCGGAGACGGACTTCGACGACCGCACGCTGACGTACGAGCACGACCCGGCGGGCCACCTGACCTCATGCCGGAACGCCCTCGGCGAGGTGACGTCCTTCGAGCGTGACGCGCTGGGGCGGATCACCACCAAGAACGCCGCAGGCGCCGTCACCACGTACGCCTACGACTTCACCGACAACCTCGCCCAGGCCACCGGCCCGGACGGCACGACCCTGACACTGCTGCGCGACCGCTACGGCCGCCTGCACTCGGAAACGGTCGACGGCCGCACGCTGACGTACACCTACGACTCCCTGGGCCGCCGCACCGGCCGCACGACACCCACAGGTGCCGTCTCCACGTGGTCGTACGACGCGGCGGGCAACCGCACCCGGCTGACCACCAACGGCCGCACGATCGACTTCGCCTACGACGAGGCGGGCCGCGAACTGACCCGCCACATAGCCGAAACGATCACCCTGGAGCACACCTTCGACCCCCTGGGCCGCCTGACCACCCAGTCGGTGACCGGCGCGCAGGGCCGCACGCTGCAGAGCCGGGCGTACACCTACCGCGCCGACGGCAATCCGACCGCCGTGGAAGACCACCTCTCCGGCACCCGCCGCTTCGACCTGGACGCGACGGGCCGGGTGACGGCGGTCCACGCGGCGGGCTGGACGGAACGCTACGCCTACGACCAGGCGGGCAACCAGACAGAAGCCACCTGGCCGACGAACCACCCGGGCGCGGAGGCAACCGGCCCCCGCACCTACACGGGCACCCGCATCACCCGAGCCGGCCACGTCCGCTACGAACACGACGCACTGGGCCGCATCACCCTCCGCCAGAAGACCCGCCTGTCCCGCAAGCCGGACACCTGGCACTACGAATGGGACACCGAAGACCGCCTCACCTCGGCGACCACGCCGGACGGCACCCGCTGGCGCTACACCTACGACCCCCTGGGCCGCCGCACCGCGAAACTCCGCCTGGCCGAGGACGGCGAAACGGTCCTGGAGAGGGTGGACTTCACCTGGGACGGCACCACTCTCTGCGAGCAGACGACCACCTCTTCGGCCCTCCCCAACCCGGTCACCCTCACCTGGGACCACCAGGGCCTGCGCCCCTTGGCCCAGACGGAACGCATCACCGCGGCCGAGGCACCCCAGGACGAGATCGACTCCCGCTTCTTCGCCATAGTCACCGACCTCGTCGGCACCCCGAACGAACTCATAGACGAACACGGCGACATCGCCTGGCGCACCCGCAGCACCCTCTGGGGAGCGACGGCATGGGCGGCCAACAGCACCACCTACACACCCCTGCGCTTCCCGGGCCAGTACTACGACCCCGAGACCGGCCTCCACTACAACTACTTCCGCCACTACGACCCCGAAGCCGCCCGGTATCTCACCCCCGACCCCCTCGGCCTCGCACCGGCGCCCAATCCCTCGGCGTACGTCGACAATCCACACACTTGGTGTGACCCGCTGGGCCTGGCTCCGGAGTACGACAAGAAGCCGAAGCGCCCACCGGAGATAACCGTCGGAAAGGATCCTGACGGGAACATACCGTTCGACAGTTTCGAGCAGGCAAGGAACAAGGCTCTCGACATCATGGGGGAAATCGACCCTCATACGAGGCAGCCCTACATAAGCAGGTTGGAGAACTCTGCGGCTCACGGCGAGGTTGTGGGATTTGAAACGCGGGTCAACGGCGAATGGAAGCAATTCCGCATAGACTATGACCCCGTCAAGGGGCCGCACATCAATGTGGCCATCGGAAAGGGCGAGGCTCGCTATGCAGTACGGTGGGACGGAACAGAAGCGGACATGCTGCGAATCCTGAAAAGGAATACATAGTGAGTAACCGTCACCCGTACGGCAGCGGCAGGGCGCGACTCGATGATCTCCTGAGAGGGATGAAACCCGAAGAGCGGCAGGATGTGATGATCCTCGAGAAAGGGGAAAGCGACACTTTCGAGGCGTGCAGCCTGAACAGGTTTCCTCACTCCGCCTGGGAAGGTATCGACTGGGAGGCGGTCGATTTCCTGGACCAGGAGTTCACCTCTGGAGAACGCGAGGCGGCTGAGGTGATGGGTGGCTGGCTGACACGCGCCACCTCGCCGGAATCCCTCTTGGTCATTTTCTGGGGCAACGCCGTAGTCCCGACTGTTGCACTGCCTGCAGAAGAGGCAAAAAGACATGCCGAGGAGATCCTGTACACAAGTGCGGATGTGTGGCTGTTTTCCGTTGACGACCGTATCTTGATCGAATACACCCACGATGGGCTCCTGACAATGGCCGAGGTGCCGCAGTGACGCCACGTGGACCGTGGACAGCACCATGGTCCGAGTACTACTGGGGCTGAAGTGGTGCACATGAAATCCATGCGCGGGCGAGCGCAGTACCAAGGGCGGCACCCCATGCCAGGGGTGCCGCCCTTGTGCGCTCAGGAGTTGCTGAACGCGTCCCGCAGCCGCATCTCGTTGAAGCCGTTGCCGTCGTAGTCGTCCGAGTACGTCAGCGCGAGCCGGCCGGTCGAAGCCAGGGTCACGGCCGGGCCGCCCTGGCCGCCGCCGGTCACCACGTTCATCCGGTAGGCGGGGAGCCGGCCGGTCGTCGTGCCGTCGGCGTTGAAGCCGCGGGCCCACACGTCGTCCTTGCCCGCGTACAGGGTCCCGCCGACGTTCACGTCGAAGGCCTCCTTCCACGCGACCACGAAGCTGCCGTCGTCGGCGACCGCGACATCGGCGGTGTCCTGGTCGGAGACCGGCCGCTCGCTGTCGACGTACGGGCCGCTGCTGGTGGCGTCCTCGGTGGTCCGCTGCTCGGCCGCCGCGGCGCTGCCGGTCGCGGAGAAGACGCGGTCGTAGATCCGCTGCGGCCGCACCAGCGTGCCGGTGCCAGTGGTGTACTCGTCCGTCCACGCCACGACGAACCGGCCGTCGCCGGCCGACGCCACCGCGGGAACGGTCTGCTGCCCGTCGGCGAGGGAGTTGGCCACCTTGCGGGCCACGGCGAAGCCGCCCGAGGCGTTCAGCTTCGCGAGACCGATGTTGATGCCGCCGTTGCCGTCCGCGTCCTCCTCCCAGACGATCGCGGTGTTACCGGCGTCGTCGATCGCCGCGTCGGGGCGGCGGTTCGACCCGGCTGCACCCGAGTTGATCGTGCTGACCTGGACGTCCTGGTAGCGCAGCGCACCGGTCCCGGACCAACTGCTCGCGTAGATCTGGTTGAGCGTGGAGCCGTCGGCCGTGCTCTCCCAGGCGACGGTGTAGGAGCCGTCGCCGGCCACCGCGACCGTCGGCCGCAGCTGGTCCCCGCTGCCGGAGGCGTGCGGGCGCGGCAGCGCGGTCACCGTGCCGCCCGGGGCCACCTTGACCACGGCGATGTCGGCGAACTTGTTGCCGTCGTCGTCCTTGGCCCACGCGACGATCGCGTTGCCCTGGTCGTCCACGCCGACGTCGGGCTTCTGGTGCGACCAGGTCGTGTTGCCGGCGGTGCCGCTGTTGCTCAGCAGCTTCTCGTTCCACAGCGCGACGCCGTCCTTGTACATGCGGATGTACACGTCGGTGCCCAGCTCGGTGTCCGAGGAGTCGTGCCGGTCGCCCTGCTCGTACACCACCGCGGTGTAGACGGACGAGGTGCCGCCGGAGGCGATGGCGCTGTAGTGCTGGTCACCGTCGGCCTGCACGTTGACCCGCGAGTAGTGCTGGGACGTCGAGCCGTACTTCGAGGCGTCGATGTCGACGGCGCCCGAGTGCACCTTGGTGAAGTTGGCGACGTAAGCCTGGTAGACCGCCGGGTCGTCGATACGCAGCAGCGTCTCGTCGTTCGTCTTCAGCGAGCCCGAGGTCCAGTTGTGGGAGCCCGTGTACACATGCTGGACCTTGCTGCCGTCGGCTTTCGTCCACTCCGTCAGCAGGTACTTGGAGTGGGTGGTGCCGTGGTTGCAGGAGGCGGTCGCCGAGGACTTGTAGCGGCACCCGCCGGGGCGGTTGCCGTAGGCCGCGATGTCGAGGGCGGTCAGGTCGTTGACGCCGTTGTTGCCGCCGCCGTTGCTGAGATCGCGGATGTTCGCGTCGACGCTGCACCCCTGGGACCGCTTGGCCTGCAGGGCGTCGTAGACGGCCGGGCGGGTGGACCGCTGGTCGAGCTCGGCCGCCGAGATCCTGATCTTTCCGTCGATCGAGCAGTCGACCTTGTCGATGAACGAGGCGAGGATGTCGGCGTTGCCGTAGTGGGTGGCGTCCGAGGCGGTGTCGCGGGGGAAGAAGAACGCCTCGACGGGAGAGCTCGGGTCGCCCGTGGTGTAGTCGTACGTCGTGTGCAGGCTGTCGCCGGCATGCCTGATCTGGTCGTTGAAGTGCGCGCGGTACCGGGAGGCGAGGGCCGCGTTGTTGGACACGACGACCGCGTTGTTGATCTCGCCGTCCTGGCCGCCCGCGAGGTTCTGTGAGCTCTGCCAGACGACGTTCGTGCGTCCGTCGGTGAGCGCGTCGAACACGATGTACTTGTCGTGGTCGATCGCGTTCGTGTCGCCCGAGCCGTTGCCCAGGCACCCGCGTGAGCACCAGGTGAGGCTGGAGTTGCCCGTCAGCGTCAGACCGTCCAGGTTGCTGCTGGGCCGGTTCGCCGACTCGGAGATGATGCGCAGCGTGACGCCGCGGCTCTGGGCGGCGGAGAGCTTCGCCTGCAGGGCCGAGCTGTTGAACCAGTACATGCCCATGTACAGGGTCGAGTTGGGCGCCGCGAGATCGATCAGGTCACCGACCGAGGTGTTGATCGAGGAGTCGTACGTCGTGGGCGTGGGGTAGTTGAACACCGCGGTGTAGTTCCCGGAGACGACGGTCTCCGCCTCAGCGGTGGCCGGAGCGAGCACTGCCGCACCGAGGGCGAGAGGGGCGAGAAGTGCCGCCAAGCGCCGTATCTGTCTGCCCATCTGTTTCCTTAGTTCAACGAGTTGGGGAGGCGCCATCTTATGGTCAACTTATTTACGTTCTTGACCAACTGTCGACGCGTCAGCGCACGGGAAGGGGAAGAAGGCTCGGGCTGGGGGCTTGCTCTTCGGGTGGCATCCTGATCGCCAGGCGGTCTCGACGGGGTGGTCGGCGGCGATCCTCCGGCCGGGCTTGGAAGATCCACCCTTGCCCGAGACGGGCGAAGGCGCGCTGGCCGGATGCCCGCGGCCGGCCGGGACCTGCACCGGCCCGGGCCGCAGCCGTTCTCACCCGGAAGCGTTCCGCAATCCCTCGGGGTACAGTTCCGAGACCAGCAGAACCCCAGGGTGAGGCCCCGTACGTGTTGACCCAGACCACCTCTCGGGTGCTCGAACCGAGTGACCTCGACGCCGCGCTCGCCGTCCTCGACCGCGAGCCGGTGGCGAACGCCTTCGTGGCTGCCCGGGTCCAGGTCGCCGGGCTGGACCCGTGGCGCCTGGGGGGCGAGATGTGGGGCTGGTACGAGGACGGCATGCTCACGTCACTGTGCTACGCCGGCGCCAACCTGGTCCCCGTCTGCGCCACCCCGCGCGCCGTCCGCGCCTTCGCGGACCGGGCGAGACGGTCCGGCCGGCGCTGCTCCTCCATCGTCGGCCCCGTCGAACCGACCGCCACGCTGTGGCGCCTGCTGGAGCCCCACTGGGGCCCCGCCCGCGAGGTCCGAGCCCACCAGCCCCTGATGGTCACCGACCGCATGCCCGCCGACATCGCCCCGGACCCCTACGTCCGCCGCGTCCGCAAGGACGAGATGGAGACGATCATGCCGGCGTGCGTGGCGATGTTCACGGAAGAGGTCGGCGTATCGCCGCTGGCGGGTGACGGCGGGCTGCTGTACCAGGCCCGCGTCGCCGAACTCGTCGGTGCCGGCCGCGCCTTCGCACGCCTCGACGAGCACGGCAGGGTCGTCTTCAAGGCGGAGATCGGCGCGGCGACCAGCCAGGCCTGCCAGATCCAGGGTGTGTGGGTGGCTCCCGAGTACCGGGGGAGGGGGATCGCCGCCCCCGGCATGGCGGCCGTGCTGCGGTACGCGCTCGCCGACGTGGCCCCGGTCGTCAGCCTGTACGTGAACGACTTCAACACTGCGGCGAGAAGGACGTACCGCAGAGTGGGCTTCCGAGAGGTCGGCGCCTTCATGAGCGTGCTGTTCTGAACCCCTGTACCCACCTGTACGCTCCCGTCATGGACCTCGTGATCGGCCCCCTGGACCTCGTAGCCCACGTCGACGAGGCCCTCGCCGTCCAGGCCGTCGCCTTCGGCCTCGGCCCCGACGAGGTCGCCGTACGCCGTCAGATCGTCCAGCGCCACATGCAGTACCGGGGCGCGAGGGCCCTCGGGGCCACGGTGGGCGGTCACCTCGTGGGGTTCGTGTACGGCATGCCGAACTCCCGCACCCACTGGTGGTCCACCGTCGTGGAGCCCTACCTCCGCGCGGGCGGCAACGACTTCTGGCTGGACGACTCCTTCGTGATCACCGAGCTGCACGTCCACCCCGGCCACCAGAACCGCGGCATCGGCCGCCGCCTGATCACCACGATCACCGACACCGCCACCGAACCCCGCTCGATCCTCTCCGCGATCGACACCGACAGCCCGGCCCGCGGCCTCTACCACTCCCTCGGCTACGTGGACCTCGCCCGCCAGGTCCACTTCCCGAGCGCGCCGCGGCCGTACGTGGTGATGGGCGCCCCCCTGCCACTGCGCCGCGGATAAAGTCGCGGACAAAGCCGGGGCATATCGATTTCCACCGGCACAGCAGGCCCGGCTAACCTCCTATGCCATCACCCTTTCCCGGCAGGAGTACGAGAACCATGGCGAACGCACCGGTCCAGCGCATGTCCCAGTTGATGGCGAAGACGCTGCGCGACGACCCGGCGGACGCCGAGGTCCTCAGCCACAAGCTCCTCGTCCGCGCCGGCTACGTCCGCCGCACCGCCGCCGGTATCTGGAGCTGGCTGCCGCTCGGCAAGAAGGTCTTCTCCAACGTGGAGCGGATCGTCCGCGAGGAGATGGACGCGATCGGCGCCCAGGAGGTGCTGCTCCCCGCCCTGCTGCCGCGCGAGCCCTACGAGGCGACCGGCCGGTGGGACGAGTACGGCCAGGAGCTGTTCCGGCTCAAGGACCGCAAGGGCGGCGACTACCTCCTCGGCCCCACCCACGAGGAGATCTTCACCCTCCTGGTCAAGGACCAGTGCACGTCCTACAAGGACCTGCCGGTGATCCTGTACCAGATCCAGACCAAGTTCCGTGACGAGGCCCGCCCCCGAGCCGGCATCCTGCGCGGCCGTGAGTTCCAGATGAAGGACTCCTACTCCTTCGACCTGGAGGACGAGGGCCTGGCCCAGTCGTACGCCCTGCACCGCCAGGCCTACCAGCGCATCTTCGAGCGCCTCGGCCTCGACTACCGCATCTGCGCGGCCACCGCCGGCGCCATGGGCGGCTCCAAGTCCGAGGAGTTCCTCGCCCCGGCCGAGGCCGGCGAGGACACCTTCGCGGACTGCCCGAACTGCGACTTCGCCGCCAACACCGAGGCGATCACCTACGCCCTGAAGCCGGCGGACGGGGCGGACGTGCCCGCGCTCGAGGAGATCCCCACCCCCGACACCCCGACCATCGAGACCCTCGCCGCCTCCCTCGGCGTCCCGGCCTCCGCCACGCTGAAGAACCTGCTGGTCAAGGTGGACGGCGAGATCGTCGCCGTCGGCGTGCCCGGCGACCGCGAGGTGGACCTGGACAAGGTCGAGGCGCACTTCGCCCCGGCCGTCGTCGAGATGGTCACCGAGGCGGACTTCGCCGGCCGCCCCGACCTGGTCCGCGGCTACGTCGGCCCGCAGGGACTGGGCGAGAAGGTCACGTACATCGCCGACCCGCGCGTGGCCCCCGGCACCTCCTGGATCACCGGCGCCAACAAGGAGCACACGCACGCGAAGAACGTCGTCGCCGGCCGTGACTTCGAGGTCGACACGTACGTCGACGTCGTCGTGGTGCAGGAGGGCGACCCCTGCCCGAAGTGCGGCACCGGCCTGAAGCTGGACCGCGCCATCGAGATCGGCCACATCTTCCAGCTGGGCCGCAAGTACACCGACGCCCTCAAGCTCGACGTCCTCGGCCAGAACGGCAAGCCGGTCCGCGTCACCATGGGCTCCTACGGCATCGGCGTCTCCCGCGCGGTCGCCGCGATCGCCGAGCAGAGCGCCGACGAGAAGGGCCTGGTGTGGCCCGAGGAGGTCGCCCCGGCCGACGTGCACGTCGTCGCCGCCGGCAAGGCCCTGCAGACCGAGCTGGCCCTCGACGTCGCCGAGAAGCTGGCCGCCGCGGGCGTCCGCGTCCTGGTGGACGACCGGGCCGGTGTCTCCCCGGGCGTGAAGTTCACCGACGCGGAGCTGATCGGCGTACCCCGGATCCTGGTCGCCGGCCGCCGCTCCGCCGAGGGCGTCCTCGAACTGAAGGACCGCAAGACCGGCGAGCGCGAGGAACTCTCCGTCGAGGACGCGATCGCCCGCCTGACGGCCTGACCCGAAGCCTGTCCGCCGGCCCGCTCGCCTCGCGCGAGCGGGCCGCTCGTCATGCCGGCCGAGAGCGGGCGCCCTACAGCCAGCCCGCGAACTCCAGCAGAAGTTCCCCGTCCTTCGGCCGCCCCACCCGCAGCGCACGGACCCCGGACTCCACAGCCCGGAACAGCGTCCACCCCCGCAGCCGCACCTGATCCACCTCCAGCGACTCCGCGAGCCGCTTCACCCGCCGCCGGACGACGGCCGCTCCGGACGGTGCCGCGATCAGGTCCTCCACCCGGTCCCGCACCAGCCGCGCCAGATCGAACGCGCACTCGCCGACCACCGGGTCCGGCCCCACCGCGAGCCACGGCATCCGCTCCCCGGCGAGGACCTTGCTCTGCCGGAAGGTGCCGTGCAGCAACCGCCGCTCGGGCGGCGCGGCGAGCAGCTCCTCGCGGGCCGTGAGCGCCGCGTCGACCAGCGGTGCCACCTCGGGGTCCGCCTCCGCGCCCGCCCGCATCGCCGTCGCCTGCCGCCCGGTGCGCTCGGCGACGGTCTCGAAGGCGTGGCCGGCCGGCGGCTCGACCCACAGCCGCCGCAGCGTCCCCGCCGCCTCCAGCAGCGCCTTCGCCTCCGGAAGCGACCGCACCGACACATCCGGGTGCAGCCGCTCCAGCAGCAGCACGCCGTCCTCGGCACCGGTTTCCAGCAGCTGTACGGCGCCCCGGCCGCCCCAGTGCGCCAGCGCCGCCCGTTCGCTCTCCGGGCGGGCCCTCGGCGGGGCGAGCTTCAGCACGGCCGGGGTGCCGTCCGCCCGCCGCACCAGCACCACCAGGCTGCTGCGCCCGCCCGGTACCTGGACCCGCTCCACGGCCAAGCCGCCCCTGGCGACGGCCCGTTCGGCGAGTGCGGGCAGCTCCGCCAGCCAGGCGTCCCCGCCCGGAGCCGTCTCACCGAGCGCCCGTACCAGGCGCGGCGGCGGTTCGAAAGCCATGCGCGAGTCGTTCCCTTCCAGTCCGGCTCCTGTCGTACGGGCGTTCACCGGGTCACCGTGACGGTGTCACCGAGGCGGAGGCCGACGGGGCCGCGCCGGCCGCGCCCGCCCCCTCGTCGGCCCGCTCCGCGAGCCCAGGGAAGGCTACGCTCCCCCCGCTCCAGCGCCCCGCGCGCACCGCGGCCTCCCGCAGCGCCGCGGCGGCGGCACCACGCCGCGTGCCCGTCGCCGCCCGCACCAGATCCGCGTACACGCCGGCCACCCGCTCCTCCAGCCGGGCGGCGAGCCGTACGGCCGCGGCCGGGTCCGGAACCGGGAACGGCAGCGCGTACGCGGCGTTCGCGGCGACCGGCTGGCCGCCCAGGTCGCGGACCTCCAGGGTCAGCGCGTCCCGGCGGGCCCGGTGGGCGTCGTACGCCGCCTGTGCCTCGGACCGGCGCGCCGCGCCGATCCGGCCGCCGACGACGCCGTAGCCGTACACCGCCGCGTGCTCCGCGGCCAGCGCCGCCTGCAGCGCGGCCAGCTCGGCCGCATTCGCCTCGTCCCTCGCCCTGCCGCTCACTTCGCCGCCTTCGTCAGCAGGTACGCGTGCGTGGCGCCCGCCGCCGCCACCGACGCAAGCAGCCGCGCCAGTTCGCCCGGCACCTCCAGCAGCTCCTTCGCACGCTGGTCGGCGAGGGTGCGCTCGGCGGCGGCCAGCGCGGCCAGCGCGTCCTTCTCGGCGGCCGGGGCGGGGGACGCGGCCGGGGAGGCGGACTTCGAGGGCGTCCGTGTGGCCTTCGTACCGTCGGTGAACGCCCGGACGTGCGCCGCCACCTGGGCGCGCAGCGGGCGCAGCCGCTCCGCGAGCCCCGGGTGCGCCGCGAGGACGGCGTCGTACCGCTCCAGCAGCCCCTGGCTGTCCCGCGCCGCACGCGCGCGTGCCCGATCCGTCGCCGACGGGCCGTCGCCGCCGGAGCCGGGACCGGCCGAGCACCCCACCAGCAGGGCGGCCCCGGCGGCCGAGGCGAACAGGGATCTTCTGCGCGGCCCCGGCGGGGCGGGCAGGGGCGGGGGGTACGGCACGGCTGACGTCCTCGGGGGCCTCGTACGAACACACGGGCGGGAGGGCACCCCGCCGTGATCACGGTACCCGCGCATCCCCTCGCTTCCTCTCACCGGCTCAGCAGACCCACCCAAGGGACGCGGGGGCCGTACCGGCATGCGCCCGGCCGCGCGGGCGCGACCCGTCACGCCCGCCCCGCACCCGCCCGCGAACCCCGGCCCCGAGCGCGACGGCCCACCGGTCCCACGGCCGGAGGCAGGACGCAACACCCCCCGCGACCGGATACCCTTTGACCAGACACGCGCCCTATCCCACAACAGCACACGCGGCCGAGGAGTCACCCGGATGAGCACCACCCAGAGCGAGAGGCTGCGAGAGCTGCTGGAACCGCTCGTCACCTCCCAGGGACTGGATCTCGAAGAGATCGCCGTGGACTCCGTCGGACGCAAGCGGGTGCTGCGCGTGGTCGTCGACTCCGACACCGGAGCGGATCTGGACGCCATCGCCGATGTGAGCCGTGCGCTCTCGGCGAAGCTCGACGAGACCAACGCGATGGGCGACGCGGCGTACGACCTGGAGGTCGGAACCCCCGGCGCGGAGCGCCTCCTCACCGAGCACCGGCACTTCGTGCGCGCCACCGACCGGCTCGTGAAGTTCCAGCTGGCCGAGGGCGGCGAACTGGTCGCCCGGATCCTGACCGTCGACGAGGACGGTCTCGACGTCGAGGTCCCCGGGGTCAAGGGCCGCAAGGCGACCACCCGCAGGCTCGGCTTCCCCGAGATCGACAAGGCGCGCGTACAGGTCGAGTTCAACCGCAAGAACACGGACGACAAGACCGGCAAGGTCGACAAGACGGACAAGAACAACATGAAGGAAGAGGAGGAGGCGTAGCCGTGGACATCGACATGAGTGCCCTGCGGGGCTTGGTTCGGGAGAAGGAGATCTCCTTCGACCTGCTGGTCGAGGCGATCGAGTCGGCCCTCCTCATCGCCTACCACCGCACCGAGGGAAGCCGCCGACACGCGCGCGTGGAGCTCAACCGGGAGACCGGGCATGTGACCGTGTGGGCGAAGGAGGACCCCGAGGACCTCGAGGAGGGCCAGGAGCCCCGCGAGTTCGACGACACCCCCACCGGCTTCGGCCGTATCGCCGCCACCACCGCCAAGCAGGTGATCCTGCAGCGGCTGCGCGACGCCGAGGACGACGCGACGCTCGGCGAGTACGCCGGGCGCGAGGGCGACATCGTCACCGGTGTGGTCCAGCAGGGCCGCGACCCGAAGAACGTGCTGGTCGACATCGGCAAGCTGGAGGCCATCCTGCCGGTGCAGGAGCAGGTGCCCGGTGAGACCTACCCGCACGGCATGCGCCTGCGGTCGTACGTCGTCCGGGTGGCGAAGGGCGTCCGGGGGCCGTCGGTCACCCTGTCCCGTACGCACCCGAACCTGGTCAAGAAGCTCTTCGCCCTGGAGGTGCCGGAGATCGCCGACGGGTCCGTCGAGATCGCCGCGATCGCCCGTGAGGCCGGTCACCGCACCAAGATCGCCGTACGGTCCACCCGTTCGGGTCTGAACGCCAAGGGTGCCTGCATCGGTCCGATGGGCGGCCGGGTACGCAATGTGATGGGCGAGCTGAACGGCGAGAAGATCGACATCGTCGACTGGTCGGACGACCCGGCCGAGATGGTGGCGAACGCCCTGTCACCCGCTCGGGTGAGCAAGGTGGAGGTCGTCGACATGGCCTCCCGCTCCGCCCGGGTGACCGTGCCGGACTACCAGCTGTCGCTGGCGATCGGCAAGGAGGGGCAGAACGCCCGCCTCGCCGCCCGGCTCACCGGCTGGCGCATCGACATCCGGCCCGACACCGAGCAGGCCGGGGAATAGGCGGGGAATAAATCCCGGCCGCAGGTCGCTGAGATCACGACAACAACCGTTCGATCTTTGCCCCAAAGGGGTGAGGTCGCTGCGGGGAGGTAGACTTAACTGTGTCTGGCCGGACGCACGCCCGAGCATGCCCTGAGCGCACCTGTGTGGGGTGCCGGGAGCGGGCGGCCAAGAACGATCTGCTGCGGATCGTGAGGATCGAGGACGCATGCGCCCCCGATCCTCGCGGTACGCTGCCCGGCCGGGGTGCCTACGTACACCCCGCCCTGGTCTGTCTCGACCAGGCGGTACGCCGCCGGGCGTTCCCGCGGGCACTGCGCGTCCCGGGGCCGCTCGACACAAAGGCGTTGCGCCGACACGTCGAGCAGACAACAGTTGCCGAGCAGGCAACACCGTAAGACATGCCGTGCGGAACCCCGTGCGGCCTGGTACCTCGCGAGTCGAAAGCAGGTCGAGATTGCGATGAGCACTCGATGAGTACGCGATGAGTACGCCCATGAACTAGCGACGGTCCGGCTTCAACCCGGACCTCAAAGGAGCGAAGTGGCTAAGGTCCGGGTCTACGAACTCGCCAAGGAGTTCGGCGTTGAGAGCAAGGTCGTCATGGCCAAGCTCCAGGAGCTCGGTGAATTCGTCCGTTCGGCGTCTTCGACCATCGAAGCGCCCGTAGTACGCAAGCTGACCGACGCCTTCCAGGGCGGTGGCAACGGCAAGTCCGCCGGTAAGCCCGCCCCGCGCAAGGCCGCCCCCAGGCCCGCCGCGCCCTCTCCGGCGCAGGCGGCCCGTCCCGCTGCCCCGAAGCCGGCAGCCCCCAAGCCGCCGACGGCACCCGCTGCCCAGCAGCCCGCTGCCCCGTCGGCTCCCTCGGCCCCCGCGCCGAGCCCGGGTCCCCGTCCGGTTCCCGGTCCGAAGCCCGCGCCGCGCCCGGCTCCGGCCGCCCCGGAGTTCACCGCTCCGCCGGCCGCCCCGGCCGCCCAGACCCCGCAGGCCCCGGCCGCGCAGGGTCCGCGTCCGGGCGCCCGTCCGGGTGCCCCGAAGCCCGGTGGCCGTCCGGCTCCCGGTCAGGGCCAGGCCCGTCCGGGCCAGGGTGCCCCGCGTCCCGGTGGCCAGGCCCCGCGTCCGGGTGCCCGTCCGGCCGGTCCGCGTCCGGGCAACAACCCCTTCACCTCCGGTGGCTCCACCGGCATGGCCCGCCCGCAGGCCCCGCGCCCGCAGGGCGGTCCCCGTCCTGGCGGCCCCGGCGGCCACGGCGCCCCCGGCGCCGGTCCCCGTCCGCAGGCTCCCGGCCAGCAGGGCGGCGGTCCGCGTCCGCAGTCTCCCGGCGGTCCCCGTCCGTCGCCGGCCGGCATGCCCCGGCCGCAGGGCGGTCCGCGTCCCGGCCCGGCCGGTCCGCGTCCGAACCCGGGCATGATGCCGCAGCGTCCCGCTGCCGGCCCGCGTCCCGGCGGCGGTGGCCCCGGCGGCCGCGGCCCCGGTGGCGGCGGTCGTCCCGGTGGCGGCGGCGGTCGTCCGGGTGGCGGCTTCGCCGGTCGTCCCGGTGGCGGTGGCGGCGGCTTCGCCGGTCGTCCCGGTGGTCCCGGCGGTGGCGGTGGCGGCGGCTTCGCCGGCCGTCCCGGTGGTCCCGGCGGTGGCGGCGGTGGCCGTCCCGGCTTCGGTGGCCGTCCCGGTGGTCCCGGTGGCCGTGGTGGCACGCAGGGCGCCTTCGGCCGTCCCGGCGGTCCCGCGCGTCGTGGCCGCAAGTCGAAGCGGCAGAGGCGCCAGGAGTACGAGGCCATGCAGGCCCCGAGCGTCGGCGGCGTGATGCTGCCGCGCGGCAACGGCGAGACCATCCGTCTCTCCCGCGGCGCGTCGCTCACCGACTTCGCCGAGAAGATCAACGCCAACCCGGCGTCGCTCGTCGCGGTCATGATGAACCTCGGCGAGATGGTCACGGCCACGCAGTCCGTCTCCGACGAGACGCTGCAGCTCCTCGCGGGCGAGATGAACTACGAGGTTCAGATCGTCAGCCCCGAGGAGGAGGACCGCGAGCTGCTGGAGTCCTTCGACATCGAGTTCGGCGAGGACGAGGGCGACGAGGAGGACCTGGTGGTCCGCCCGCCGGTCGTCACCGTCATGGGTCACGTCGACCACGGCAAGACCCGACTCCTCGACGCCATCCGCAAGACGAACGTCATCGCGGGCGAGGCCGGCGGCATCACCCAGCACATCGGTGCCTACCAGGTCGCGACCGAGGTCAACGACGAAGAGCGCAAGATCACCTTCATCGACACCCCGGGTCACGAGGCGTTCACCGCCATGCGTGCCCGTGGTGCGAAGTCGACCGACATCGCGATCCTGGTCGTCGCGGCCAACGACGGCGTCATGCCGCAGACGGTCGAGGCGCTCAACCACGCCAAGGCGGCCGACGTGCCGATCGTGGTCGCGGTCAACAAGATCGACGTCGAGGGTGCCGACCCGACCAAGGTGCGCGGTCAGCTGACCGAGTACGGCCTGGTGGCCGAGGAGTACGGCGGCGACACCATGTTCGTCGACATCTCCGCCAAGCAGGGTCTGCACATCGACTCGCTGCTGGAGGCCGTGATCCTCACGGCCGACGCCTCGCTCGACCTGCGGGCCAACCCGGCCCAGGACGCGCAGGGCATCTCGATCGAGTCCCGTCTCGACCGCGGCCGTGGTGCCGTGGCGACGGTCCTCGTCCAGCGAGGCACGCTGCGGGTCGGCGACACGATGGTCGTGGGCGACGCCTACGGCCGGGTCCGCGCCATGCTCGACGACAACGGCAACAACGTCGCCGAGGCCGGCCCGTCGACGCCGGTCCAGGTCCTGGGCCTGACCAACGTCCCGGGTGCGGGTGACAACTTCCTGGTGGTCGACGAGGACCGTACGGCCCGTCAGATCGCCGAGAAGCGTGCCGCCCGTGAGCGCAACGCGGCCTTCGCCAAGCGCACGCGTCGCGTGTCCCTGGAGGACCTGGACAAGGTGCTCAAGGCCGGCGAGGTCCAGCAGCTGAACCTGATCATCAAGGGTGACGCTTCTGGTTCCGTCGAGGCTCTCGAGTCCTCCCTGCTCCAGCTGGACGTCGGCGAAGAGGTCGACATCCGCGTCCTGCACCGCGGCGTCGGTGCGGTCACGGAGTCGGACATCGACCTGGCGATGGGCTCGGACGCCATCGTGATCGGCTTCAACGTCCGTGCGGCCGGCCGCGCGGCGCAGATGGCCGAGCGCGAGGGCGTGGACGTCCGGTACTACTCGGTCATCTACCAGGCGATCGAGGAGATCGAGGCGGCCCTCAAGGGCATGCTCAAGCCGGAGTACGAAGAGGTCGAGCTCGGTACGGCGGAGATCCGCGAGGTCTTCAAGTCGTCCAAGCTGGGCAACATCGCCGGTGTCCTCATCCGCTCGGGCGAGGTCAAGCGCAACACCAAGGCGCGCCTCATCCGCGACGGCAAGGTGGTCGCGGAGAACCTCAACATCGAGGGCCTGCGTCGCTTCAAGGACGACGTCACCGAGATCCGCGAAGGCTACGAGGGCGGTATCAACCTCGGCAACTTCAACGACATCAAGGTCGACGACGTCATCGCGACGTACGAGATGCGGGAGAAGCCGCGGGCGTAACGCCTACGGTTCGTGCTGGCCGACGGGACTCCGGTCCTGTCGGCCAGCGCGCCGTTGCCGGGGGTTCCGCCGCGGGTGGCGCCCCCACGGCACCGAAACCCTGTCGAGTCACCGGCAGGTACGCGGTACCGTTCTTGATGTCCCCGGCCACACCGACCCGGGGCCATCGATCCCGTACCGGCGGGTGAACCCGGCAAAAAACATGTACGTGGGGACTCTGTCCTTCGACCTCCTCCTCGGCGACGTCCACTCGCTGAAGGAGAAGCGCTCCGTCGTCCGCCCGATCGTCGCCGAACTCCAGCGGAAGTACGCGGTGAGCGCGGCAGAGGTGGACCATATGGACCTCTACCGGCGAGCGGTCATCGGCCTCGCCATGGTCTCCGGCGACGCGGCGCACCTCACCGACGTACTGGACCGGTGCGAACGGCTGGTCGCCGGCCGCCCCGAAGTGGAACTGCTGTCCGTCCGACGCCGCTTCCACGGCGAAGACGACTGAGGACGACCGCGGACAACCGGCGACGACCGGACGACCAGACCACAGAACGCAAGAAGAAGAAAGAACGGGAGACGGACCAGTGGCCGACAACGCGCGGGCGAAAAGGCTGGCGGACCTCATCCGGGAGGTGGTGGCCCAGAAACTGCAGCGCGGGATCAAGGACCCGCGGCTCGGCTCGCACGTCACCATCACGGACACCCGGGTCACGGGTGACCTGCGGGAGGCGACCGTCTTCTACACGGTCTACGGCGACGACGAGGAACGGAAGGCCGCGGCGGCGGGCCTGGAGAGCGCCAAGGGCATCCTGCGCTCGGAGGTCGGCCGCGCCGCGGGTGTGAAGTTCACGCCGACCCTGACCTTCGTCGCGGACGCCCTGCCGGACACCGCCCGGACCATCGAGGACCTCCTCGACAAGGCGCGGCAGTCCGACGCCAAGGTCCGCGAGGCCTCCGCGGGCGCCCGCTACGCGGGAGGCGCGGACCCGTACCGCAAGCCGTCGGACGACGAGACGGACGGCGAGACGGACGGCGAGACGGACGGCGACGCCGCGGAATGACCCACAAGCACACCACGCCCGACGGCCTCGTCATCGTCGACAAGCCGTCGGGCTTCACTTCGCACGACGTGGTCGCCAAGATGCGCGGGATCGCCAGGACCCGCCGCGTCGGCCACGCCGGCACCCTCGACCCGATGGCGACCGGTGTCCTGGTCCTCGGGGTCGAGCGTGCCACCAAGCTCCTCGGGCACCTCGCGCTGACCGAGAAGGAGTACCTGGGCACCATCCGCCTGGGCCAGAACACGCTCACGGACGACGCCGAGGGCGAGATCACCTCGTCCACCGACGCCTCCAAGGTGACCCGGAACGCCATCGACGCCGGCGTGGCCAAGCTGACCGGCGACATCATGCAGGTCCCGTCCAAGGTCAGCGCCATCAAGATCAACGGCGTACGGTCGTACAAGCGGGCCCGCGAGGGCGAGGACTTCGAGATCCCGGCCCGCCCGGTGACGGTCTCCTCCTTCGCCGTGTACGACGTCCGGGACGCCGTGGCCGAGGACGGCACCCCGGTGCTCGACCTGGTCGTGTCCGTGGTCTGCTCCTCCGGCACCTACATCCGCGCCCTGGCCCGTGACCTCGGCGCCGGCCTGGGCGTCGGCGGCCATCTCACCGCGTTGCGCCGGACGCGCGTCGGGCCGTACAAGATCGATACGGCGAAGACGCTGGACCAGCTCCAGCAGGAGCTGACCGTGATGCCGATCGCCCAGGCCGCCGAGGCCGCGTTCCCGCGCTGGCAGGTGGACGCCCGGCGGGCCGGGCTGCTGCTGAACGGCGTCCGGCTGGAGATGCCCGACGAGTACGCGGGCGCCGGGCCCGTCGCCGTGTTCGGCCCCGAGGGCCGTTTTCTCGCGCTCGTCGAGCAGCAGAAGGGCAAGGCCAAGAGCCTGGCCGTCTTCGGCTGAGACACCTGCACAGGCGTCGCCCGTGGAGCGGCGGCCGGCCACGGGGTGAGCCCCTGCCGCCGCTCCACGGTCCCCCCTCGGTTCCCCCACCTCTAGGGTTATCCAACGGCTCGCGCCCATTCACCCGTCCGGGCAGGCGCTCGGAGTGAACCAGGGGAGCGGAAGGGGGCGCTTTCGCCCCGCGATCTGTCCCGTCGATCACCGCGCGCCTACCGTCGGGAAACAGGGCACGCGGTAGGGCGGGAGGTACGGCATGGCAGGACGGGGCCCGCGCACCGGAAGCGGTCGCGGGGCTGCGGCGGACGGCACGGGGGAACCGGCGTACGGCGCTCGACGGGAGTATGGGGACGGTAGGGCCGACGGGGTCGGTAGGGCCGACCGGGTCGGCGGGGGCCGCGCCGATGAGACCGGATACACCACCGGCACGGCCGGCGGTTGCCGCGGCGGCGACCCTGCCGGCACCGGGGACACCAGGAACGCCCTTCGCACCGGGAGCACCATGGACGCTTCTGGCACCGGCTACACCACTGGTACCAGTGGCATCGGCGAGGTCGGGGGCGCCACCGGTCCCGCTTGCACCGGCGGCACTCCAAGCCGCTCCACAGCCACTGCCGCCCCCCAGGTTTCCGGCGACGGCGACGGCCCCGCTGCCGGCCCCGCCCTCGTCCAGGTCCGCGACCTCGCCGGGCGTCCCCGGGGGGTCGGTTTTCTCGCCGATCACCAAGGGACCCTGCTCACCAGCCACGAGACCGTCGACGGTCTGCCCTGGCTCGTGCTGCATGCCGCGGACGACCGCACCTGCGTGGTGGCCGCGGACGCCGTCACTCCTCTGCCGGCCCTCGACCTGGCCCTGATCCGCACCGAGGGCCTGGGCCTGGAGCCGCTGCCACTGACCGTGCGGGAGCGCATCGACGCCGGAACGTACGTACGGCTCCCGGCGGGCTGCTGGCGGGAGGCGCGGGTGCTGTCCGCCACCGAGGTGACCTACACCGCCACCGACCGCTTCCACCTCGTCCAGGAGGCGCTGGAGCTGGCCATCGGCACCGCCGGCCAGGACGCGCTGCGGCTGGGCGGCGGGGCGGCCGGGGGACCGGTGCTCGACGCGCGGACCGGCGCGGTGCTCGGCGTCCTCGGCACCGCCCTGCACTCCGCGCAGCGCGACACGGGCTTCGCGGTGCCGCTCCGCCCCGCCGACGGCCCCCTCGCGGAGCTGCTCGCCCGCAACGCGGCCACCGTGCCCGCCTACGGCACCGACCTCAACCTGGCCGGCATCCTGCAGCTGACCGCCACCTCGGCCGGCCAGGAGGGCCCCCAGGGCTTCCTCGCAGGTGCCGTGGCACCGGTCGAACGAGTCGATGTCGTAGGCGAGTTGACGGCCTTCACGGACGGCGACCGCACGGTGCTCGGGCTCGTCGGCGCCCCGGGCAGCGGCCGTACGACGGAACTCGCCGCCCTGGTCGCGCGGCGGGCCCACGGTGAGCGGGCGGCCCCGACGCTGTGGCTGCGCGGCGCCGACCTGGAGGACGCCGACGGCTCCCTGGCCGACGCGGCCCGCCGCACCCTGGAACGGGCCGCCCGGATCGTCGCCGCCGCCCGCGCCGTCCACCCCGCCGACCTGGGCGATCTCGGCCCGGAACACCTGGCCCGCCTCGCCGCACGGGCCGGCCGCCCGCTCCTGCTCCTGCTCGACGGCCCCGAGGAGATGCCCCCCGTCCTCGCTCACCGGCTGCCCGAGTGGACCAGGGGAACGGCCGCCTGGCTGCGCGAGACCGGGGCACGGCTGGTGGTGGCCTGCCGGGAGGAGTACTGGGAGCGCGCGGGGGCGGAGTTCCCCACCGACCTCCTGTACGCCCCGCCATCCCCGGGCACCGCCACGGCCCCGGCCGCCCCGGAGCCTCCCTCGGCTCCCGCACCTCCCGCCGCTTCTGAGGCTCGGCCCGCGTCGGCGGGTTCCGCGGCTCACGGGGCTCCCACTGCTCCGCCCGTCCCCGCGGACTGCCCGGCTGGAGCAGCTGGGGTTCCTGGTGCTCCAGCCGCCCGGATCGGTTCCGCGGCCCCCGCGGCTTGGGCGGGCACCGCGGGTCTCGCCTTGCCCGCCGTGCCTGCCGTGTCTGCCGTGCCCGTCGGGCCTGCCGTGCCCGTCGCGCCCGCGGCGACTCCCGCTCCCGTCACCGTGCGGCCCGTTCCCGCAGCCGCCACCGTCCCCACGTCCCCAGCCCTCTCCGCCCCGCAGGCCCCCGGCACCGCCACCGCCACCGCCACGCCGAGCCCCATCTCCACGCCCGCCCCGGTCCCAGCCCCCGGCATCACCACCGTGCAGGCCGCGCCCCCCACCGCCCCCGGGTCCACCGTGCCGGCGGCCACACCCACCCCCACCGAGCCGGCCCCTCCCTTCCCACCCCGCCTGCACCTCCCCGACCTCACGGAGGACGAGGCGCGTCTCGCCCGGGCCCGCTACTGGATCCCGGACGGCGTGCTCGCCGATCGCGATGCCCGGCATCCGCTGACCCTCCGGCTGCTGGCCGAGGTCCGCGCCGCCATGCCGGACGTGCCGGTCGCCGGGCCGGTCGACCGGCACGAGGTGTTCGCGGCCCACCTGGACCTGATGTGCCTGCGTATCGCCGTCCGGCTCGCCGCCGGGAGCGGCCTGCGCGGCACGGCCGTACGCCGGCTCGCCGCACGTGTCGCCGGACAGGTGCACGAGGCCGCCCGGCGCAGCCTCGGACCCGGGCAGGGCGAGCTGGACCGGGAGTCCTTCGAAGCGGTGTTCCCCTGGGGCCCCGCCCCGGCCGGCCTCGGCGGCGGTACCGGCTGGGCGTCCGCCGTCCTCACCGAGGGCCTCCTCGTCCCGGCCGGCCGCGGCTACCGCTTCGCTCACGAAGAGCTGGCCGACTGGATCCAGGGCCTGCACCTCGACCTCGACGAGGCCCTGCACGCCCTGGTCCACCGTCCCCGCGCCGACCGCGAATCCGCCCCCGTACCGGTGCCGCACCACCGGATCGGCCCCGTCGTCCAAGCCCTGCTGCTCCTCGCCCGGCAGTACGGAGACCACCAACTCGCCGCTCGTCTGCGGGAGTTGACGGAGGCCCTGGACCGCGACACCGGCTCCTGGTGGGCCGCCCGCCTGCTCACCCGCACCCTGCTCCAGGTCCCGGACGCGACGCCCTACATCGAGGTGCTGCGGCTGCTCGCCGACCGCGTCGTCGGCTGGCGCCGCGCCCGGCGGCCCGTACCGGCCGAGTTCGGTCCCGCCTTCTGGACCGAGCTGCCGATCCCCGACACCGAGCGGTTCGATCTGCTGCGCCGGCTCGTGCTGGCCGACCAGGCGCCCCCGGAGGCCGGGCAGCGCTACCTGGACGCCGTCGCCCGGCTGCTCGCCGCCGCCCCCACCGCCGTACAGCCGCGGCTGACGCGCTGGTTCGACGACGAACGGCCGCTGCCCGCGACCCCGCACGCCACCGTCGCGACCGCCGCACAGGCGCTGCTGCACACGCACCGGCACGGCGCGCTGGACGACCTCACCGAGACCCTGGTGGCGAGCGCGCACCGGCGCGCCGACGAACTGCTCACCACTCTCGCCGAGGACGAGCCGTCAGCCGTGTGCCGGGCCGTGGACCGCTGGGCGCACGACGAGCGCCCCGCCCGCCGGGTCGCAGCCGTGACCTTCGGGCTGCGCGCGGCCCCGCACGTCCGCTCGGCGGCCGACCGCGAGCTGCTGCGCTACGCCGCACTCGCCCTGCTCGCGCGCCCCGCCGACTGCACCCTGCACGGCGGCGCCCTCGCGCTGCTGGTGGGCGACCCGCACACCCGCGACCAGCATCTCGCCGCGGCCCTGCGGCACTTCGCCGACGGCGACCCGCAGTTCCCGCCGGGCGCCCTGGCGGCCGCCCTCACCACCCATCCCGATCCGGTCCTGGAGGCCTTCCGCGCCCGGCTGCGCGGCCCGTACGCACGCGAGGCGCTGGGCACCCTGACCGACGTCACGACCCCCGCCCTGGCCCGCCGTGTCGCGGTCCTGGTCCGGGAGGCGGTACGGCTGCACCCGGAGACCGCCGGACACGTCGCCGCCCATGTCGACCGCCGCCTCGCCCAGGGCCCCACCACCCGCCTGGTCCTGCTGCCGCTGGTCACCGGCCTGCTCGACGACGCCCCCGAACAGCTGCGCGCCGCCCTCGCGACCGTCCTGGCGGCCCCCGGCACCACGGCCTCCCGCCCCCTGCGCCGCGAACTGCTGGAGTTCCTGCTCGCCCGGGAACACGCCCCCCGCGTCCTGGACGCCGTCCTGCACGCGGCGGCGGAGCACGGCTACGACCGGGAGGAGGAGGCCCGCGGGCTCGTCCACCGCACCGGCCTGCTCCTCGTCCGCACCCCCGAGGGCGCCACCCACTTCGACCGCGGCCTGGTCGACCTGGGCCGGCACGTGCCCGGCTTCGCGGCCCGGATGGCCCGCTGGCTGGCCGCCACCCCGGAGGACTGGGCCGCCGTGGTGGGCCCCAGCACCCGCCGCATGCTCGAGAACCTGGCGGGCCTACGCGTACCCGCGTGAGCCGCCCGCGGCGAGCGGTGAACGTGCGCCCGGTCACAGCCCCGATGCCGATGCGGGCCCGGGGCACCCGGCATGGCACCCTTAGACCTGCACAAGAGGTCAGGACAGACACGGACACGGGTTCGAGGAGCGGTCACAGTGCAGCGCTGGCGTGGCTTGGAGGACATCCCCCAGGACTGGGGGCGCAGCGTCGTCACCATCGGTTCCTACGACGGCGTCCACCGCGGCCACCAGCTGATCATCAAGCATGCCGTCGACCGCGCCCGCGAGCTCGGCGTCCCGGCCGTCGTGGTCACCTTCGACCCGCACCCCAGCGAGGTCGTCCGCCCCGGCAGCCACCCGCCGCTGCTGGCCCCGCACCACCGCCGCGCCGAGCTGATGGCGGACCTGGGCGTGGACGCGGTCCTCATCCTCCCCTTCACCACCGAGTTCTCGAAGCTCTCGCCCGCCGAGTTCGTCGTGAAGGTCCTGGTGGACAAGCTGCACGCCAAAGCGGTCGTGGAGGGCCCGAACTTCCGCTTCGGGCACAAGGCCGCCGGCAATGTCGAGTTCCTCGCGGAGCAGGGCAAGACGTACGACTTCGAGGTCGAGGTCGTCGACCTGTACGTCAGCGGCTCGGCGGGCGGTGGCGAGCCCTTCTCCTCCACCCTGACCCGCCGCCTGGTCGCCGAGGGCGACGTCGAGGGCGCCCGCGAGATCCTGGGCCGCCCGCACCGCGTGGAGGGCGTGGTCGTGCGCGGCGCCCAGCGCGGTCGCGAACTGGGCTTCCCTACGGCCAACGTCGAGACGCTCCCGCACACCGCCATCCCGGCCGACGGCGTGTACGCCGGCTATCTGCACGTCCAGGGCGAGGCCATGCCGGCCGCGATCTCCGTGGGCACGAACCCGCAGTTCGACGGCACCGAGCGCACGGTGGAGGCGTACGCCATCGACCGCGTCGGCCTCGACCTGTACGGGCTGCACGTCGCCGTCGACTTCCTCGCCTATGTGCGCGGCCAGGCGAAGTTCGACTCGCTGGAGGCCCTGTTGGAGCAGATGGCCGCGGATGTGAAGCGGTGCCGGGAGATCGTCGCCGCGGAGGCGTAGGGCTTTTCCGGCGCAACGAGAAAGGGCGGCCGGTGCGGAGAACGCACCGGCCGCCCTTTACTACTTCACGCATCCTGGCGTGCTACTGCTACTGCTACTGCTACTGCTACTGCTACTGCTGCTGGGGCGGGGCCTGCGGCGGCTGCTGTCCCTGCTGCGGAGGCTGCGGGTAGCCGTACGCCTGGCCGGGCTGCTGCGGCGGGTACGGCTGCGGCTGGCCCGGCACCGCCTGCGGGTAGGGCTGCTGGCCCGGCGCGGCCTGCGGGTAGGGCTGCTGGCCCGGCGCGGCCTGTGGGTACGGCTGACCCTGCTGCGGCGGATAGGGCTGCTGGCCCTGAGGATAGGGCTGGCCCGGCATGGGCTGGCCGGGCATGGGCTGGCCCGGCATCGGCTGGCCGGGCATGGGCTGACCCGGCATGGGCTGGCCCGGCATCGCCTGGCCCGGCATGGGCGGGGCGGCCACCGGGGGCGGGTTGCCGTCGCTGGTCCACAGCCCGTGCGACTGCTGGTGCCGTACGAAGTCCTCGGCGATCAGCGCGGCGAGGTTGAAGTACGCCTCGCGCGTCCGCGGCCGCATCATGTCGAGGTCGACCTCGGCACCGGCGGCCAGATGCTCGTCGAACGGCACGACCACGACCCCGCGGGTCCGCGTCTCGAAGTGCGCCACGATGTCCTCGACCTTGATCATCTTGCCGGTCTCGCGAACCCCGGAGATCACCGTGAGGGACCGCGAGACCAGGTCGGCGTACCCGTGTGCGGACAGCCAGTCCAGCGTCGTACTGGCGCTGCTCGCACCGTCCACGGACGGCGTGGAGATGATGATGAGCTGGTCGGCGAGGTCGAGCACGCCGCGCATGGCGCTGTACAGCAGACCGGTACCCGAGTCGGTCAGGATGACCGGGTACTGCCGGCCGAGCACGTCGATCGCGCGCCGGTAGTCCTCGTCGTTGAACGTCGTCGAGACGGCCGGGTCCACGTCGTTGGCGATGATCTCCAGACCGGAGGGCGCCTGCGAGGTGAACCGCCGGATGTCCATGTACGAGTTCAGGTACGGGATCGCCTGGACGAGGTCGCGGATGGTCGCCCCGGTCTCCCGGCGCACACGCCGGCCGAGCGTGCCGGCGTCCGGGTTGGCGTCGATGGCGAGGATCTTGTCCTGCCGCTCGGTGGCGAGGGTGGAGCCGAGGGCCGTGGTGGTCGTGGTCTTCCCGACACCGCCCTTGAGGCTGATGACCGCGATCCGGTAGCAGGACAGCACCGGCGTGCGGATCAGCTCCAGCTTGCGCTGCCGCTCGGCCTCCTCCTTCTTGCCGCCGAGCTTGAACCGGCCGCCCGCCGCAGCGGGCCGCCCGCTCTTCGCCTTCTGCCTCTTGTTGTTGAGCAGCCGGTCCGAGGACAGTTCCACGGCGGCGGTGTAACCGAGCGGCGCCGCACCCGGGTTGGTCGGCTGCCGCTGGTCGTGCTGAACCGGCTGCGGCCACGCGGCACCGGACCGCGGATCGACCGGAACCTGCGGCGCGCCGCCGCCCTGCGCGGCTTCCGGTCCCTGCGCCCCGTGCGGGTTCTCCGGGGGCTGGGGGAAACCGTAACCACCCGGCTGGGGCTGGGGCTGGGGCAAGCCGTAACCGCTCTGCGGAGTGGGCGCGTTGGGGTTCGCCTGCGGGGCCTGCGGCGCCTGCGGCTGGGGGAACCCGTAACTGCCGGGCTGAGCCTGTGCGTTGGGGTTCGCCTGCGGCGCCTGCGGCTGCGGGAAACCGTAGGCGCCGGGCTGGGGCTGGGGCTGGGGCTGGGGCTGGGCGTTGGGGGTGCCGGGCTGCGGGAAGCCGTAGCCGCTCGGCACAG
This sequence comes from Streptomyces sp. NPDC001135, assembly GCF_053598395.1. Taxonomy (NCBI): domain Bacteria; kingdom Bacillati; phylum Actinomycetota; class Actinomycetes; order Kitasatosporales; family Streptomycetaceae; genus Streptomyces; species Streptomyces sp. NPDC001135. The sequence goes on along the minus strand of NZ_JBSFKD010000010.1, from coordinate 38,762 downwards.
GGGGCCCCGCCGGGGTGGGCTGGGCTCCCGGTCCCGCCGTCGGCTGACCCGGCTGCGGCGGTCCCGCGGGCGCACCGGCCTGGCTACCCTGGCCCGGCTGGCCCGGCTGGCCCGGCTGGCCCGGCTGGCCCGGCTGGCCCGGCTGGCCCGGCTGGCCCGGCTGGCCGGCCTGGTTCCAGGTGGCGGGGGCGGGCTGCGGGGCCTGGGGCTGGAACGGCAGCTGCTGTCCGGGCACACCGCCGGGCCCCTGCGCGGACGCCGGCTGCGGCTGCCCCGGCATCGGACCGGGCTGCTGCGGTGCGGGCTGCTGCACGGGCCACTGGGCCGCCGGAGCGGGCGCCGCGGGCTGGTAGGAGGGCGGCAGCGGGGGTACCCCGTTCTGCGGCGCGGGCGGAGGCGCCCAGGCGGGCTGGGCGTCCTGAGGAGCGGGCGGTGCGGCGGCCAGGGGCGCGCCGGGCTGCGGGGTGCCGTAGGGCGGGCTGCCCTGCGGCTGGGCGCCGCTCTCCGGCGTGCCAGGCTGCGGCGTGCTGTCCTGGGCGGTGGCGTCCACCGCTATGCCGTCCTGGACGACGGCGTCCGTGGGTTCCGCCGCGCCGGACGGGGTGCCGGCGGAGTCGGCCCCGTCCGACCCGGTGTCGTCGGCCTTGGTGCCGTCGGCGGAACCCGCCCGAGCACCGGCCGCGTCGCCGGCCCCGGTACCCGTGTCGCCCTCGGCCCGAACCGGGCTCTCGGCCTCGCCGTCACCCTGCTCCTCCTCACCGTCGGCGTCGGAGGAGCCGAGGTGCGCGGAGCCTCCGAGGCCCTCGGAGGCGGCGGTGTCGGCCCCGGGGCGGTCCTCCCCGGCGGCCCCGTCCCCGGATTCCGCGCCCGTGGGCTCCGCGGAGCCCTGCGGTGCTGCCGCGGTATCCGGCGCGGACTCCTCGGACGCGGTGCCCTCGGCACCGGCGGACGGCGTGGCCGCCCCGTCGGCCGCAGCCGCAGCCGCACCCGCGACCTCGGCGGAGCCCTCGTCGCCGGTCCCGGTCTCCTTCGTGGCCGCCGCCGCGCGCTCGGCGATCTCGGCCATCTCGCGCTTCAGGGCCACGGCGGAGAACCGCATGGTGGCCCCGCTCTCCAGGTCGCCGTTGCCCGTCTCCGGCTCGACCGCCCCGGCCGGCGCCACGGCCTCCGGCTGCGCCGGCTGGGCGACCTCCGGCTGCGGCTGCTGGACGGGCTGCGGCTGCTGGACGGGTTGCGCCTGCTGCAGCTCGAACCCGTCCGGCAACTTCTGCATGGGCACCGGGGTCCCGACGGGCGCCACGGGCGCGGCGTAGGGCGTGCCGTGCGGCGGCGGCGGAGGCGGCACCGGGGCTGACGAAGGCGCACCGGACGGACCCGACGCGTTCTGCGTGTACCAGGCGGGCGGGGCGTAGTCGATGGTGAACTCGCCCGTCATCTCGATGGCGGACTCCGCGTCGGTCTGGTCGTCGTCGGGTGTGTCCCAGCCCCCGCGGATCCCGTCCCGATCGCTGTTCACAGTTCCTCCTGGTGGTCGAACACCCTCATGCCGTGCTTGGGGGCGACCGTTCCTGTCGTACGATTCGCCGGGCTTCCCCCTTGGGTCACCGGACCCCTGCGTCGCGGAGCGCGCACCACCGGCTCGCGGGGACTCGCGACGTGCCCGACCCCAGCCTAATCACCAAATCGACGCGGCTGGCAGGCCCGTCCGCCCTTCACGCCCGTCCGACGCGTTACACCGGGCCCGAGACCGCTGCGTCGCACGGGCGCGTACACCAAAACGTGACGAAGACGCATCGGAAGAAGCCCTTGAAACGGGCAGATTCAGGCGACAAGCCACCAGCGCGCGTGAAAGACGGCCAAGTTGGACGCCGTCTCAGTCCATCCGGCGTGCCACGCCCAGCAGTCCCGTCTCGGCGTCGGTCGCCCGAGTCACCACGTACTGCCGGTCCCGCTCCGTGCACCAGAGCGTCACCCCGTCCGGAAGCGTGGGCAGCGTTTCGAGCTCGGGACGCGGAAGCCCCATCACCCGCCCGATCTCCGCCGCCTCGTCCGGCGACACCCGCTGCACGCCCACCAGACGCGCCTGACGCATCAACCGCGGCGCCACCGGGCTCAGGTAGGGCAGCAGCGTCAGCACGGACTGCCAGGGAGCCGACACCACGCGTCCGCGCGGCGGCCGCATCCCGCAGTCCCGCACCACCAGCACCGGTGTACCGGCCGAGGCACCCTGCGGGGGCACGCGGCCGACCTCGTACACCGCCAGGCCGTTCTGCCCGCCGCCCATGGCGTGCACCATGGGCATCCAGGCCTGCGCGCGCCCCGTCTCGACGGCCACCCGCGCCCCTGTCGCCGCCGCCCGCAACGCCATGACCTGTGCGGTCCACAGGCCGCCGATGAGCACGATGTCGTAGGGCGTGGGACGGTTCACCCCGAGGACGGCGGGCTGTCCCTCGGCGTTGTCGCCGACCACCACACCGTCGTCGCCGATGGGCAGGGACAGGGCGTCGGCCTGCTCCGCGGGCAGCGCGTGCCGCGGGTGGCGGGGGCCCAGGAGACCGAAGCCGGTGCGCAGCCGCTCGCCGAGGCCGGGCGCGGACGCGGTGGTGCGCGACGGCGCGGACGATGTCGACAGGGCCATCAGCGGGCACCTCCAAGCGGCAGGGTGGCCAGAACGCCGGGGAGTTGTTCACGGTCCAGACGCGCCAGAGCGGTCCGCGCCTGTCGTGCCGCACGCTCGAGGTCGCGGCGTGCGTTGGTCAGTTCCTGGTTGCTGCGGCCGGTGATCCGCACATGGCCGGTGATGGCCACGTTCTGCTGCGTACCCTTGGCCAGCGTCAGACTGAAGGTCGTCGCCAGTGCGGGGACCTCGGTCAGCTGCGCCACCAACTGGGCCAGCGAGCCGCCGGCCCCGCCCAGTTGAGGCCAGCGGCGCACCCAGTAGGTGGTGTGCCGGCGGTTGTCGCAGCGCCAGCTGCGGCTGGACTCCTCGGTACGACGCTGCGGGGCCTCGCCCCGCCCGGCCTGGGCCGTCACCATGGGGTTGGCGCAGGCGGAGGTGGCGATGGCCGCCGTCAGCTCCTCCTCGGTGAGCACGCTCGCCCGGAAGCCGGCGCCGGTCAGCCGGCTCGCCAGGTGCTCGGCCGCGCGCGTCAGGCACCTCTGCGCGCCTGTCAGTCCGCCGCCGCGCGCGGCCACCGCCTCCGGGCACAGCTCGGGATCGAGCTTCAGCGCGATCCACGTGATGCGTACGGCAGGGGAGCCGGTCTGGGCCTGCAGCGGCGCGTAGTTGCTGACCACGACCGACTGCTGGGGCAGGTGCAGCGCGGGTGCGGGCTGGGTGTGCACCACGATCTGCGCCGACTCCAGCCGGATCCCGTCGACTTCGAGGACGTCCCGGATCAGGGCCACCGGCAGCGGTCTGCGGCTGCGCTCCGCACGCAGTGCGTCGGCGTCCGACTCCACCTGGAGCACCGCGGTCAGAAATCCACCGTCGCCGACCATGCCGATCGGCCGCTGGTCGCGGTCGTCCCCGCGGCTGTAGCTGTACGTCCGCAGGGTCGGGTCGCACTCCACGGCGGGCGCGAGACCGGAGTCGGTTCCCGGCGGCACCGGTGTGCTCGCGGCCCGCCGCTTACGGGCCCGCAGCGCCAGCAGGGTGCTGAGCCATTCCGGCAGGGAGCGACCCCGGCGTCGTACCACGGCGAGCACCACGAACAGCACGGCGACGGGGGACACGGCGATCAGCGCGACCGTCCCCATGAGCCACCCGCACACCAGGAGCGCCGCCGCGATCTCCAGCAGCACCAGCCGCTGCAGCGCGAACGAACCGCCACGACCCGAGCGGGACTCCGGATGCGGCGAGAAGGCGCCCTGAGGGGGCGTGGGTGCCTGCTGGGCGGTGGGCTGGGAGGAAGAATCGCCGCGGCCACTCGACCGGCGCGCGCGACGAGGTCCTGATCCCGATTGCGATCGCGACCGGGTCCGCGTTGCGGAAGCCATCACTCCAAAACCCCCGAACTCACCCGGAAACCCTTTCAGCTCCGGTCCCTTCAAGCCCTGAGCACCCTACCCGTGCCACCAGCACGTCCACGCAACAGGCATAGTAGGGGGCGGGTCTGACAGTCGAGTCACCAGAGGCAACCGAGGGCGGGGGACGGATCTTCACAGGTCCCCCACGGCTCCGCAACGGGGAGAGAGCGGACACAGATGGCATCACGGCGGGACGAACTCAACGCCTACACCTTCGCGAAGCGCCGCACGCTCGCATCATTCCTTCGGCCTTCGCCCTCCGGCTCGGAGGAAGGCGCTCCCAAACCGCTGAGCGCGCTGGTGCCCGGCCTCGTCGTCGGTGCCGTGGTCCTCGCGGTGTTCGGCGGGATCGGCATGTTCAGTCCGACGGCGCCCAAGGGCTGGGACGACCCGGAAAAGCACGTCATCGTCGCGAGCGAGTCGACCACACGCTACGTCGTACTGAAGACGGGCAACCAGAAGCAGCTGCACCCGGTCCTCAACATGGCCTCGGCCAAGCTGCTCCTGAGCCCCGACAACGACAGCGTCATCACCGTCGACGAGAAGGTCCTCGACAGCGGCAAGCCCCCGCACGGCGTGACCATCGGCATCCCGTACGCCCCCGACCGCCTGCCCTCCCCGGACGAGGCCTCGGCAGCCAAGCGCTGGGCGGTCTGCGAACGTCCCGGAGACGGCGGCCGGGCCATCCAGAAGGCGGCGTTCGTACTCGCGAAGAAGGAATGGTCCACCACGGAGGGGCCCAACAGGCTCACCCGTGGAGATCTGATGTACGTCGTCGCCCCGGACGGCAGGACGCAGTACGTCGTCGACGCGCGGGGCACGGCGTACCAGATCGCCGATCCCGGTGACAAGGAACTACTCAAGGCCCTCGACACCCAGGGCCGCCCCCCGCAGCGCGTCTCCCAGGAGTGGCTCGACACCCTGCACAAGGGCGACTCGGTCTCCATCCCGAGGATCCAGGGCACGCCCGGTGCGAAGGCCGGCGCCGGGATCGTTCCGGTGCAGTACGACAAGGTCGGCGAGGTCATCAAGGCGTACGACGGCCAGACCCTGCAGTACTACGTCGTGCTTCAGGGAAAGGTGGCCCGCGTCTCCGAGTTCACGGCCACGCTCCTGCTCAACAGCCCCCAGCTCCTCAAGGTGGGCCAGGCGGGCGAGGCCCAGCAGGTCAGCCCCGGCGCGGTCGCCGACAGCACCACGTTCCGCATGAGCGAGAACTGGCCGACGTACAAGCCGAACACGGTGAACGACGGCTCCAGCGCCACCAGTGGCCGCAACACGGTCTGCAACGTCCTGCGCTCGGTCGGCGCCAAGGGCAGCACCACCCTGTCGACCTGGGTGGGCAAGGACTTCCCCGACCAGCTGCCCACCGGCTCCTCCAGCGGGTACGTCACCCCCGGCTCCGGCCAGCTCTACCGTCAGTTCCAGGGCACGGAGACCACGGTCGGCGGAGTCTTCCTGGTCACCGACACCGGCCTGCGCTACGCCCTCCAGTCCAACAGCGACAACGACTCCAAGAACGAGGGCGTCGGCACCTCCGCCAAGAAGCGCAAGGAGGAGCTGCAGGAGGCGAAGATCGCCCAGACCCATCTCGGCTACGCGCAGGTGACGCCCACCCCCATCCCCATGCAGTGGTCCACGTTCCTGCCGACGGGGCCGCGTCTGTCGGAGGCGGCGGCCCGGCAGCCGCAGGGCTCGTAGCGGCGGGGCGGAGGAGAACGGAATCATGCTGAAGGCGAAGGCAAGGACGCCGGGGACCAGGACATCGGCCACCGCGGCGAGAGCGGCGGCCCTGGCCGCCTCGGTGACCCTCACCGCGACGACGACGGTGATCGCCCTCCCCGCCTCCCCGGCCCTGGCGGACGACGGCCAGTGCACCTTCCCGTCCAAGCCGTACACGGGCCGGCCGTGGGCACTGCAACGCGTCAACCTCGACGAGCTGTGGGCGCAGTCGACGGGCAAGAACGTCCAGGTCGCCGTGATCGACACCGGAGTCGACGTCAAGAACCGGCAACTCACCAAGGCCGTGGACGCGGCCAAGGGCGAGAACCTGCTGCCCGCGAAGAACGCCAAGGGCGAGAAGATCGACCGCGGCAACAAGTCGGGCACCACGGACACGGTCGGTCACGGCACGCGCGTGGCCGGCATCATCGCGGCCCGCCCGATGAAGGGAACGGGCTTCGTCGGCCTGGCCCCGGACGCGACGATCATCCCGATCAAGCAGAACGACGCCGAAGGCGACGGCACGGCAGACACCCTGGCCCAGGCCATCCACGACGCGGTCCGCGCCGGCGCGGACGTCATCAACATCTCCCAGGACACGGCCAAGGCGCTCGACCCGAAGGACTCGAAGCTGGAGGACGCCGTCGACTTCGCCCTGAAGCAGAAGGTCGTGGTGGTGGCCTCGGCCGGCAACGACGGCCTCGGCGGCAACGTCAAGCTGACCTACCCGGCGTCGTACAAGGGCGTCCTGGCCGTGGCCGCATCCGACCGCAACAACGAACGGGCGCCCTTCTCACAGTCGCAGGACACGGTGGGCGTCGCGGCACCCGGCGTAGACATGATCTCCACGGTCCCGGGCGGCGGCCACTGCTCGGACAACGGCACGAGCTTCTCGGCCCCCTATGTGGCGGGGGTGGCCGCCCTGTTGAAGTCCAAGTACCCCAACTGGTCGGCCCAGGAGGTCGTCGCCCAGATCGAGCAGACCGCGGAACGCTCGATCCCGGGGCATGACCAGCTGGTCGGCTGGGGCGTGGTGGACCCCGTGAAGGCACTGACGGACGTCGACCCGGAACACCCCGTCCAGTCCCCCCAGCCCGAGGGCGGCGTGTCCAGGGCCGAGGCCCCGTCCGTCACGCCCCTGCACTTCGGCGAGACGGCGGAGGAACGGAACTCCCGTATCGCGACCTACGTGGTCGTCGGTCTCCTGGTCCTGGTGGCGGGCCTGAGCGGTACGGCGGTGGCGGTTCGGGACGCACGGCGCAGGCGCGCACGGATGCCCCGGGCCGGTCGCTGAACACCCTGGACAAGCAGAAGGCACTGAGCCTGACCGGGTCCGCCGTGCAGCCGGCCATGGCCTGCGTCGCGGCGGACCGGGCGCGCTCCTGGCACGCGGGCACGAACCCGCCGGCGCACGCGTCCTCTTCCTCGCCCTGGCCCGCATCGGCATCCCCACGGCGACCGGGGCCTCCGCGTCCTTGACGACGTGCCGTGGGGCAGCGGCGGGATGACCAGCGGGCTACGGCGGGCCGCGGGCGCCCGGACGGCAACACGCCCACGACGGACGGCTCCGGCACCCCGCTCTCCTTCGACGACTGCAAGTCGCCGCCGGGGGACAAGCTCGACCCGTACTGAGGCGGCCGAGCCGCACAGACCGGCGCGACCGTCACCCGGCCCCCACGGATGCGGCATGGTGCGGCGACTGACGCGGCGACGGATGCCGCGAGGGAGGTCCGCCCGGACCTGGTCAGTTCGGGGCCGGAGAGGCCTTGTCGTCGGCCCTGATGTCGAAGTTGACCTGGCCGTCCTTGACGGAGGTGACGGTGACGGTCACGCCCAGCGTGCTGCCGTCGTCCGCGGTCAGTTTGCAGCGGGTGCTGGTGCCGGCCTTCCCCGTGAGGTCCTCGGGGCAGGTGATGTGCGGCTTCGGCCGGCCCGTCTGCGCGGCGAGCCGCTCGGAAACCGTGGTGGCCAGCTTGTCGGCGGACACCTTCGGCTCGGACTTGCTCACGCTCACCGAGCCCGAGCAGCCGACGAGCAGCGAGCCGGCGGCCACGGCCGAGAGAATCGAAACGGCTGTGGTCATCCGGGCTTTGGACATGGTGACACTCCACAGGGGCTGGCGATGAAAAGAAGACCCGGAGAGCATACTTGGCGAGCACCTGTGCCCATGCGCAAGCCATAACCAGTCATTTGCAACCACCAGATGATGCTCCATAAGTTCTTCACTTTCTCCGCGAGCGGTCCCAGGTGCATAAAAGGCCTGCATATCCCGTGCACGAGGTGCAGCGCCTCACCCGCTGGTGTGAATTCGAAGTCGGCAGGGTGACGCAACAGCCCTGAGTTTCCCGGAAGTTGACGCACGCTGCGGCCCTGGTGTCGCCGGTGGCGCTCGGCGAAAGGCGCCTGGCGGGGCAGATGAGCTCGGCATTCGCATGATGATGTTGGTGCTAGCGTTTGTGGGGCGCCGCCAACGGCCGTATGAGTTGGCGGGGTTGAAAGAAAGGGGACGGGGATCTCGTGTCGGCTGATCTTGGAGTGGGGCCGGGAGTCCTCAAGAAAGGCGCTTCGGACATTCTGGAATGCCTCACGCCGGTCCAGAAGGTGGACCTCAAGGACCCGGCCGAGCAAGGTACTTCGCTGGGAGACGATTCGGCCGCTGCCTCGCTGGTCACATTCTGTGCCACATGGCAGCTGGGAGCACAGTTCCTCGCGGATTCCACCGCAACCCTGGCGGGCGGGCTGAACAAGGCCAACAACGACTACGCGGAGACGGACGAGGCGATCCGTGACGCGGCGAATTCGGTCAAGACGGATTTGAGTTAGGGACGGGGAATCCGCAGCCATGGCAGACGAGTTGGGGTCGACGAGCGACCCCAAGGACCTCATCCCGGGGGACCCCGGAAAGCTGACCGGTCTCGCCACCACCCTCACCGGCTGGTCCAAGAAGTTCGAGAAGATCGGCGACGGCCTGCGCGACCTGAGGATCCAGGGCTGGACCGGCCAGGCCAGTGACGTCTTCTGGCCCACCCTGGCCAAGGAGAAGACCAACTGGTACCTGGCGGCCGACGCCATGTCGGGCGCGGCCCAGCAGATCACCTCGTACTCCTCGACGCTGGACTGGGCCCAGAAGCAGGCCCACACGGCGATCGAGCAGTGGAAGTCCGGACACCACGACACGGCGGAGACGACGCTGAGGGCCGCGCAGAAACAGCTCAGGCCCGAGGCCGAGAAACTGACGAGGAAACTGGATGATCTGGCGGGGGGTGCCGCGCACAGCCCGGGCTGGCTTACGAAGGCCAGGCAGCAGGTCGACGACTGGAAGTGGCTCGAGGACCGCGGGGTCGGTAAGACGAGTCAGAACCGGTGGAAGTGGGAGACGCGGAAATGGCTGGGGGGCGAGTCCAGCCGGTGGCACCAGGAGAAGGAGTGGGGCAAGGACGCCGACGGTAACTGGTTCGTCCGAAGCAAGCCATCGGCCGAGCCGGGGGACCCAGCCGCGCCCGGCGGGAAGACCAACCTGACCGTCAAACTCGCCGAGTGGACGGGAGACGCCAACGTCTGGTCGGACGGCGTCAGCAAGGAAGGGTCCGTGGGAGGTGTGAAGCTGAAGGGCGCAGCCGGTGTGTCCGTGCTCGGAGTGGACGGAGCCGCCGGTGCGAGCATCACCAACGGACGGCTGCAGGCCGGCGTCTCAGGTAGTGCCTACCTGGCGCAGGCCTCCGCGAACGGCAGTGCGGAATGGGGCATTGCCGCTGCCCAGGCCGATGGGAAGGCCTATGTGGGCGCCGAGGCCTCCGCGAACGTCGGCGTCGGCAAGGACGGCCTGCATGCCGGCGCGGAGGCGTTCGCCGGAGCCAAGGCCACCGGGTCGGTCTCCGCCGACGTCGGCGGAGTCGGTGCCGGTGTCACCGGTGAGGCGTGGGCGGGCGTCGGCGCTTCCGCCAACGCGGACCTGGGCATGAAGGACGGCAAGTTCACCATCGGCGGCGAACTGGGAGTCGGTCTGGGCGTCGGCGGCAAGGTCTCGTTCGACGTCACCGTCGATCCCCACAAGATGGTCGACTCGGTCGGTGACGCGGCCGACTGGGTGGGCGACACCTGGGACGACACGGTCGGCAGTTGGCTTTAGGCTCAACTGAAGCTCATCAAGAAAGTGGATTTCACCATGGCGACCACGCTGCCGGTCAAGATCTCGTTCTCGCTGCCGGACGGCTGGCAGGCGGCACCGCCGGACGAGGTGGGAGCCCCGGGCGTTGCCTTCGTCGCACTCCATCCCGCCTCCATCGACGGATTCACGGCGAACATCACGATCGCCGGGCGGATGCGCAGTGACAGTGCCACGATGTGGCAGATCGCCGAAGAGTCGGTGCGGCGTCTGGAACAGGCCGGGACCGTGGAGGTCGTCAAGAAGGCCGAGGTGGGAACTCCGGACATCCCCGGCCTGACGGATTCTCCCGGCGTGGTCCAGAACCTCCGCCTCCACACCACCCTCCGGGGAGAGCCGCTGGAACTGCTCCAGAGCCAGTTCTACCTCGGCATGGAGGATGTCAGGAATCCGGCGGAGCGTGCGGTGCTTGAATTCGTGCTGACCGCGAAGCCGACACAACTCGACGCGGTCATCGAGGACTTCCAGGCCTTCCTGCGGACAGTACGGCCGGCTGAGGCAGACGCACTCTGATTACTCAGGCTGCAGTCCAAGCCTGTGCCGGAATCCGGTCCAGGACGTCACACAGGTAGTTCAGCTTTTCGTCGACGTTCTGCGGAGACAGCGTGCCCCTGTACCAGGTGAACAGTTCGCTGTCCCGTAGCTGGAGCGGTGACTTCTTCGCTCGGGGATCCTCGAGGAGGAAGGGCACCAGGGTGCTGGTCAGGGTGTTCCGGACAAAGTCCTCGTGCGTGGTGACAAGGCGGAAGTTCTGATCGAATTCCGGTACGCCGAGTTGTGTCCTGGTCCTCCGGTCCAGAACGGAGTCCAGCTTGCTCGGGAGAAGTACCTCCATGGGGGGCGCCGAGCCGGGAGTCGTGACGACGAAGACCGTCTCGACGATGGGCTGCTTGCGTTCCACCGCATCAGCGCCCGACATCGGGTTGACGTATCGGTACTCGAAGTACGTGAAGGAACGACCTCGGAACTCGCCCGTGGTGTAGTGCCACGCGCTCAGATTGCTCCCGCGTCCAGGCATGGGCCCGGCACCGCAATACTGATCGATCCGGCCACGCGCACGTTCCTCGTATGTCCACCCACGTTCCGGAGCCATGCGGGCAAGTTGCGCATAATCCTCTCTGATTTGTGTGCTCTTCTTGCGTCCGCGTGCAGATACCGTGAACACGAGGGCGAACATGCCCGCGATGAAAGCGACGATCAGCACCTTCGCCAGAATCCCAGCCCATTGCTCCATGTCCCAGATTATGGCGGACGCGGACGGTGGCGTGAACGAAGCCTTCCGCTTGCTGGGCCGAGTGACTCCGGTGTGGAAGTTCCATGAAGATCGCAAACGGTAAGATGCGGGCTGTGTCGACCATGGCCACGATGGGGCCGTGCCGCCCGGCGTAGCGCGTCCGGGAGTTGGCGGAACCGCTCGCTCCGGCGCGACAAACCGGGCAAAGCTCGGCACCGGGGCCAGCATCGTAACTGAGTTAACACACAGGCCGGTTGGACCCGTTGTGCAGGGTGACTACAGTGGTAAACGCGTTGTGAGGCGCGGCTCGCTTTGCGATCGTACGGTGAGCCGATGGTCGGTCTCGATCCGATCGGGCCGATGGTGCACGGGGAAACGGGGAGGAACATGAGCGGGGGCGGGTCAGCGGCGAACCTCGAGGTCAGCAAGGACGCCCTGACGCAGTTCGTCAACACGGTGGACGGCGTTCTGGCAGATCTGGAGAAGTCGCCGGGCAACCCGGCGCGAGTCGGGGACCAGACGATCCGGCAGACGTCGCTCAGGAGCGGATCTGCACCCTTCCATGAGGCCGACGCCCTGTACGGGACGTTCAACGAGGTCCACCAGGCGCTGACGAACCTTTCCAGAAACCTGCATCTGCAGATCGAGGCGATCGGCATCGCGGTCCAGGGGGCGAAGGGCACCTTCACCGAGCTCGAGGAAGAGCAGCGTCGCAGGTTCTACGAGATCCAGGCGGAGATCAACCGGCTCAATCCGAAGGGCGACAAGAACACCGGCGACGGCAAGAAGGGAGAGATCTGAGCATGACCGACAAGCACAAGGCGGACATGGATCGGGTCTCCGCGGAGAACGGCCTCACCGACCTGGCCCGGGGCCTCGGGGACCAGCCCAGCACCGGTGGTCTCTTTCTCAATCCCGTCGACCTCCTTCGCTCTGCGGTCAAGGCCACACCGTACGGGCAGGCCATGGCCAAGCACACGGACTTCGACGCCCCGGGGACCTATCCACTCAACGCGATGATCGACCTGGTCGAGCAGGCGAACCCGGAGGACCTGGAGTCCTCTGGACGGGCCCTCTGGGACGCGCGCGATGCCATCAAGGCGGCAGCTGAAACACTCAAGGGAAAGTTCGACACGGTCCCTTGGGTCGGCAAGGCGGGCGACGACTTCCGCACATGGGGCGACGGTCTCGTCAAGCATGCGCACGGACTGGCCGACTTCGCGGGCGGAGCCGGTGACTCGATCACCGCGGCCGCCGAGGGGCTGGCGTCTGTCCGCAACGCCATGCGGCTTCCTCGTGACACGAGAGCGCATGCGAAGCGGCCCGAGGATTTCACGGCGGCCGAAAAGACGGCGGACAAAGAGGGGTACGCCACTGCCGTAACGGTGGAGAAGCACCGTCAAGAGGCGGTCAACCAGATGAACCGGTTGGCGTCGTATTACGCGGTGTCGAACCAGTCGCTGCGCGACTTGCACGGCAGCGCGCCCCGCTTCGACGACCTCCCGAACGTCGGCGTGCCCGCACCCGCCAAATATGACGTTTCCGGTCCGCAGGGCTCCGCATCACACGGTTACCAAGGCACAGGCTCGGCAGCGGTCGGGGGGCATCATGTGACGGTGGAGCCGGTGCGTCATGTGGGTGCGAGTGGCACTGGCGACACACCGGCACCTGCAAACGACACGCCGGCACCCTCGCGAGACACCACGGACCGAGTCAGGCACCCGGACGTCCCGGTGGGTACGCACATCGACACCACCGGCACGCTGCCGCCTCCCACGACCACCGCTCCCGGGCCCAGTCACACCCCCCCGGTCACCGGCACGCCGCCCACAGGCGGCGGTCAGCCCAACGTGTTCGACGGCGGCGGGTTCAGGCTCCCCATGCCCCCTGCCACATCGGGCCGGGGCTTGAATGGCGCCGGCGGTTTCCGTACACCGCCGTCTGCACAGGGGCGCGCAGGTACATCCGGTTTGCCCAACCAGGGCTCGGGCCGCGCCATCGGGCGAGGACCCATGGACCAGATGGGCCGGGCCACGTCGACTGGCCAGTCCGCTGTCAAGGGCACCGGTTCCGGACCGAGGTCCTCCTCGCCGATGGGCCGGGGTATCACGGGCGGCACACCCCGACCCACAGGCGCGGCGACACCGCGTACGAGCGACGGACCGGCCACGGGGGCCGCCCGGTCCAACGGAGTCGTCGGGGGACGGCCGTCCACCACGAACCCGTCGGCGAAGAACGCGTCGAGGATTCCTCGCGGCACGGTCGTCGGCGGAGAGGAAGAGGCCAACACGCGGGCCACGACGGGCCGACCGGGCCAGCGCGGTGTCTTCGGTACGCCCGAATCCTCGGCGCGGCCGGGTTCGGGCGCCACGGGGTCCCGTACCGGTGCCCGGTCGACCGAGGCTGTCACGGGCAGGCCCACCGCGCGCAACTCCGAGGCAGGGGCCGAACGCAACGGCATGACCCGTGGTGGTGCCGGCCTCACGCGTGGCGCCGGCCAGAGGGGAAAGCCCGGCGACGAGCGGAAGGCGGAGGGAGCTCCGCGACCCGACTACCTGGTCGAGGACGAAGAGACACACCTGCCGAACAAGGCCCGGCGCGATGTGCCGCCGGTCACCAACTGAACGCAAGCGAGGACAGTCAACGCCATGAAGTCAGGGACCAGCCGACGAGCCGAGCAGGCTGTGGCCCGCAGGGCGCGCTGCGGAAGACGTGTGCGTGCGGTGGGCGCGGCCGTTGGCGCCCTGACTGCTGTGACCGTCGGTCTGGCACCAGGTGCCGCTGCGTCCGACGAACAGTCCAAGCAGTGGTACTTGGGCCCCATGCAAGCCGAACAGATGTGGAAGGTGAGCACGGGGAAGGGTGTCAAGATCGCGCTCATCGACTCTGGAGTGAACGCGAATACGCCGTCGCTCAAGGGACAGGTCTTGACCGATGAGGTCCCCAAGGCGGTGGCTTATCACGCGACGGACGACTACGCGGGCCACGGCACGAGCATGGCCGAGTTGATCGCAGGTACTGGGGCAGGTGGAGGGCTGAAGGGACTGGCGCCAGGCGCGAAGATTGTTCCGTACCGTGTCAAGGTCGAGGGCATCAAAGGAGCGAAGGAAGAGGCCAGGACTCCGGACGCGTACCAGGCACTGAGGGCCGCCGCCGATACTGACGCAAAGATCATCAGTATTTCGCTCGGTGGGATGGGTGGCGCCGAGGACGAGGCTGCGGTCAAATACGCGCTCTCGAAAGGCAAGCTGCTGGTGGCGGCCGTGGGTAACCAGGGGAAGAACGGCTATACCGATTATCCCGCGGCGTACCCATACGTCCTCGGTGTCGCCTCTGTCGGCAAGTCCCTCACGGTATCGAGCTTTGCCTCGAGTGGAGGTTATGCCGACCTGGCAGCCCCCGGTGAGGGATACCCAGGCTATTGCGACGGCGGCACCGTCCGTTATTGCGACAACCGTCAAGGCACGAGCCCAGCCACCGCCCTCACCTCAGCCGCCGCCGCCCTGATCTGGTCCGCGCACCCCGACTGGACGGTGTATCAGGTCGAGCGAGCCCTTCTCGACACCGCTGGACGCACCTGGCCGAAGGACAAGCCGAGCAAGTACCTCGGCTATGGAATCATCCGTCCTCGCCTGGTCCTGAAGGACAAGAATTACGACCCCGGCCCCGCCGATGTCGATCCGCTCCAGAAGCAGGACCGCAGCAAGGGGTGGGAAAGCGTGGCCCCTGTAGCCCCCAAAGTCTCTTCTTCTCCCTCTGCATCAGCCTCGTCACAAGCCCAGGACAAGAGTTCCACCGGGGCGACCTCGGCGGCAGGATCGAACGTGGAGTCGTCGAGTGGCGGCGGCAACACCACGTGGGTGGTACTGGGCGCCGTCGGCGCAGTCGTCGTGGTCGGCGGTGGCGCCCTGGCCATCGCGCGGGCGCGACGCGCCAGGTGAGTTCCTCGGAATCAACAGCCGTAGCAGCCCGGTGCCGTTCGGACAGGGCAGGCACTGCGTGCTCGCCGCTGGACACGAAAAGCACAGCGGTGAGCTGAAACCTTCAGATCAACAACGGACACACGAAAGGCAGGGCCGATCATGGCCGGCGGAAAGCAGAAGCTTCAAGATGATGCAGTAGTCAAGCTGCAGCAGCAGATGGTCGAGAAGTACGAGAACATCCAGAAGCGTGCGCACACGCTTCAGGGCGTCATCGACAGCCTCGAAGGCCAGTGGCAGGGAATCGGCCGTGCTGCGTTCGACAGGAAGCAGATCGAGATCAACGAGTCGCTGCGCGCCATTGGCGGCATCCTCGGTGACGTCGTCGAGTCCATGACCAAGACGCGCAACATCAAGGACAGCAAGGAAGACGAGGTCCGCGCGGCCGTCAACAAGATCGACGTCCACGACGGTGCTTCCTCGACCCCGCCGTCCGCGCTGAGCTCCTACTGAGCCGAGCAGCACTCGGAAACGTCTGCCGGGCGACCCGGCGCACTCATCAGCTACACACCAGCGAGACGAGGTAAAGAGGCATGGCCAACAACGCTGAGGGGCTGTCAGTCACTTATGACGGGCTCGACACCGCGGCGACGAGCATCGGCAACCAAGCGAGCCAGCTCGAGGACGACCTGCGTGACCTGCGCGGTCTGGTGGTGAACAGCCTGCAGTACTGGGAGGGCGAGGCCCAGGGCAGCTTCCACGAGAAGCTGCAGCGCTGGGACAAGGAAGCCGCCCACATCCACCAGGCGCTGCAGGGTATCGGCCACGTCGTCGCCCAGTCCGGCGGTACGTACATGGAAGGCGACAAGAAGGCGGCTTCCTACTTCCACTAGGACACGGCTCGCAGAAGCAACTCCAGGGTGGGCGCGCGCGGGAGGCGCCCACCCTGCTGTTGTGCCGAGCCATGGATCCGAGCCAGAGGAACAAGCGAGAGTGAACACGCGCGCGTCAGGCAGCGGCACCGGTACCCGAGGTGGCCGGCAGATCGGGCCCTAGACAGTCGTGACCCGACTGGACAGCGGTATCCCGGCACACACGCCCGTCCCCGAGCAGCGCTTCATCGCCCGCAGTGCCGACGGCGACCGCACCGTACTGCTCAGCAGCCCGCTGCCGGAGGTCGACCCGCAGCGGTTCATGGCCGAAGCCGACACCTCCCGCTACCTTCTGGGACCCTGGGTCCTCCCCGCCGTCGAGCTCGCCGCCCCCGGCGAGCAGCCGTGGCATGCGCGTCCCTATCTGCCCGCGCTGCCGCTGCCCATCGCCCTCGCCGTGCACGGGGGACCGCTGCCCGAGCGGACCGTCCGGGCGCTCGGCGTCGCGCTGGCCGAGAACCTCGCCGTCATGCACGGGCAGAACCTGACCCACGCCGGACTCTGCCCGTCCGCCGTGCTGATCGCCGCGGACGGTCCCCGGCTCACCTGCTTCGGAGCGGTACGGGCTGCAGCGTCGGACGGTGCCGCACGCCGCGGGGCGCCCGGGCTCGATCCGGGCAGCCTGCCGCCGGAACAGGCCGCGGGTGGACAGCCGCGCCCGCTGGGTGACGTGTACGCCCTCGGTGCGACGCTGGCTTATGCCGCCACGGGATACGCGATGCCGGAACGGGAGGAACTGCCGCTCGCGCTGCGCTCGGTCATCACCAGGTGCCTCTCCCGCGACCCGGCTCATCGACTGCAACTCTCCGAAGCCATAGATGAGTTGGCGGGCAGCGCCCCACCGGAGGGCCCGACGGGATTCACTCCGCCCTCGCGTGCGGAGGCGTTGCTGGGCCCCGGCTGGCTGCCCGCCCCGCTCATCGCGGCCATCGTCCACCAGTCGGCTTCCGTCCTGGCCGCGGAGGTGCGGTTGCCGGAGCCGCCACAGGCACCGGAGCAAGCGCCCTGGCCGCCCGGCGGAGCGCCGTCCCCTGCCCCGGCATCCCACCGCAGTCACTGACGACAAGAATCTCCATGCCGACTCCTCTCACCCACGACGATCCCGTCGCACTCGGCCCGTACCGGCTCATCGCCCGGCTCGGCAGCGGAGGCATGGGCACGGTCTATGCGGCGCGGTCCGCCGGTGGACGTACCGTCGCCCTGAAGACCATGCATGCCGCGATCGCCACCGATCCGGCGGCCCGCACCCGCTTCCGGCTCGAGGTGGACGCGGCCAGGGTCATCGGCGACCGGTTCGGGGCGCGGGTGATGGACGCGGACCCGTTGGCGGAGACGCCTGGCTGGCCACGGAGTATGTGCTGGGGCCCCCGCTCGACGAGGCCGTCGAACCCGGGGGACCGCTGCCCGAACAGTCCGTACGTGCCTTGGGCGCGGCCCTGTGCTCGGCGCTCGGCCAACTGCACCGGTCGGACGTCGTGCACCGTGACCTCAAGCCGTCCAACATCCTCCTCACGGTCTACGGACCCAAGGTCATCGACTTCGGCATCGCGCGGGCGATCGGTGACGATCACCTGACCCGGGCCGGTGCGGCCGTCGGCACACCGGCCTTCATGTCCCCGGAACAGGCCACCGGGCAGGAGCACGACGCGGCCGGCGACGTGTTCGCCCTCGCCGGCGTGCTGGTCTACGCGGCCACCGGGCGCGGCCCGTTCGGGAACGGACAGGCGGCGGACCTGCTGTACCGGGTGCGGTACGCGGAGGCGGACCTCGGCGGGGTACCGGCCGCGCTGGTACCGGTGCTGTCCCAGTGCCTGGTCAAGGATCCGGGGGGGACGGCCGACCGCGGAGCAGTTGGCCGCTCAACTCCACGACGGCCAGGGAAACTTCGCCGATCACCTGCCCCCCGAGCTGATCGCGGAGATCGGACGGCGAGCCGCCGACGTCTGGCGGCTGGTGCCACGGCGGTTGCCCGCGCCGGCGGTCGGTCCGGAGGCCGCGGTGGGCACCACGGCGGCCGACCGTCGCCCGTCGCGCCGCGGGTTCCTCGCCCTCGGCGGCGCTCTCGCCGTCGGAGCGGCGGCGGGCGGAGGCGCGTGGTGGTGGTCGCAGGAGCGGGCCGCAGCGCGGGGCGGCGGTGGCACGACCGCGAAGGGCGGCGCCCGTGAGTCGAGGAACATCGATCCACTGTGGACGTACACGTTCGACAGCGCACTCACGGATGAGCTGGGCGCGGCCGTCCCCTGGGCGATCGGCGGGATGATCGTCGTTCCCACGGGCGGTGGAACCCAGGGCTTCAGTTCGGCGAGCGGAGCCCGCAAGTGGGGCGACTCCGAAGGGAGCGGTTGGCAGATGCTCGTGGCGGGTGGCCGGCTCTACCGGTTGTCGACCGGGGAGGAAACCGACGGCGGGATCGGGTCCGCCGTCACGCTCCAGACCGTCGATCCGAAGAACGGGAAAAAAATCAAGACCCTGGTCCGGTTCGCGGGCACCAATGACGAGCTCAGGACACATCAGCTCCTCTGCCTCACGGACCGCGTCGCGTACGTCGTCGTAGGCAAGGGGAAGTACGACGGGGGCGGCGGCTTCTCGGCCGGGGAGACCTCCGTCCTGGGTGCCGCCGACATCGAGACCGGCAAGCTCCTGTGGTCGAAACAGCTGCCCGTTCGGTTCGAGTTGAGCACGAGCCTGCACTTCCTCGCCGCGAGGGTCGTCGGCAGCCGCCTGGTGACACTCCAGCAGGTGAAGGACGGGACGGTTCACGTAGTGGTGCGGGACGTCTCGACCGGAGCCGTTGGGTGGGAGCGGCCGTACGACATCGACGACCCGGACATCCTGCGGGGAGGGATCGCCGCGGACAGCGATCACCTGTATCTCGGCGGCAGCCGGCTCTGGGCGCTGCGGCTGAGCGACGGGGCCGTGGCGTGGAAGACCTCGACAGAGCACGCGTACGGTCCGCCGGTGCTCAAGGCGGGCATCCTGTATGCCGTGGGCGACGGCGCCGGTCTGACGGCGCTGGACGCGCGCAGCGGGAAGGCGCTCTGGACCGAGCGCGGCGGGGAGGTGGGGGAGGCGTCCACCGCCTGGCCGCCCGTCCTCGGCACCCGCTACGCGTACTACAAGAACGGATCCCTGCTGCGCGCGATCAGCCTGTCGGACCACACGACTTCGCTGACGTACCAGACGAGCGGCAAACAGTTCTACGCCGACGCGGACTCGAAGCTGGTCCTCGGTGTGGACAGCCAGAATCTGCTCGCGTACCCCCTCCAGTGATGTGACCGCGAAGCGGCGGAACACCGGCCATGCGGAACGGCGCATGACGACGGCCTGGCCGCTCGACCGCTCCCACCGACTTCCCCCGGGCAGGAAGACCCACCATGAAACCCCTCGGTACCGGCGACCCACTCCGCCTCGGTCCCTATCGTGTACTCGGCGTTCTCGGCGAAGGAGGCATGGGCAAGGTCTACGTCGGCCAGGACGGTGCCGGCTGCCTGGCCGCCGTCAAGGTGCTCAGGCCCGAGCTCGCCCACGACACCAACCTGGCCCAGCGGTTCGTGCGCGAGGCGCAGGCCGCGCAGGCGGTGCGGAGCAACGGCATCGCCAATGTGCTCGGCGCGTGGACCGAGGGCGGACGGCCCTGGATCGCCACCGAGTTCCTCGCGGGACTCACCCTGGACCAGGCCGTCGACAGCCACGGACCTCTCGACGAGCCGGCGCTGCGTGCCCTTGCCACCGCGCTCGCCCGGACCCTCGCCGACATCCATGCCGCCGGTTTCATCCACCGTGACCTCAAGCCGCCCAACATCGTGCTCACCTCGGCCGGACCGCGCATCATCGACTTCGGTATCGCCCGGCCCGAACACGGGCTGACCCTGACCACGACCGGGCAGGTGCCCGTCACCCCGGGCTACGGTGCCCCCGAGCAGGTGCTCGGCCGGAGGGTGACGCCGGCGGCGGACGTGTTCTCCCTCGGCGCGGTTCTGGCCTACGCGGCAAGCGGCAGACGTGCCTATGGGGGCTCGCATGTGGCGGCCGTGCAGTACGAAGTGGTGCACGGCGAACCACGGCTCGACGGCATCGCGCCGCAACTGCAGGCCCTGATCCTGCCCTGTCTGGCCAAGGACCCGGCCGCGCGTCCCGCACCGCCGCAGATCGCCGACGCCATGGCGGTGCCCAAGGGGGCCGATCGGGTGTGGCGGCGCGGACCGGTCGCCGATGCCATCAAAGAACGGGAGGCAGTGGCACGCCGACTGCCCATACCGGTCACGACCGAGACGGGTCCGTCCGTCACCCGCAGGCGCCTGCTCACCGGACTTGCCGCCGGAGGCGTGGTCCTGGCGGGCGGAGGTGGCACGGCCGCATGGTGGTTCGGAATACGGGGTGGATCGGCGGGGACCAGGAACGATCCCTTCGACATCCCTCCGGCAGTGCCCGCTCGTGTGCAAAAGCTGGACCCGCACGGCATCGAGGACCCGGTCAACCATGACGTCCAGCCGACGCCTCTCTGGGAAGTGCACGGTCAGGCGGACGCCTACTCGCAGACGCTGCTGCCGATCGGGGACGTCATCGTCTTCGGTGTCGCGACCGGCGGCATCGCGGGGTTCGACATCACCAGCGGCGAGCGCCGTTGGAGGGCGCCTCACCTCAGAACGAAGAGCGGCTATCTGTCCCTCTCCGACCGGTTGGTCATCGGCGTCGACGACAAGGGCGCCCTACGGACCTTCGTGCCGTCCACAGGCGAACCCAAGTGGACGTGTCCGGCAGCGGAGGCGGCGGCGCTGCTCGCGGCCGACGACGACGCGGTGTACCTGGTGACGAAGGACCACAGGCTGCGCAGCGTGAACCGCTCCGACGCCCGGATCCGCTGGACGACTGCCGTCCCCACGAAATTCCGCGGGAATCTGCTCGCCCCTGCCGTTGCCGCCCGGGGCAGGCTGGTCATATCGGCCGCGGACGGCACCGTGCTCGTCGTGCACACCAGCGATGGCAGCACGGCATGGACCCGCCTCGACCAGGACGAGGACCTCACGGTCAGCCCGGCCGTCTATGACGACACGGTGTACATCAACGGCAAGTCCATGGACGCTCGCCGGCTCAGCGACGGAACGAGGGTCTGGAACACCAAGCTCGACGACTGGGAGACCGACGGATACAAGTGGGGCCCTGCCGCGGTCTACGCGGACGGGGTCTACATGAACGCGGGTACCAGCACCAGGCGCCTGGACAAGTACGACGGGAAGGTGCTGTGGGAGGCGTCGCAGAACGCGACTTGGGGAAGTCCAGTGATCCGGCAGGGCCACGGTGTCTGGACGTTCGGCAGGGCCGAAAACGGTTATGGGCCCCAGCTGTTGATCAGCGCGGTGCGTGCCTCGGACGGAAAGGAATCACGGAGCTACATGGTCCCCGATCCCGACTACGCCCGCCTGGCCGCCGCCGGAAACCGCGTCTTCGTCATGTACGACAGCTCGGTCATCGCCCTTTCGACGTTCTGAGACCTGCGCGGGTCACCCCATCGGTGAACTCGGTGGTCCACCAGGTTCGCCATGTAGGCCTCAGTTTTTCGCTCTGCTGCCACTCCTCGGAGCGCGCGGGTGGTTGAGCTGCATGTGTGCCGCCCCATCCGGAACGGCAAGATGCCGCGGACCTACACGGCCCGCGGCATCCAGGTCGGGCCAAGACCGGGCCCGGGAACGGCTGCGAGAGTGGAGGCCTCTAGGACTCCACCAGCCCCACCTGCACCATCGGCTTCCCCCGCTTCCGCGACACGAAGATGCCCCGTCCCGCGGGCATCGGCCGCGGGCGCACGCCGCCCAGCAGCTCGCCCTCCGCCGGGTCGCCCGCGAGGACCACGCCCTGGGCTCCGAGTTCCTTGATGCGCTGCATGAAGGCTTCGTAGCCGGCGCGGCCGGCGCCCGCCGTGGAGCGCGCGATGATGAAGCGGACACCGACGTCGCGGGCGAAGGGGAGGAGTTCCGTCAGGCCCGCCAGGGGGTTGCCGCTGGAGGTGGACACCAGGTCGTAGTCGTCGATGACGACGTACACCGTGGGACCCCGCCACCAGCTGCGGTTGCGCAGTTGCTCGGGGGTCACGTCGGCCGTAGGCGTGCGACGCTGCATCAGGTCGGCCAAGGCGTCCATGTGGTGCTGCATCTGGTTCGACATCGGGATGTACTCGGCCAGGTGCGAGTCCGGGGTCACCCCGAGCAGCGAGCGGCGGTTGTCGACGACGAACAGCTTGCAGCTGTGACCGTCGTAGCGCTCCGTGAGGCCCTTGATCAGCAGCTTCAGCAGATTCGACTTGCCGGACTCGCTCTCCCCGAACACCAGGAAGAACGGGTCCTGCTCGAAGTCCACGAACACCGGCTCGAGGTTGTCCTCGTCGAGGGCGAAGGAGATGCCCCGGTCCGGGAAGCGGTCGCCCGGCGGGAGCTGGGCCGCCGCGAACTCGCGGGGCAGCAGACGGACCTCCGGTGCGCCGGGCTCCTGCCAGTGGCGGGTGACCTCGGCCGCCAGAGCGGTCGACGCCTCCGCGAGGTCCGTGTCCGAGGAGAGGCCGTCGATGCGCGGGACCGCCGCCATGAAGTGCTGCTTCTGCGGGGTCTGGCCACGGCCCGGCACGCCGGTGGGGACATTGGCCGCGATCTTGCGGTCGACCTCGGAGTCCATGGGGTCACCCAGCCGCAGTTCGAGGCGGTTCATCAGGTGGTCCTTGAGGTTCGCCCGGACCTCCATCGAGCGCGACGCGGTGATGATCACGTGGATGCCGTAGCCGAGACCGCGCTGGGCCATGTCCAGGACCAGCGGCTCCAGGGCCTCGTAGTCCGTGCGGAAGTTGCCCCAGCCGTCGATGACCAGGAAGACGTCGCCCCAGGGCTGGTCGGTCACCGAGATGTCACC
This sequence comes from Streptomyces sp. NPDC001135, assembly GCF_053598395.1. Classification (NCBI taxonomy): domain Bacteria; kingdom Bacillati; phylum Actinomycetota; class Actinomycetes; order Kitasatosporales; family Streptomycetaceae; genus Streptomyces; species Streptomyces sp. NPDC001135. Next base: position 15,866 of record NZ_JBSFKD010000010.1, on the reverse strand, counting down.
GCGCGCGCGGCGGGAGCGGAACTCCGCGATGGAGGAGATGCCCGTGGAGCGGAAGTACTCCTCGCGGCGGGTCATGACGCCGTACACCTCGGCCGCCGTACGCCGGACCTTCTCCGGGTCGAGGCGTGAGGCCACCCCGCCCACATGGGGCAGGCCGGCCACCGCGGCCATACCGCCGCCACCGAAGTCCAGGCCGTAGAACTGCACTTCGTAAGGGGTGTGGGTGAGGGCGAACGACGCGATGATCGAGCGCAGCAGCGTCGACTTGCCGGACTGCGGGCCGCCGATGATCTGCATATGGCCGGCCGCCCCGCCGAAGTCGAGCCACAGCGGGTCGCGGCGCTGCTCGTAGGGCTTGTCGATGAGACCGACCGGGACGACGAGCCGGCCCGCGCCCTCGTAGCCCGGCTGGGTCATGCCGCGGCCGGGCACCGGGGCGAGGCCCGGCAGCAGCGTGTCGAGCGACGGCGGGCTGTCCAGCGGGGGCAGCCACACCTGGTGGGCGGCCGGACCCTGCGCCTCCAGGCGCCGCACGATCACGTCGAGCACGGTGTCGGCGAGCGCGTCGTCCTGCTGCTCGGCTGCCGTCTCCTGACGCTGCTGCGGGACCGGCACGTACTGCACCGGCACCTCGGCCGCGGTGAACACGACCGGCCTGCGGTCGACGGGCAGCGGGCCGCCGAGCGCCGCGGCCTGCTGCGAGCTCGTGCGGTACACGCCGGAGACGTACGCCGCCTTGAAGCGCACCATTTCGTCGGTGCCGAACTTCAGGAAACCGGAACCCGGGACGTTCGGCAGCTCGTAGGCGTCCGGGACACCGAGCGCGGCGCGGGACTCGGCCGCCGAGAACGTCCGCAGACCGATGCGGTACGAGAGATACGTCTCCAGGCCGCGCAGGCGGCCCTCCTCCAGGCGCTGGGAGGCCAGCAGCAGGTGCACACCCAGCGAACGGCCGATACGGCCGATCTGCACGAACATCTCGATGAAGTCCGGCTTGGCGGTCAGCAACTCGCTGAACTCGTCGATCACGAGGACCAGGGACGGGATCGGCTGCAGCGGGGCGCCGGCCGCGCGGGCCTTCTCGTAGTCGTGGATGTTGGCGTAGTTGCCCGCGTCGCGGAGCATCTCCTGACGGCGGTTGAGCTCACCGCGGATCGAGTCGCCCATGCGGTCGACGAGGGTCAGGTCGTCCGCGAGGTTGGTGATCACGGCCGCCACATGCGGCAGCTGGGCCATGCCCGCGAACGTGGCACCACCCTTGAAGTCGGCGAGGACGAAGTTCAGCGTCTCGGACGAGTGGGTCACGGCGAGGCCGAGCACCAGCGTACGCAGCAGCTCCGACTTGCCGGAACCGGTGGCACCGACGCACAGGCCGTGCGGGCCCATGCCCTCCTGTGCCGCCTCCTTGAGGTCCAGCATCACGGGCCGGCCGTCCTCACCGAGACCGATCGCCACCCGCAGCCGCTCCGACTGCGAGCGCGGTCGCCAGGTCCGCTTCGGGTCGACGGAAGCCGCGTCACCCAGGTTCAGGAGATCCGTGAACTCCAGGTTCGCCAGCAGCGGTTCGTCGTCGTCCCCGCCCGATCCCAACCGCAGCGGCGCCAGTTGGCGGGCGAGGGCTTCGGCGGCCTCGTACGACAGGACGTCGGGTGTCCCCTCGTAGACCATGCCGTGCGCCGACTCCAGGCGCAGTTCCTCGGGCCGCACGATGACGGAGAGGTCGCCGCGGCCGACGGTGAGGTCGCCCGGCACGACCTCCAGGACCGTCACGCCCTGCAGGCCCTCGGGGTTGGCCAGCAGCGACGTGGGGGGCAGGGAGACGCCGTCGAGTACGACCACCAGGTGCGGCTGTTCGGGAACCGGGGCGCCGTCGGGGTGGAAGCGCGGGCGGCCCTCGAGGCGGGAGGCGAGCCGGTCCTCCAGCTCCACCGGGTCGGTGGTGATCAGACGCATGCTGCCGGCGCCGTCGGCGAGACCCGGGGCCTGTACGTGCGGCAGCCACTTGGCCCACTCCCACTCGGGCGCCGACTGACGTCCGGTGGCGACGGCGATGACCAGGTCCTCGGGAGAGTGCAGCGAGGCCAGGGAGGCGGCGACGGCACGGGCGGCGCCGCGCACGGTGCCGGGCTCTCCGCTGATCGTCACGTGGTAGAAGGCCCGCAACGAGACCGCCATCGGCAGCTCGTCGAGGGTGCTGTGCGTGGCCAGGAAGCGCTGCATGGCGCCCGCGGTCAGCGGCTCCAGCTCGTCCACCGGGGCGGTCTGCGGCGGGATCAGGGCAGTGGCCAGGGCCTGCGGGCCGAGACCCACCCGCACCTGCCCGAAGTCCTCGTCACCGGTGCGCCGTTCCCACACCCGGCTGCCCTCGGCGACCAGTGCCCACAGTTGCTCCGGCGAAGGGTGCAGGTAGTACTGGGCGTCGCGCTGGGCCTTGGCGGTGTCGAGGGCGGAGCGCCGGGTCTGGGAGAGGTAACGGAGGTAGTCACGGCGCATGTCCGCCATCTGCCCCTGGTTGCCGCGGCGGTAGCGCACGAGCATCGAGATGCCCATGGCGACCGTCGAGGCCACCATCAGCAGGCCCATGATCTTCATGAACGGCTGGGCCTGGGGGTTGAAGAAGAACACCACGGACCCGCCCATGCCCAGCATGGGCAGGAGCTGCATCCAAGCGCTTTCCTGCTGGCCGCGCGGCAGTTCCGGCGGCGGCTCCAGCACGACCTCGTCCGTGGGCACTTCCTTCGGCAGTGCCCGCGGTGGGCGCTTGACGACGATGTGGCTCACTACGCACCAATTCCCTTGCCGGACCGAGATTTTTCGTCCGCCGCCCCGTGTCAGGCGAACGTCGATCGCGAAGCGCGATCCTACTGACAACCACGGACAACGGCTGGCGGTAGGGTGCCGGTGAGACGCGTGAGCAGTTGCGAATCGTTCCGGGAAAACCCGGGCAATCCGCAACGGTTCGAAGGGGGCGCCTGCCCGCAGAGCCCGGATGCGACCGCCCGGTCGGCCGGTTGAGCGGGGGGCGCCGCACAACCTACACAGGATTTTTACGGGCGGACGTGCGCGGCGGCACCGTGGGCCGCCCCACCACCGACGAGGGGGAACAGCAGGTGAGCATGACGGCCTCCGCGCCGGCCGGCGCGACCGGCGGACCGGGCACCGGAGCCCCTTCCGGGGCGGGCATGGGATTCGGCTTCTGCCGGGTCACCATCGTGGCGCCCGACAGTCGTATCGACGTGGCGCTGCCCGACGACGTACCGGTCGCCGACCTGTACCCGGAGATCCTGCGCCTGTCCCAGCAGAGCCCCGCCGAGGGCGCTCCGGTCGGCTACCACCTCGTACGGCGGGACGGCACCGTCCTCGACGGTGCCCGGTCCTTCACGGCTCAGCGCATCCTCGACGGTGAGCTGCTCACCCTGCGCCCGTTCGCCGAGTCGCTGCCGCCCGCCGTCCTCGACGACGTCTCCGAGGCGGTGGCCTCCGCCGTCACCCGCGACCGCACCCTGTGGAGCGGCGACCTGACCCGCGCCGCGGGACTCGTCGCCGGCGGCATCCTGCCCGTGCTCCTCGCCTTCGTGGCCTGGAGCTCCCAGGTCCACCACGACATGCACAGCCTGCAGGGCATCATCGCGGGCGTCACCGGCATCCTGCTGGTCACCCTCGCCTGCGTACGCGCGCGTGTCTACGACGACCGGGGCTCCGCGGTCGCGCTGGGACTCGGCGCCCTGCCCAACATCGGCGTGGCCGGTTCCGGACTGCTGCCGCTCGCCGCCGGCGAGGGCATCGGGCGGCTCCAGTTCCTGCTCGCCTGCACGGCGGTCCTCGTCGCCTCCCTGGTGCTCACCCTGGTCTCGCCGGGCGGCGACGGACCCTTCGTGGCGTTCCTCTTCGCCTCCGCGATCGGTCTGGTCACCACCTTCATCGCGACCCTCACCGACCTGCGGCCCATCGAGACGGCCGCCATCTGCGCCCCGCTGTCCGTGGTGGCCCTGGCCTTCCTGCCCGGGCTGTCCATGCGCTTCGCGCGACTGCCCATCGGCTTCGAACCGCCCAACCCCTCCCGCGGCGGCTACGGCACCGCCGAGCCCGCCCCGCAGGAGCCCGTGGACGCCGAGCGGGTGGCCGCCCAGGCCCGGCGCGGCCACGAACTCCTCGTCGGCCTCGTCGGGGGCTGTGCCCTCGTCGCCGTGGGCGCGTCGATCGTCCTCGGCTTCTCCAGCAACACCTGGGCCCAGCTCCTCGCGCTCGCGACCGGCGTGGCGATGCTGATGCGGGCGCACCTGTTCCGTTACACCGCGCAGGTCGGCGCCACCCTGGCCGCGGGCCTCGCCGCGATCGTCTTCCTCGGCATCGGGCTCGCCCTGAACCCGCCCCGGGGGTACCTGATCGACGCCTTCCAGGGCGACACCACCGCCCTCGACATCCGCAGCGTCTGGCTCGCTGCGGCGGTCGGCGCGGCCGCCGCCCTGGTCACCGCGATCGGTCTGATCACTCCGCGGCGCGGTGTCACCCCCTTCTGGGGGCGTTTCCTGGAGATCGCCGAGAGCTTCGTCCTGCTCACCCTGATCCCGCTGGCGCTGGCCGTGTTCGACGTGTACGCGCGCGCACGGGCGATGACCAGCTGAGGACCGGCGCTACGGGAAAAGGGGCGGCACGCATGCGTGCCGCCCCTTTTCCCGTGTTCCGTTCACTGCGCCGCGAGACCGCCGTTGCGCTCGTTGGGCTCCAGGTCGAACTCCCCGTCCCGCGCCCCCAGCACGAACGCCCGCCACTCCGCCTCGGTGTACCGCAGCACGGTGCCGTGGTCGAGGGAGGAGCGCATCGCCACGGCTCCGTCGGGCAGGTAAGCGATCTCGACGCGCTCCTCGTGCTCCTCCGCGCCGGGCGCGCAGTGCCACTCCACGCCCGAGATGTCGAGCGCGTACAGCTCGTCCCGCTCCCGCTCCTTGCGTGCCTTGATCTCCGCTTCCGTCTCCGTCATCGTGGCGCGATCCCCTTCCGGCGTGCGTACGGTCCCGGCGCTCACCCTAGTGGCCCGCGGCCCCCCGTCCGGGTGGTTCGGGGAGCGGGGGAAAGGTGCCGGCCACCTGCTGGTACCCTGGGTGACGGCCGTTTGTGTACGCACCCCCGGAACCGTCGGTTCTGGTGGCCGCGCCCAGCGGATCCCCGCCTCCCGAGTAACGGAAGCTCCCCCGAGACGCAGACCGGGGGCACTCGGAGGCACTCAACAGACTATGAGGAGTACGCGTGTCGCTCGACGCCGCTACGAAGAAGCAGATCATCGGCGAGTTCGGTACCAAGGAGGGTGACACCGGCTCCCCCGAGGTCCAGGTCGCTCTGCTCTCCCGTCGGATCTCCGACCTGACGGAGCACCTCAAGACCCACAAGCACGACCACCACTCCCGTCGTGGCCTGCTGATCCTCGTCGGTCAGCGCCGCCGCCTTCTCCAGTACCTGGCGAAGAAGGACATCCAGCGCTTCCGTACGCTGGTCGACCGCCTCGGCATCCGCCGTGGTGCGGCGGGCGCCAAGTAAGACGCCGTGAAGGGAGCGGTTCCCGGTAGCACCCGGGGACCGCTCCCTTCGTCGTACACGTGGAAACGTGCGGAGTGTCACTCACGCTTTGTAGTGTGGTAGCACAACGCAATACGCACGACACAGAACGGCGTACGGCACAGCACGACGTACGACGTAGAACGAGGAGAAGCGCTCCTCGCCGCCGCCGGTCCTCGGTAGTGGCCCCCGGGGGATGCGAGCCCCGGGTGCTTCGATCGAAGACCGGCCCGCACCAGACGGCGCGCTTCTCCACCACCGTCCCCCTGCCACACGGGCAGCCAAGGGACGAAAGACGATAAGTAACGGAGAAAACGCTAGTGGAGAACGAGACCCACTACGCCGAGGCCGTCATCGACAACGGCCCCTTCGGCACCCGTACCATCCGCTTCGAGACGGGCCGCCTGGCCAAGCAGGCCGCCGGTTCCGCCGTGGCGTACCTGGACGACGACACCATGGTGCTGTCGGCCACCACCGCCTCCAAGAACCCCAAGGACCAGCTCGACTTCTTCCCGCTGACGGTGGACGTCGAGGAGCGGATGTACGCGGCCGGGAAGATCCCCGGCAGCTTCTTCCGCCGTGAGGGCCGGCCGTCCGAGGACGCCATCCTCACCTGCCGACTGATCGACCGCCCGCTGCGCCCGTCCTTCAAGAAGGGCCTGCGCAACGAGATCCAGGTCGTCGCCACGATCATGGCGCTCAACCCCGACCACCTGTACGACGTCGTGGCGATCAACGCCGCGTCCGCGTCCACGCAGCTGGCCGGTCTGCCCTTCTCCGGCCCGATCGGCGGCGTCCGCGTCGCGCTGATCCGCGGTCAGTGGGTCGCCTTCCCGACGCACACCGAGCTCGAGGACGCCGTCTTCGACATGGTGGTCGCCGGCCGTGTCCTGGAGGACGGCGACGTCGCGATCATGATGGTCGAGGCCGAGGCCACCGAGAAGACCATCCAGCTGGTCGAGGGCGGTTCCGAGGCGCCGACCGAGGAGGTCGTCGCCGCCGGTCTGGAGGCCGCGAAGCCCTTCATCAAGGTCCTGTGCCGCGCCCAGGCCGACCTCGCCGCCAAGGCCGCGAAGCCGACCGGTGAGTTCCCGATCTTCCTGGACTACCAGGACGACGTCCTGGAGGCCCTGACCGCGGCCGTCCGCCCCGAGCTGGCCCAGGCGCTCACCATCGCCGGCAAGCAGGAGCGCGAGGCCGAGCTGGACCGCGTCAAGGCGCTCGCCGCCGAGAAGCTCCTGCCGGAGTTCGAGGGCCGCGAGAAGGAGATCTCCGCCGCGTACCGCTCGCTGACCAAGACCCTGGTCCGCGAGCGCGTCATCAAGGAGAAGAAGCGCATCGACGGCCGTGGCGTCACGGACATCCGTACGCTGGCCGCCGAGGTCGAGGCCATCCCGCGGGTGCACGGTTCCGCGGTGTTCGAGCGTGGCGAGACCCAGATCCTGGGCGTCACCACCCTCAACATGCTCCGCATGGAGCAGCAGCTGGACACCCTCTCCCCGGTGACCCGCAAGCGCTACATGCACAACTACAACTTCCCGCCGTACTCCACCGGCGAGACCGGCCGCGTCGGCTCCCCGAAGCGCCGCGAGATCGGCCACGGCGCCCTCGCCGAGCGCGCCCTCGTGCCGGTCCTGCCGACGCGCGAGGAGTTCCCGTACGCGATCCGCCAGGTCTCCGAGGCGCTGAGCTCCAACGGCTCGACGTCCATGGGCTCGGTCTGCGCCTCCACCATGTCGCTGCTGAACGCCGGTGTGCCGCTCAAGGCCCCGGTCGCCGGTATCGCCATGGGCCTGATCTCCCAGGAGATCGAGGGCGAGACGCACTACGTCACCCTCACCGACATCCTCGGTGCCGAGGACGCCTTCGGCGACATGGACTTCAAGGTCGCCGGCACCAAGGAGTTCGTGACCGCCCTCCAGCTCGACACCAAGCTGGACGGCATCCCGGCCTCCGTCCTGGCCGCGGCCCTCAAGCAGGCCCGCGACGCCCGCCTGCACATCCTCGACGTGATGATGGAGGCCATCGACCGGCCCGACGAGATGAGCCCGCACGCTCCGCGGATCATCACCGTCAAGATCCCGGTCGACAAGATCGGCGAGGTCATCGGCCCCAAGGGCAAGATGATCAACCAGATCCAGGAGGACACGGGCGCCGAGATCACCATCGAGGACGACGGCACGATCTACATCGGTGCCGCCGACGGTCCCTCGGCGGAGGCCGCCCGCGCCACGATCAACGGCATCGCCAACCCGACGATGCCCGAGGTCGGCGAGCGCTACCTCGGTACGGTCGTCAAGACGACCACCTTCGGTGCGTTCGTCTCCCTGCTGCCCGGCAAGGACGGTCTGCTGCACATCTCGCAGATCCGCAAGCTCGCCGGCGGCAAGCGCGTGGAGAACGTCGAGGACGTCCTCGGCGTGGGCCAGAAGGTCCAGGTCGAGATCGCCGAGATCGACTCCCGCGGCAAGCTCTCCCTCGTTCCCGTGATCGAGGGCGAGGAAGGCTCTTCCGACGAGACGCAGAAGGACGACGCCGAGCAGTGACGTCCCGTAGCTCCAAGGCGACGGCCCGCACCTCTTCGGAGGCGCGGGCCGTCGCCCGTACCCAAACCCTCATCAAGGGCCAGAACGGCATCGGCACGGTCCGCAAGACCACCCTTCCGGGCGGCCTGCGCATCGTCACCGAGACCCTGCCCTCGGTCCGCTCCGCGACGTTCGGCATCTGGGCGCACGTCGGCTCCCGCGACGAGACCGCGGCCCTGAACGGCGCCACGCACTACCTGGAGCACCTGCTCTTCAAGGGCACGCGCAAGCGCAGCGCGCTGGACATCTCCTCCGCGCTCGACGCCGTCGGCGGCGAGATGAACGCGTTCACGGCGAAGGAGTACACGTGTTACTACGCGCGCGTGCTCGACACCGACCTGCCGCTCGCCATCGACGTCGTCTGCGACATGCTGACCGGCTCGCTCATCCTCGAGGAGGACGTCGACGTCGAGCGCGGCGCGATCCTCGAAGAGATCGCCATGACCGAGGACGACCCGGGCGACTGCGTGCACGACCTGTTCGCGCACACCATGTTCGGCGACACCGCCCTCGGCCGCCCGGTCCTCGGCACGGTCGACACCGTCAACGCCCTCACCGCCGACCGCATCCGCCGCTTCTACCGGAAGCACTACGACCCGACCCACCTCGTGGTCGCCTGCGCCGGCAACATCGACCACGCCAAGGTCGTACGACAGGTCCGCGCGGCCTTCGAGAAGGCGGACGCCCTCCGGAACGCCGACGCGCAGCCCATCGCCCCGCGCGACGGCAGCCGTACGATCCGCACCTCCGGCAAGGTCGAACTGCTCGGCCGCAAGACCGAGCAGGCGCACGTCCTCCTCGGTATGCCCGGCCTCGCCCGCACCGACGACCGGCGCTGGGCCATGGCCGTGCTCAACACCGCCCTCGGCGGCGGCATGTCCTCCCGCCTCTTCCAGGAGGTCCGCGAGAAGCGGGGCCTGGCGTACAGCGTGTACTCGTACACCTCCGGCTTCGCCGACTGCGGCCTGTTCGGCGTGTACGCCGGCTGCCGGCCGAGCCAGGTGCACGACGTGCTGCGGATCTGCCGCGACGAACTCGACCACGTCGCCGCCAACGGCCTCACCGACGACGAGATCGCCCGCGCCGTCGGCCAGCTCCAGGGCTCCACCGTCCTCGGTCTCGAGGACACCGGCGCGCTGATGAACCGCATCGGCAAGAGCGAGCTGTGCTGGGGCGAGCAGATGTCCGTCGACGACATGCTGGACCGGATGGCGGCGGTCACCCCGGACGAGGTCCGCGCGGTCGCCCGCGACATCCTGGGACAGCGCCCGTCGCTGTCGGTCATCGGTCCGCTGAAGGACAAGCAGGCCGCGCGGCTGCACGACGCCGTCGCCTAACCCCTCCCGGTCACTCCCGTAAGGAAGCAAGAGATGAGCAAGCTGCGCGTGGCGGTCCTCGGTGCCAAGGGCCGGATCGGGTCCGAGGCGGTCAGGGCGGTCGAGGCCGCCGAGGACATGGAGCTGGTCGCCGCCCTCGGCCGGGGCGACACGCTGGAGACGCTGACGGCGGCCGGCGCCCAGGTCGCGGTGGAGCTGACCACCCCGGACTCCGTCATGGACAACCTCGACTTCTGCGTGCGCCACGGCATCCACGCGGTCGTCGGCACGACGGGCTGGACCGAGGAGCGCCTCGCGCAGCTGAAGGGCCGGCTCGCCGAGTCCCCCGAGACCGGTGTGCTCATCGCGCCGAACTTCTCCATCGGGGCCGTCCTGACGATGAAGTTCGCGCAGATCGCCGCGCCGTACTTCGAGTCGGTCGAGGTGGTCGAGCTGCACCACCCGAACAAGGTGGACGCCCCGAGCGGTACGGCCACCCGCACCGCCCAGCTCATCGCCGAGGCCCGCCGGGCGGCCGGTACGGCCCCGGCACCGGACGCCACCGCCACGGCCCTGGACGGCGCGCGGGGCGCCAGCGTCGACGGGATCCCGGTCCACGCCGTCCGCCTGCGCGGCCTGCTGGCCCACCAGGAGGTGCTGCTCGGCGGCGAGGGCGAGACCCTGACGATCCGCCACGACTCCCTGCACCACAGCAGCTTCATGCCGGGCATCCTGCTCGGCGCCCGCCGCGTGGTGACCACTCCGGGCCTGACGTTCGGCCTGGAACACTTCCTGGACCTGAGCTGAGACAGACCCTGCCATGCGCGCGAAGATCACCTACCTCGTCACGGCCGCCGTCCTGGTCTTCTACTTCGTCCTGGTCGGCAGCCGCGGCGTGATGCTCATCGAGTCCGGCACGGTCGTCACCGTCACCTTCGGGGTCGCGGTGTTGATCCTGCCGGTCATCGGCCTGTGGTTCCTGTGGAAGAACACCCAGTTCGTCCGCAGGGCCAACGCCCTCGCCGCCGAGCTGGACGCCGAGGGCGGACTGCCGGTCGACGAGCTGAAGCGCCTGCCCAGCGGCCGGATCGACCGCGACTCGGCCGACGAGGTCTTCGCCAGGCGCAAGGCCGAGACCGAGACGTCACCCGACGACTGGCGCTGCTGGTTCCGCCTCGCCGTCGCCTACCACGACGCCCGCGACACGCCACGCGCCCGCAAGGCCATGCAGAGGGCTATCGCCCTGCACGACGGAAAACCGGTCCAGGCCTGACCGCGGCGCCCATGCGCCGAACCGGCCCGGGGCGTGCGCGAGTGCCCGTGCGCCGTGGCCGGTCGCCCGGTACCCCGCGCCCCTCCGCGGCGCAGCGGCACCGCTCGGCACGGCGAACCGGCCCCTACGGCCGCCCGCACTCCGCCGCCCACGCCTCCACCACGTCCGCGGCCCGGTCGAAGGCGGCCGGGCGGCCCAGGAAGTCCAGCGTGTGCGTGGTGAGCAGCGGCGCCGCGTCCTTGGCGGACCGGTCCTTGCGGACGAGCACCAGCGCCTGCCCCTGCACCGTCCGCGGCAGCCCCAGCCAGCGCACCGGCTGCTGCACGGTCCGTACGGAGACCACCCGGGCCCACGGCGCCGTACGCGTCACCAGGAAACCGACCTGGCGCAGCCCCCGGCCGCTGACCCACACGCCCATGCGCAGCAGTCGCAGCGCGCCGGCGATCACCATGAGCGCCGCGACGAAGACCGCTCCGCCGGAGGACACCGAGTCGGTCAGGGCGAGGGCCACCGCGGCGAACAGCACGAAGGAGGCGAACAGCAGCACCAGTGCCGCCGCGGCCACACGCCAGGGACCGGGACGGTAGGGGCGCCGCCAGCGCTCCCGGTCGTCGTACGGCAGCGCGCTCTCGGCGGCGGCCTCGAAGGTCCGGTCGGCCGTCAGGAAGGACAGGGGCACGGCTGGTCCTCACAATCCTTGCGTGAGCTGTGCCCGGTGAGGCTATCCGCCGGTGTTCCCGCTCACCACCCGTGGGCGGCCGGAAGAGTCAGTGCCCCTGGGAGGCCTGGGACTGCTGCACCGGCGTACTGGACGGCGTCGACATCGCCGGCAGGCCGAGTATGAGGGCTCCCACCAGCCCGGCGACGATCGTGAGACCCAGCAGCGAGCGCCCGGCCATCTCGCCGAAGGACACCCGCTGACGTGGCGGGGGAGTGACATTGCTGCTGAACCGGTCCGCCTCGGCCAGGAAGGCGAAGGGTACGGGCTCGCGGCGACGGAACATCGCGGTTACGTCTCCTCTCGGGGATCGAACGAGCAGGCCTCACCGGTACAGACGCTCGAGTGACACAAAAGGTGCCCATGTCGGAAAAAATCCGTGGTGGGATTTTTGAGGTGAGGTACTGCCGTGGCCCGGGCGGGTGCCCCGTAAGGTGGGCGCGAACCACAGCTGTGATGGGAAGGACCCCAACCCCCGTGACCACCCCCGAGTCGCTCACGTTCCGCAGTGACGTCACCGTCGAGCTGGTGAAGTCCAGCGCTTCGGACGCCGACGTCCTCTTCGCCGCGCGGGTCTCGACCGCCGGCGAGCAGTCCCTGGACGAGCTGAAGAAGGACCCCGAGCGCTCCAAGGGGCTGATCAACTACCTGATGCGCGACCGGCACGGCAGCCCGTTCGAGCACAATTCGATGACGTTCTTCATCAGCGCCCCGATCTTCGTGTTCCGTGAGTTCATGCGGCACCGCGTCGGCTGGTCGTACAACGAGGAGTCCGGGCGCTACCGGGAGCTGGAGCCGGTCTTCTACGTCCCCGGCGCCGACCGCAAGCTGGTCCAGGAGGGCCGCCCCGGCAAGTACGTCTTCGTCGAGGGCACCCCGGCCCAGCACGAGGCCGTCAGCAGCACCTTGCGGGAGTCGTACGAGCAGGCCTACGGCGCCTACCGGAAGATGCTCGCCGAGGGCGTCGCCCGTGAGGTCGCCCGCGCCGCCCTCCCCGTCGGCCTGTACTCCTCGATGTACGCCACCTGCAACGCCCGCTCCCTGATGCATTTCCTCGGTCTGCGCACCCAGCACGAGCTGGCCAAGGTGCCGTCCTTCCCGCAGCGGGAGATCGAGATGGTCGGCGAGAAGATGGAGGCGGAGTGGGCGAAGCTCATGCCGCTCACGTACGCCGCCTTCAACGCGAACGGACGTGTGGCCCCGTAAGGCAAGGCCTACGAAGCTCTGTTCCCCCACCAGGAACGGATGTCCGGATCAGCCTCGCGAAGTGTCCGTATTGCGGCATTTAGAGAAGTTCATCTAGCCTGATCAAACGGACCCGGCACTGCTTGAACCCCCGAGCAGGCAGTGCCGGGCTCCGCATTTGTCCTGACTTTCCCGACACCCCACGGGCAGACCGCGCATTGAGCACCGAGTAGCGTGTTACCCATGGCTCCGACCTCGACTCCGCAGACCCCCTTCGGGCGGGTCCTCACCGCCATGGTCACGCCCTTCACGGCGGACGGCGCACTCGACCTCGACGGCGCGCAGCGGCTCGCCGCCCACCTGGTGGACGCAGGCAACGACGGCCTGATCGTCAACGGCACCACCGGCGAGTCCCCCACCACCAGCGACGCGGAGAAATCGGACCTCGTACGAGCCGTACTGGAGGCGGTCGGCGACCGCGCCCACGTCGTCGCCGGCGTCGGCACCAACGACACCCACCACAGCATCGAGCTGGCCCGCGAGGCCGAGCGCGTCGGCGCACACGGCCTGCTCGTCGTCACGCCGTACTACAACAAGCCCCCGCAGGAGGGCCTCTACCGGCACTTCACGGCCGTCGCGGACGCCACCGGCCTGCCGGTCATGCTCTACGACATCCCCGGCCGCAGCGGCGTCCCGATCAGCACCGAGACCCTCGTCCGGCTCGCCGAGCACCCCCGGATCGTCGCCAACAAGGACGCCAAGGGCGACCTCGGCCGCGCCAGCTGGGCCATCGCCCGGTCCGGCCTCGCCTGGTACTCCGGCGACGACATGCTGAACCTCCCGCTGCTCTCCGTGGGCGCGGTCGGCTTCGTCTCGGTCGTCGGCCACGTCGTCACCCCCGACCTGCGCGCCCTGGTCGACGCCTACGTCTCCGGCGACGTCGTCAAGGCCACCGAGATCCACCAGAAGCTGCTCCCGGTCTACACCGGCATGTTCCGCACCCAGGGCGTGATGACCACCAAGGCCGCGCTCGCTCTGCAGGGCCTGCCCGCGGGACCCCTGCGCTCGCCCATGGTCGAGTGCTCGCCCGAGGAGATCGCCCAGCTCAAGATCGATCTTGCCGCCGGCGGGGTACAGCTCTGACAACAGACTTGGCAGCACACAGGCTTCACAACTGAAGAACAACAGAAGAGGCGGGCCACCGGTGCCCGCACCCCACAACGACAACTGCTTCTGCACGAACGTCATGCGCGCCACGTGCCCGACCGGTACGTGGCGCGTGTGGTGAGGAGGGTCTTTTGAGTCATCCGCATCCCGAACTCGGTCCGCCCCCGCCGCTCCCGGAGGGCGGTCTGCGGGTCACCCCGCTCGGCGGTCTCGGCGAGATCGGCCGGAACATGACGGTCTTCGAGTACGGCGGCCGTCTGCTGATCGTCGACTGCGGAGTGCTCTTCCCGGAGGAGGAGCAGCCCGGAATCGACCTGATCCTGCCGGACTTCTCGTCCATCCGGGACCGTCTCGACGACATCGAGGGCATCGTCCTCACGCACGGCCACGAGGACCACATCGGCGGTGTCCCGTTCCTGCTCCGCGAGAAGCCGGACATCCCGCTGATCGGCTCCAAGCTGACCCTCGCCCTGATCGAGGCCAAGCTCCAGGAGCACCGCATCCGCCCGTACACCCTCGAGGTGGCGGAGGGGAACCGCGAGCGCATCGGCCCCTTCGACTGCGAGTTCGTCGCCGTCAACCACTCCATCCCGGACGCCCTGGCCGTCGCCATCCGCACCCCCGCGGGCATGGCGGTGCACACCGGCGACTTCAAGATGGACCAGCTCCCGCTGGACAACCGCCTCACCGACCTGCACGCCTTCGCCCGGCTGAGCGAGGAGGGCATCGACCTCCTGCTCAGCGACTCCACGAACGCCGAGGTCCCGGGCTTCACCCCGCACGAGCGCGACATCTCCAGCGTGCTGCGGCAGGTCTTCGCCGGCGCCCGCAAGCGGATCATCGTGGCGAGCTTCGCCAGCCACGTCCACCGCATCCAGCAGATTCTGGACGCGGCCCACGAGTACGGCCGCCGGGTCGCCTTCGTCGGCCGTTCGATGGTCCGCAACATGGGCATCGCCCGCGACCTCGGCTACCTGAAGGTCCCGCCGGGCCTGGTGGTCGACGTCAGGACGCTGGACGACCTGCCCGACCACGAGGTGGTCCTGGTCTGCACGGGCTCCCAGGGCGAGCCGATGGCGGCCCTGTCCCGCATGGCCAACCGTGACCACCAGATCCGCATCGTCGAGGGCGACACGGTCATCCTCGCGTCCTCGCTCATCCCCGGAAACGAGAACGCGGTCTACCGGGTGATCAACGGCCTGACCCGCTGGGGCGCCAACGTGGTCCACAAGGGCAATGCCAAGGTGCACGTCTCCGGCCACGCGTCCGCGGGCGAGCTGCTGTACTTCTACAACATCTGCCGCCCGAAGAACCTGATGCCGGTGCACGGGGAGTGGCGCCACCTGCGGGCCAACGCCGAGCTGGGAGCGCTCACCGGAGTCCCGCACGACCGGATCGTCATCGCCGAGGACGGCGTGGCGGTCGACCTGGTCGAGGGCAAGGCCAAGATCTCCGGCAAGGTCCAGGCCGGTTACGTCTACGTCGACGGCCTCTCGGTCGGGGACGTCGGCGAGCCGGCTCTCAAGGACCGCAAGATCCTCGGAGACGAGGGCATCATCTCGGTCTTCGTGGTCGTGGACTCGTCCACCGGCAAGATCACCGGTGGCCCGCACGTCCAGGCGCGCGGTTCCGGCATCGAGGACTCGGCCTTCACCGACGTCATCCCGAAGATCACGGAAGTACTGGAGCGGTCGGCCCAGGACGGTGTCGTGGAGCCCCACCAGCTCCAGCAACTCGTCCGCCGCACCCTCGGCAAGTGGGTCTCGGACACCTATCGCCGCAGGCCGATGATCCTGCCGGTGGTCGTGGAGGTCTGACGCCTCGTCGGCAGCCGGCCGACGCGAGCCCGGAGCGGGGCGCCTCGATTTGCATCGGGGCGCCCCGCTCCAGTACGTTTACGGCTCCGCCCAACCGGGAACCCCAGCACTTCATACGCTGGACACAGGTGCCCGGAGCGGGTGGGAAAGCCGACTCAGAACTTCTGATAAAGTCGGAACCGCCGGAAAGGGAAACGCGGAAGCGGGAACCTGGAAAGCACCGAGGAAATCGGATCGAGAAAAGATCTGATA